>JANWKN010000112.1 GCA_025451355.1 Pseudolabrys sp. | reverse complement strand
TCGACCTGCGCGGGCCGATCTTCCTCACCGCGCTTGCACTGCTGGTCCTCGACGCATTGGTCGTGGTCATGCTGTCTGGAGGCTTGAGTGCCTTGCGGCCACGGCGGCGCGCCGCAGCGGCGATGCTGGCGGCAGGCTTGATCGGGTCCTTGACACTCCACGACGGGGTGCGCGCGCAGAGCACACCGCCGCTGCAAACTCCGCCCCTCACAGCGCAGCAGCAGGATTTCGCCATGAAGGCGACGCTGCAGACACACCTCGCCTACGTGATCACCGGCGATGCGGCCGTCGACGAGGTGAGCAAAGCCGGCCTGCAGGGCCTCACGTTGTTTCTCGCGCAGCGCACGGCGCTGGAGGCTTCCGATCCTGTAGGTCTCGATCTTGCGCGCGACGAGCTCGCATTTTTCCCAATAATCTATTGGCCGATCTCTCCGAACGCGACGAAGCCTTCGCAGGCCGCGCTTGAAAAAATCGACGCTTACATGAAACGGGGCGGCACTGTGCTTTTCGATACGCGCGATGCGGTCGATGCACCGGCTGGTCCCGGCGGCGAGATGCGCGGCCCCGGCATGGTCGCGCTGCGCGCGATCCTTTCCTCGCTCGACATCCCCGAGCTTGAACCGGTGTCGCACGATCACGTGCTGACCAAGACATTTTTCCTGCTGCGTGACTTCCCGGGCCGCTTTACGAACGGCCAGCTCTGGGTTGAGGCACTGCCGGCGGAGAATGAAGATGAGGAACCGAACCGGCCGGCGCGCGCCGGCGACGGCGTTTCCTCGATCCTGATCACATCGAACGATCTCGCGGGCGCCTGGGCCGTGCGGCCCGATGGCCAGCCAATGTTGCCGATGGTTCCGGGCGAACCGCGCCAGCGCGAGTTCGCCTTCCGCGCCGGCGTCAACATCGTGATGTATGCGCTGACCGGCAACTACAAGGCCGATCAGGTTCACATCCCCGCGCTGCTCGAACGGCTTGGGCAATAGGGAGCGGCTGGTGAACCTCGGTATCTCGTTTGCCCCCTTGGTGCCCGCCTACCTGGTCTGGGCGGCGTTTGCAGTTGCCCTGCTGATCTCTGCCATTCTGCTGATTGTCCGCAGTCGCGGAGCACCGCTGCGAGCCGCAGCGCTGGGTCTGATGGTGCTCGCGCTCGCAAACCCCTCGCTAACTCGCGAGGACCGCGATCCCATTCCCTCAGTCGCCGCCGTCATTGTCGACAAGAGTCCGAGCCAGAATTTCGGCGATCGCACCCGGCAGACGGAGCAGACACGCGACACGCTGGTGGAGCGGCTCAAGCGAATTCCCGGTCTCGAAGTGCGTGTGGCCGAAGCCGGCGCCGCCGATGTCGAAACTGACGGCACCAAGCTCTTCTCGGCGCTATCGTCCACCCTCGCCGATGTGCCGCCCGACCGTGTGGCCGGCGCCATCCTGATCACAGACGGCCGCGTCCACGATGTCCCGGCGGATGCTTCGACATTGGGATTGTCCGCGCCGCTGCATGCATTGATCACCGGCCGCCACGACGAGATCGACCGCCGGATCGTGCTGACGTTGACGCCGCGTTTCGGAATCGTCGGTCAGTCGCAGACCATCGGATTCCGCGTCGAGGATCAGGGCGCCAAGGTTGGCGCCGCCGAAGTCACAGTTCGCCGGGACGGTGAAATCCTTGAAAAGCGTGTGGTCACCGCGCATACCGACATCAAGTTGAGTGTGCCAATTCCGCATGCCGGACCGAATATCATTGAAATAGAAGCGTCTCCACTCGAGGGTGAACTCACGCTGGTGAATAACCGCGCGGTGGTTTCGATCGACGGCGTGCGCGACAAGTTGCGCGTACTGTTGGTGTCCGGTGAGCCGCATGCCGGTGAACGTACGTGGCGCAACCTGCTCAAGTCCGACGCGTCGGTCGATCTCGTGCATTTCACGATCCTGCGGCCGCCGGAGAAGCAGGACGGCACCCCGATCAACGAGTTGTCACTGATCGCCTTTCCGACTCGCGAGCTGTTCCAGCAGAAGATCGCGGAATTCCAGCTCATCATTTTCGATCGATATGCGCGGCAAGGCGTCTTGCCTCTGATCTATTTCGACAACATCGCAAAGTACGTGCGTGATGGCGGCGCGGTGCTGATTGCCGCGGGTCCCGACTATGCGAGCCCCACCAGCATCTGGCGAACGCCGCTCGATGGAATTTTGCCCGCGGAGCCGACCGGCGAGATCATCGAACGCAGTTTCCATGCGCGGCTCACCGAGGCCGGCCAGCGCCATCCAGTCACGCGCAATCTCGAGGGCTCGGACACCGATCCGCCGCACTGGAGCCATTGGTTCCGGCTCGTGGATATCAAGCGCAGCACCGGCACGAACGTGATGCAGGGTCCGGATGGCAAGCCGCTCCTGGTGCTCGCGCGCGAAGGTGAAGGTCGCGTGGCGCTGTTGTTGTCGGATCACATCTGGCTCTGGGCACGCGGCTACGAAGGCGGCGGCCCGCACCTCGACCTTTTGCGCCGATTGTCCCACTGGCTCATGAAGCAGCCAGATCTCGAGGAAGAGGCTTTGCGGCTGATCGTTCACGGTCGCGATATCACCGTACAGCGCCAAACGATGGCCGACAGCGTCAACCAGGTGACGCTCACATCGCCGACGGGCGAGACTCGGCCGATTGATCTCCAGAAGGTCGAGCCTGGGCTGTGGCGAGCCACAACGACGGCCAATGAGCTCGGCCTCTGGCGTGCGACCGATGGCAAACTCACGGCGCTGACGAATGTCGGCCCGCCAAATCCCCGGGAATTCGCGGAGGTGACCTCCACGACCGAAGTGCTGAATGCGTTGAGCAATGCCACAGGCGGTGATGTACGGCGGATCGCCGATGGTGATCGTGTCAATGTGCCCCGTGTGGTGCCGGTGCGCACCAGCACGACGTTCAAGGGCGACGACTGGATTGGTTTGAAGATGCGTGATGCCAGCGTCGTGCGCGGCATCGGTGTTTTGCCGATCTTTGCCGGCCTGATCGGCCTCTTGCTGCTGATCGGCTCACTTGCGGCGACGTGGGCGCGAGAAGGCCGCTGATCAGGATTTTTCCCAGTCCGGGCGGATCAGACCGGAAACGCCATCGAAGGCACCCGCCGCAAGTTCGGCAATCAGGAGCCGCGCCGGATCCACGGGCCCCGGCATTTTAACTTGCCCCTTCGGGATGCGTTTGAACCCTGACTTGGCGTAGATCGGTTCATCGCCGACCAGCACCACCAGTCTGTGGGCGCTCGATTTCGCCTCGCTGAGCGCGCGTTGCACGAGTGCCGTGCCGACGCCGTGCGAGCGAAACGGCGGTTCGACTGTCAGCGGGCCGAGCAGCAATGCCGGCGTTTCACCAATGCAGATCGGCGTCAGCCGCACAGAGCCGACCAGGAGCGTGCCAATGCGTGCCGTGAACGACAAACCAAGCAAGTGCCCCCTTCCCTCACGGATACGAAATGCCGTGCGCGCGAAGCGGCCCGGTCCGAACGTGCGCTCGTGCAGCCGCTCGACGGCCGGTGCATCGGCGGCCGTCTCCGGTCGAATTGTCAGCGCCGGCTCACTCATGGCGTTCAATATTCCATATCAGGCGCTGCCGCTTAGCATCTGGACCGATTTCGGTCTATTGCCCGTGGCATTCGACGGCGCAAAAGACTAAATGAAAAGCGACGAAGGTTAAGGAGCGAGCGCATGGGACTTCTGGTTGATGGCGTCTGGCAGGATGATGTTTCGCGTACCAAGGACGGCCATTTCATTCGGCCCGCTGCACAATTTCGCAATTGGATTACGCCGGACGGGAGCGCCGGACCCTCGGGCGACGGGGGCTTTCCCGCGGAATCCGGCCGCTATCATCTCTATGTTTCGCTTGCCTGCCCCTGGGCACACCGCACAGTCATTTTCCGCAAGCTGAAAGCGCTCGAAAACGTGATTTCTCTGTCGGTTGTGTCTCCCAACGTCGGCCGCGAGGGTTGGACCTTCACCAAATCGGAGGGCTCTACCGGCGACGAGCTGAACGGCAAGAGCAAGCTTTCAGAGGTCTACCTGCTCGCCAATCCGCGTTACTCCGGCCGTGTCAGCGTGCCGGTCCTTTGGGACAAAAAGCGCAAGACGATCGTCAACAACGAGTCGCCTGAGATTATCCGGATGCTCAATTCGGCGTTTGATGCCTTTACCAATGTCCGTACCGATTACTATCCGGAAAATCTGCGCGCCGAAATCGAGCGCCTCAACGCCATCATCTATCCGAATATCAATAACGGCGTCTATCGTTCCGGCTTCGCCACCTCGCAAGCAGCCTATGAAGAGTCGTTTCGCAACGTCTTCGATACGCTCGATGAGCTCGAACAGATCCTGTCGCAACACCGCTACCTTGTTGGAAACACGATCACGGAAGCCGACTGGCGGCTGTTTTGCACTTTGATACGCTTCGATGCCGTCTATTACTCGCACTTCAAGTGCAACTGGCGGCACATCTATGAATTCCCGAATCTGTCGAACTATGTGCGCGATCTCTATCAGGTCCCGGGCGTTGCTGAGACCGTCAGCATCGAGCAGATCAAGCGGCACTACTACGGCAGCCAGCGACAGGTAAATCCAACCGGTGTCGTTCCCGTCGGACCGCAGCTCGACTTCGCTGCGCCTCACGACCGGGCGCGGTTCGGCTGACCCTTACCACAATTCGCTTACCGCTGCCCCGCCAAATACTTCGGCCACCCGGGCGCGGGTGGCGCGCGTTGCATCCTCCGGCAGCGCGTCGTTCGGGAAGAATCCGTGCGCAATGATTTCGTAATTGGGCTTCGGGTTCCCGTCCTGCCGGAAGTCACGAACGATGAAAAGCGCCACGTGGTCGCGTCGTGACGCGCGTTTGTTGAAGTAGACGCCGTAGAGTTGCGGCACGGCGCCGAGCCGGATGTTGCCCTCTTCGGCCAGTTCGCGCGTCAGCGCCTCGAGAAGCGTCTCCCCCGTCTCTACGCCTCCGCCGGGTAGATGCCAGCCGTCGACGTAAGAATGTTTGACTAGAAAAATCCGGCCGGTTCCGTCGATCAGCATGGCACGGACTCCGAGTGTCGCCGCACGCGAAAACCGCCAGTAGAAATGCATCCCCCGCCGGATGGCAGGTTCGAATAGTCGGCGCAGGCGATTTAGACCCATGGTCGCGCTCTCGCGGTTTGTAGTGCCGATCTTCTACTGAAAGCCCTGTCAACAGGCCCTAAAAAGCGTGGTTCTCAGTTTAGAATACTTCTAATATAAGAAAGTGTTGTTACTCACCCGAAGGGATGTTCCGTGAAACGCTTTGCCGACCTCACCGAGCAGGAAGTTTTGGCCCTTGCGATCACCAATGAAGAAGAAGACAGCCGCATCTATCGCGATTTCGCTCAGGGTCTTCGCGAGCAATATCCGGCATCGGCGAAAGTCTTCGACGAGATGGCCGAGGAAGAGGTGCATCATCGTACGATGCTTTACGACCTCTATCGGCAGAAATTCGGCGATCATCTGCCTCTGATCCGCCGCAACGACGTCAAGGATTTCATCCCGCATAAATCGACACCGTGGCTGATGCGTCCTCTCGTCCTGAGCGAGGCGCGGACGTTCGCCGAGAAGATGGAAGACGAGGCGCAGCGCTTTTACCGCAAAGCGGCCGACGGGGCTCGGGACATTTCGGCGCGGCAACTACTGCTCGAGCTTGCCGAGGCCGAAGCCGGCCATGAGAGCCTCGCACACAAGCTGAGCGAACAAATTCTCACCGACACTGCCCGCGCCACTGAGGACGCGGCATCAAAGCGCGAGTTCATGTTGCAATATGTACAACCGGGACTCGCCGGGCTCATGGACGGCTCCGTGTCGACGCTTGCGCCGCTGTTCGCCGCAGCCTTCGCGACCCATAATACCTGGCAGACATTTCTCGTCGGCATAGCCGCATCGGTCGGCGCCGGGATTTCGATGGCTTTCGCGGAAGGCCTATCCGACGACGGTTCACTTACCGGCCGCGGATCGCCATGGATACGCGGGCCGGTTTGCGGTCTCATGACGGCCGTGGGCGGGCTTGGACATACATTGCCCTATCTGATTCCACACTTCGTGACCGCCACCATCCTCGCCGTCGTCGTGGTCGTGATTGAACTTGCGGCGATATCCTGGATACGCATGCGTTACATGGACACACCCTTCCTGCGGGCCGCCTTCCAGGTAGTCGTCGGCGGAACGCTCGTTTTCATTGCCGGCATATTGATCGGCAGTTCCTGAATCTCATTATTGCGCCACACGTAGCGCGAGTCCGGGTGATCCCGATAAGGTAATGCCCTCAGTCGGCATGGCCCCCACGACAAACACGATGTTCACCCTCGCCCATCTTTCAGACCCACATCTGGCACCGCTGCCGACTCCGCACTGGAAGGAGCTGATCGGCAAGCGCGTGACGGGCTATCTGAACTGGCAGAAAAAACGTCGTTTCATTCATGACGCGGAAACGCTCGCGGCGGTTGTCGCCGACATCAAGGCGCAAACGCCAGACCACATCGCTGTTACCGGCGATATCGCCAATATCGCCCTTGCCGCGGAATTTCGGCAGGGGCGCGATTGGCTTGAGAGCGTGGGTTCCCCACAGGACGTCAGCTTCGTCCCCGGCAACCACGACATTTATGTGAGCGAGGCCGCCGCTTTCGCCACGCGTCAATGGGGACCATACATGGACGACGACGAAGGCGTCGGAGGATTCCCTTATGTGCGCCGGCGCGGCAATGTCGTGCTGGTCGGGCTCTCGACGGGTGTGCCGACTGCGCCTTTTCTCGCGACCGGCTGGTTGGGGGCCAAGCAACTTGTCGGACTTGCAGCAACGCTCAACCAGCTCAGGAGCGACGGGCTGTTTCGCGTCGTCATTATCCACCACCCACCGATAATCGAGGCGGCCCAGCACAAGCGGCTGCTGGACGCGCACGTCCTCAAGCGGGTGATTGCCGCACACGGAGCGGATTTGTTGCTGCACGGGCACGACCATGTTCACATGGTCAATTGGCTGGAAGGACCGAACGGCACGCGCGTGCCGGCCGTCGGTGTGCCGTCGGCATCGACCAGGCCCGGCACGGACAAGGACGCCGCCGCCTACAATCTCTACCGCATCGACGGTCGACCCGGCGCCTGGCAGTGCGAGCTCATATCGCGTGGCCTCGCCTCCTCCGGCGAAGTCACGCAACAAAAGCGCTTCATGCTGTTGGGCTAGGGGTGTGGGGTGCTGATCAAGGCGAGCGCGAACAATATGGCCACGCCGACGACCAGCCCGTAGAAAAAAATGCGGACGGCGCGCCAACGTCGCTGGTTGCGCGCGCGTCGCAAGACCGATTGCGCGACCCCACGTCCTTCGTCATCGCTCAAGGCGCGCTCACGCTCGACCAGCCGGCGCGCAACATAGCGGGTGATCGCGTCTACCATGGCGGGCACTTCGTAGGATTCCGCCAACACTGCGCGACCGTACCGCGTATCTTGTACGAAACGATACTGCCTTTTGTCGCGACCCATCTCGACATGGGCGACCACGTCGATCCAGAGCCTTGGCACGTCGCCCTTGCTCAGACCGCGGTCGAACAGCTCTACGTCACCGGGCACGTCTTTGAACAGAGGATCGAGCGCGTCATTGAGCAACTCTAACCGCGCGACGTCAGCATCACGCAAGTCGACGACGACGCCCGAGCGCTCGGCCGCTTCGATGCGCGCATCCCGCACAGCATCCTTCAGCGGATTCAGGGGCTCGCCTGAATTGGAATCGTCTTTCTGGCTTTCCCACATACCATCAATCTAGCAACGCCCTACCCGCAGGCAAGGAAGAAAGCGTTAGTTTTCAAGAAGTTTGATGGCGCTACTAGCGGGAGGGCGTCACGCCGTACTTTCGTGCCCAGCCCAGGCCCTCCTCCGTTCGGGTGCGCGGCCGATATTCGGCGCCGATCCAGCCCTGGTACCCGAGTTTGTCCACCGCTTCGAACACAGCCGCGTAGTTGATCTCGCCTTCGTCCGGTTCGTGCCGGGATGGCACGGCGGCGCACTGCAAATGCCCGATCAGAGGAAGAAATTTCTCCAGGCGATGGATCAAATCGCCGCCCACAATCTGCACATGGTAGAAATCGAACTGCATGCGGATATTTGGTTTTGCAGCCCTTTCGATGACGGCGGCCGCGTGCTCGACGTGATTGAGAAAGTAGTTCGGCCTGTCCCGGCCATTGATCGGCTCGATCAGCAGTTGAATTTTTTTGGCGACGGCAACTTCCGCCGCTTGAACCAAATTATCGTGAAAGACGCGGTCGGCGGCCGGACGCTGCTCGGGTGCAACCTTGCCGGCTAGACAATGAATTGCGCTCGCACCTATTGCACTCGCATAGTCGAGCGCACGCGTGAACAGCGCCTGCCACTCCTTCTGCCGTCCCGGTACAGCGGCGAGGCCGAATTCGCCTTCGCGACCCGGCAGCGTATTGAGCCCCAGAATGGTGATTCGATTTCTCTCGATGGCCGCTTTTACTGCATCGGGCGGCACGTCGTAGGGAAACTGCAGTTCGATGGCTTTGAAGCCCGCAGCTGCCGCTGCATCGATCCTCTCGAGCAACGGTCGTTCCGTGAAAAGATAGCCGAGATTGGCAGCAAAACGCGGCATTAGGCGGCCCTCGATGATCCTTTGGATGATCTCTTGCGCGCGGAAGCGCAGGCGTATTCATTAGCGCCGAGACCCACACAAGACCATCCGGAAAATCGATGTCCACCAATGCTGCTTTTCATATTGCCGTACTGCCTGGAGACGGTATCGGGCCCGAAGTCATGGCGCCAACGCTCGAGATCCTGCGCCGGATCGAGGCGACCACTCCGAGCCTAGCGTTCCGTTTCACGGAAGGTGCCGCGGGAGCGGGACACTATAAAGAGACCGGCAAGTCGATGCCAGAGTCGACGATCAAGCTTTGCGAGGATGCCGACGCCATTCTGCTTGGCGCTTGCGGTTTGCCGAGTGTGCGCTATCCCGACAACACCGAGATCATGCCGCAGGTCGAATTGCGTTTCATTTTCGATCTCTACGCTGGCGTGCGACCGGCGCGCCTCATCCCCGGTGTGCCGAGCCCGATCGTGGATGCACACGCGCGCGGTATAGATTTCATATTGATCAGAGAATCGACTGAAGGCCTGTTCGCATCCATGGGTAAGGGCGTTGTCACCCATGATGAAGCACGCGAGACGCTGGTGATCACCCGCAAGACGTCACAGCGCTTGTTCGATTTCTCGCTCAGACTTGCCGAACGGCGCAAGAAGCGAGGCAAGGCGGGACTCCTGACCTGCGTCGATAAAGCCAACGCGTTCAAAGCTTACGCTTATTTCCGCTCGATCTTTGACGAGCGCGCAAAAAAATTCCCCGGCGTGAAAACAAGCCATGTGTATGTGGATGCCTGCGCGGCCCTTATGGTACGGAGGCCTTGGGATTTCGACGTGATGGTGATGGAGAATATTTTCGGCGACATCCTATCCGATCTAGCGGCCGGACTGATCGGCGGGCTCGGCATCGCTCCTTCGGCCGACATCGGCGACAAGCACGCGGTGTTCCAGCCATGCCACGGCACCGCACCTGACATCATGGGACAGAGCAAAGCCAATCCCACTGCAATGATCCTCTCCGCGGCGATGATGCTCGATTGGCTTGCCGACAAACACGATCATCAACCGGCGGCCGATGCTGCCCAGCGCATCGAGCGCGCGGTCGATAAAGCTTATGACGGCGGACTCAAGCCAATGGAATATGGCGGCAAGGACGGGACTGTAGCCATTGCCAATGCCGTACTTGGCGCCTTGGACTGACTATAGCCCTACGAAATCCTTGATCGCCGCGAGGAACTGTTCCGCTTGTTCGAGCGGGGGACAGTGGCCGCAACCGGGCAATTCGACATATTTCGCGCCGGGGACCTTTTCGACGATTTGCTTATTGAGTGCCGGCGGCGTGGCCTGGTCGAACTCACCGCACACGACAATTGTGGGTACCTTCATGTGGTGTAGCAAAGGCACAAGGTCCGTTTCCTGCAGGATCCTGCAGGCCGCCTGGAATGCCTTTGGCTCGATGCCCATCAAGACTTTCTTGCGCTCCTCAATCTTCTCGGGATGCGCAGAAAGATAAGCTGGCGAGAACACACGTTTTGCGGCGATCTCTGCAATGCTCCCCAAGCCCCCGTCAGCGACCTTTTGCGCCATGACGGCGAAAGCTTCACGCCCCTCAGGCGGAAAGCCGGCCGCGGCGTCGCTCACGACCAACTTGGATATTCGCTCCGGATGAGCGAGCGCGAATGCCAGTGCGACCGTGCCTCCGAACCCATTACCTATCAGAACTGAGTCCTTGGTTATTCCGAACTCATCGAAGCCGTCTTCGATCACAGCAAGATAGGCATCCATCAGCGCCAACATTGCAGGCTGTGATCCATGGAAGCCCGGCAAATTGAACAGTGTCACGCGACGCTTGGCCGCCAGCGTCGGGAGTACCGGGTCAAAGGCATGACGATCGGCAAACAATGAATGCAACAAGACCAGATCCCGGCCCTCACCCGTCCGCACCGCGGTGAGCGCGCCACGTCCAGCGCTTAGTCGCTCCAATTGCATTGCATCCTCCTTTTGGCCCATGGCTTATTCCGGGCCCGCGCAAATTTATTCCCGTGGGCACCGGCCCGTCGAAACGGCAAACTATAACGCGGCTCGCCTTGCTGTTCGCCCCGTGTAAGGTTGGAGGTAGAATAGCGGTACGACGCTGCGGCGTGCGCGATCCGAAAACCGGACCGCTTATAAACAGAATGTTCAGGGAGGACTACCTCATGTTGACGCCGAATCCGGCACGCAGATTTCGCGCTCTGTGCGCACTCTCAGCTGGTCTCGCGATGGTTGCGCTAAGTGGAGGCCTCGCCGCAGCTCAGACCTTCGGCTTTGCAACCATGCAACCGGGTACACTCAACCACACGTCGGGAACGGCGGTTGCCAAGGTCCTGAAAGAAAAGGCCGGATTGAATGTCGTGATCCAACCGACCGCCGGCGAGTCGGTGCTCATTCCTCTTGTGGGGCGCGGCGAGGCGGAGTTCGGCATCGCCAACATTTTCGAAGTGGAAGCGGCCAAGGCCAGCAACCCGAATCTGCGCTTGATCGGTTCACTGCACGCCTTGCGCGGCGCCTTCTGGGTGCGCAAAGACACCAACATGAAGACGATGGCCGACCTCAAGGGCAAGAAGGTCGGTATGGGCTATTCGGCAATGCGCACTATCGATCCGATGATAAGGGCAATCCTGGCGACGGGCGGATTGACGGAAAAAGACGTAACGCCCGTGCTGATCCCAAACGTGATCCGCGGAGCTGATGACTTTACGTCGGGCGCCGCCGACATGTTTTTCTTCGCATTCGGAGCGCCGAAAGTTCGTGAGGTGGACGCGACCGTCGGCGGCATCCGCGCGCTCGAAATTCCGGAAAGCGGAATGACTGCAGCCAAGAAAATTCTGCCCGAAGGCTACCTGACACCCGCCGCTTCAAATCCGTTCTTTATCGGCGTCGAAAAACCGATGAACGTTTATACCTGGGACAATATGATCTTCACGAACGCGAAGGTCAGCGACGACGCTGTCTATAAATTCATCGACACGCTCGAAAACAACAAAGCCGATCTGGTTGCCATTCAGCCGGCCCTGCGCGAGTTCTCGGCTGCGGCGCTCTATAAGAGCTACAACATTCCCTATCACCCTGGCGCCTTGAAATACTTCAAGGACCATAACATCCAGGCCAAGGCTCTTCAGTGAGTGAGGAGCGGATCATTCCCGATGCGGCGGAATTTGCTTCCGCCGCATCGAAGGCCACCGTTCTTTGGACAAATGTTTTGCAGTCGCTGCTCGTGGCTGCAGTGGTGCTCTGGGTCCTCGACATCCCGCGCCGGGTCTTCAACGTCTCGTTCTACACCGAACAGCTGCTTACGATTTGCCTCGGCCTGACACTGGCACTTGCGTACATCGCGGATACCTCCCGACGGCGCCATTGGAGCGATTGGGTCGCCATGGCGCTTTCGCTCGGATTATGCGGCTACATCGCTGCACGCTATGCGTCGCTCACCGACGAGGCGGCAATGATCCCGTTGAGCGGTCTGATCGTTAGCGGATTGCTCATCGTGCTCATCATGGAGGCAAGCCGGCGCATCAACGGTTGGGGCTTCGTCGGCATGATCGCCGCGATGGCCGTCTACGTTTATATCAGCCCGCATCTTTCCGAAGATTTTCAGACCCGTTACGTCTCGCCCGAGCGGATGACGGTCTATCTTGGCCTCGACATCAACGGGGCGATCGGCTCGATCCTGCAAGTCGCGGTCATGGTGGTGATCCCCTTCACCATTTTCGGCCAGGTGCTCGCGCGCACCGGCGGCGCAGACTTTTTCGCGGATATTTCCATGACGGCCATGGGTCACTTCCGGGGCGGAGCCGCCAAAATCGCGGTCATTGGATCGGCGCTGTTCGGCATGATCTCCGGTAGCGCAGTGAGCAACGTGCTCGCGGTCGGCATCGTGACGATACCGACAATGGTGAGATCCGGGTTTACGCCCTATCGCGCGGCAGCGATCGAGTCAGTCGGATCGACGGGCGGGCAATTGATGCCGCCGGTGATGGGGGCGGCCGCTTTCATCATGGCGGAATTCCTGCAAGTGCCCTATGGCGCGGTTTGTATCGCGGCCACCATACCGGCAGTGCTGTACTACGCCTGTCTGTTCTTCCACGTCGACCTCGAAGCCGCCAAACACAAGATTGGCGCGGCAAAGATCGCCGACGCGCCGAGGGTTTCCGAGGTGCTGAAATCTGGCTGGCACTTCCTGGTGCCGATCGCATTCCTGGTTTTCGCACTGATGTATCCGGACATCACTCTCCTCACGCCCGAGAAAGCGGCCATCGTGTCGACCGGGATACTAATGGTCCTGGCGATGATTTTTGGCTATCGCGGCAAGCGGCTCGGTTTGATCGACCTGCTGAAGGCGATCATGGAAACCGGCCGTGTATCACTCGACATCATCCTGATCGGGGCAGCGGCCGGCATCATGGTCGGCATCATGAGCATTTCCGGGCTGGCCTTCAGTATGACAATTCAGTTGCTGGCGCTGGCGGGCGGCAACGTGTTCTTGCTTTTGCTTCTGATTGCGGTGCTGGCCTTCGTCCTCGGCATCGGCTTGCCGACGGTGAGCGTCTACATTCTGACCGCAACGCTGCTCGCACCAGCATTGGTCAAGCTCGGCGTCACGCCGATGGCCGCGCACATGTTCGTCATGTACAACGGCATTCTTTCGATGATCACGCCACCGGTCGCCTTCGCGGCGTACGCCGCGGCCAACATTGCGCGCACCGACGGCTGGACGACCGGCTGGATTGCCTGTGTCGTCGGCTGGAGCACGTTCATCTTGCCGTTCCTATTCGTCCTGACGCCGAGCTTGCTCATGGACGGCGCATGGATCGAAATCGTGCTGAACTTCGGCCGAGTTCTGTTCGGTATCTGGCTTGGCACCACGGCGGCCGTCGGCTTTGCGCTTGCACCACTTGGACGCATGGGAAGGCTGCTTTACGCCTTGGTATCACTCGCGGTGGTGCTGCCACCGGAAGCATTCAAAGGTGCGATCTGGATCAATGCGGCGGGCGTTGCCGCCGCGATCCTCCTACTTACGCTCGATTGGCTTCGGCGCAAGCAAGGTAAATCCGCCGAATTGCCGGCAACGCCTTACTAGGCGCGCTCAATTGCTCTCACGCCAGATGCCGAGCGCTTCCTGTGCAGGTCGATCGGAAATCGAGAACAGGACGGCGTCGCCGCCCGTCACAGTGTGTGAATAGCGCTTCCATGGCGGCACCACGAACACATCATTGACGCCCCATTCGAAAGGCTTGCCGTCGATCGTCGTGGTACCACTGCCATCCGCGACGGCGAAAATGGTGCCGTCCGTCGAGCGATAGGGCTCGCCTTTGAAACCCTTCGGCAATAGCGCGAGGCTCGCCCCCATAGTCGGCAGTACCGGGCCGCCGTTGATCGGGTTGGCGTAACGCACGCGCGCGCCATGGCGTTTGTCTACGTCGCCGGTTTTCTTCAACCGTTCGAGGATGGGCCGCATCTTGGCGTACGGGTAATTGATGACCGGCGAGCGCTTCATGAAGGCGTCCGACGTACCGTCCGGCAGAACGCCCGTGGCGTAGCGCTCGAACGAGTCGCCGTCCTCGTGGTTCACGTTCTGCATCTTCTCGTCGAAGTGGTTCGCGAACGATGCCTGGAAGTGATTGACCGTTGGCATGTCGAGCACGTCGAGCCAAATCACCGGCTCCTTGCCGGGATTGCCGTGGTCATGCGGCGCCCAGTTGGCAGTGATGATGAAGTCGCCATGCTCCATCGAGGACTTTTCACCCTCGACCGCGGTGTAGGCGCCCTTGCCTTTGAGCACGAAGCGAATGGCTGACGCCACGTGCTGGTGTGCATCGGCGATCTCTCCGGGCATGATCAACTGGATGCCCGCGAACAACGAATTGGTCACGCGCGACTTGCCGGGCTCCCCGGGATTTTCCAGCACCAGCACGCGGCGCTCAGCTTCCTCGGCCGTGATCACATCACCGGCCTCGAGCATCAGCTTTTCAACCTCAGGAAACTTCCACAGTGCCGGAACCATCTGGGTCTTGGGCTCGGGCGTGACGAGACCCTTGAGCACTTCCCAAAGTGGCGCCAGATGAAATTTGGCGATCTTGTCGTAGTACGCCTGCCGTGCGCCCGTAATGTTGTGCTTGGAACCGGGAGTGTCGATTGCAAGCGTCATGGGTGTGCTCCTTCCGACGGAATGTCGTTTCGCGGCTTCTATACCTGATTTCCAAGCCGGTCGGAACCCGGGCCCGGAATGCCTACTGTCACCTAGTTATTGACTGACCCGCCGTCTACCACGAGCGACTGGCCGGTCACGAAATCGCTATCGCTCGACGCAAGAAACAGGAGTGCGCCGAGCAGATCCTCGGGATAGGCATCGCGTTTGAAGGCACGGCTGTTGCGCACCGGCACACGCTCTTCCTCGACATGCGTTGCGTTTTCGAGGCCTGTGTCGCTCAGGATGTAGCCCGGCGATAACGAATTGACCGCAATGCCGTACTCGCCAAGCTCGCGCGACAATGAACGTGTGAAGGCAAGCATTGCCCCCTTCGAAGTGACATAGGGCAACATGCGCGGCACACCTTTGTAGGCCGCGCCCGACGCTATGTTGATAATCTTACCGGTACGACGCGCCATCATATGCGGCGCAACGTGACGCACCATCAGATACGGTCCTCGGATATTGATCGCCATCACGCGATCCCAAAGTTCAGTATCCCATTCGTTGAAATTTCTTGGCTTCAAGCCCGTATAGAGCGCGGCATTGTTCACCAGAATATCGATATGACCGAAGCGATCGATCGTCTGTGCCACCAGATTCTTCACCGCCTTCTCATCGCTAACATCGAATTTCACGCTCGCAACGGAATTCGCTCCGTAGCGGCCGGCAATTTCCTCGGCAAGCTCACGGCCGTCAGCGATGTCCGCAACCATCACACGCGCGCCTTCGGCGGCAAGCGCTTGCGAGTAGTGCCGTCCGATACCCTTTGCACCACCCGTGACGATTGCAGTTTTTCCAGCAAGCCTCGGCATAACCTCGTACTCCGCCTTGCGCCCATCATGCCCGCGCTTGTCGCGGGCATCCATGTCTTGCAAGATCGCCACCATAGAGACGTCGGTCGCCGGAACAAGCCCGGCCATGACCGGAGGGGCCATCAATGCCTAGCGACACAGCCGACCGTCTGGCGATCAGGGCGCTGATCGAGAATTGGGCGCTCTGGCGTGATGCCCGGATGTGGGATCGCTTCCGCACCGTTTGGCACAAGGATGGAGAGATGTGGGCGACCTGGTTCCAGGGTTCCCACGAGGAATTCATCCGCGTCAGCCAGGAAGGATATGAGCGCGGGGTGCGTATTATGCACATGCTCGGTGGCATGAGCATCGATATCAAAGGAAAGCGCGCAATCGCTCAAACCAAGATGACAATCTCGCAGCGCGCACCGGTCGAAGGAGTGATATGCGATGTCGTCTGCACTGGCCGCTTCTATGATTTTCTTGAGAAACGCAGAGGCAAATGGGGAATCGTGCTGCGTCGTCTTGCCTACGAAAAAGACCGACTCGACCCCGTCGACCCTTCGGCGGACCTCAAGCTTGACCAAGCCTTGCTGGCACAATTTCCGGAAGGCTACCGTCACCTCGCCTATCTGCAAACAAAGATCGGTTACAAGGTGAAACGAGATATGCCCGGCCTCGATGGCCCCAACCTTGATGCGCTCTACGCAAAGGGCGAAGCCTGGCTCAAGGGCCGCAGATTATAACGGGGTTGGCTCGCGCGCCGGGAAGTGCGAATTTGATCGAAGGTGGCTGCCTTACACAAACCGCCAGGGGGGATTGACCATGTCGCTTGCCGACAAATTCAATCTGTTCAACGAGTTCAATATTCTGCGCATTACTTGCGCGGTGTTTTTCATTCCTCACATTATTGGAAAGATCACGGTACCGGCCACGCTGGATTTTTTTGTGAAGGCCGGCTTCAAACCACCGGCAACATGGATGTATATCGCGGGCACAATCGAAACCGTCCTTTGCATCGGATTGTTTTTTGGCATCTATCTGCAATACGTCGGCTTCATCGCTTTTATCCATCTGCTGGTCGCCGCCGCGGCCACATACAAAGTCACCAAATGCTGGATCTGGGTCATCGGTGGCGTCGAATATTGCTTGTTCTGGGCAATCTGTTGCCTTGTCGTCGCTATGCACGCCTACCATGCCGGTATCTGAGTTCTCCGCACTGAAAGGAAGTCAAACCTATGGCTAGCGTTCTTTTCTCTCCGATCACCTTGCGTGGTCTGACCCTGCCGAACCGAGTCGTTGTGTCCCCTATGTGCCAATACAATTCCGACAACGGTTCCGCCAATGACTGGCACTTGATGCACCTCGGAAACATGTCGCTTGGCTGTGCGGGGTTGGTGATGTGCGAGATGACCAACGTCAATCCGCAAGGCCGCATCTCGCCGCGATGCGCCGGCATGTGGTCGGATGAAAACGAAAAGGCGCTCAAGCGCGTGTACGACTTTTGCCGTCAATATGGCGTCGCAAAACTTGGCGTGCAGCTCGCGCACGCGGGTCGCAAAGGCCCGACAACCCCACCGGCAGCCGGCGGCAAGCCGATACTGACCAAGACCGAAGGCGGCTGGACGCCGGAAGCACCGTCGGCGCTTCCCTACGATACCGGTTGGCCGGTCCCGCACGCGATGACCAAGGACGACATAAAGCGGTGCCTTCACGAATTCGCCGAGGCAGCCAAGCGTGTCGATCGCATCGGCTACGACGTGATCGAGCTGCATGGCGCTCATGGCTATCTGGCACACCAATTTTTGTCGCCGCTCTCCAACCAGCGCATCGACGAGTATGGCGGATCGCTTGAAAACCGCATGCGCTTTGCAATCGAAATGTACGAAGCCGTCCGCGCCGTATGGCCTGAGCAGAAACCTCTCGGCATGCGCGTCTCCGCAACGGACTGGGTCGATGGCGGATGGACTCCGGAGGAAACGGTTATTCTCGCCAAAGAGCTCAAGAAACGCGGCATGGACTACATGGACGTTACAAGTGGCGGGCTTGATCCGCGGCAAAAGATCCCGCTCGCCCCCGGCTACCAGGCCCCCTTCGCCGAAAAAGTTAAAAAGGAAAGCGGCATTACAACCATGACCGTCGGCCTGATCGCCGGCTACCAGCAGGCGGAGGACATTATCGCGTCCGGCAAGGCGGATATGGTCTGCCTGGCCCGCGGTGCAATGTGGGATCCACGCTGGGCATGGCACGCAGCGGAAGAGCTCGGCGCTGAGACGCCTTACGCGCCGAAGATGATGGGCTGCCATCCCAAATTGCGGCCGCAGCTCTTTCCGAAACGCGCACAAGCCGCTGGTTAGGCGCCGGCTTTCATTCGCTTGATGAAGTTGGCAAACGCGGCGAGTTGTTTCTGGACGATGTCTTTCGTCGGCTGATCCGTCAGCTCGAGTGTTGTCTTGTCAAACTTTGACGCGGCGTTGCCGACAAATATCTCCGGCGTGCCGAAGATAAACGCATTGAGGAACGTCATCGACATGCGCCAGTGATATTGCATGCGCGCGCCGCCGAGCGGGCCTTGCGAGCACGACTGGATGGCAACCGGTTTCTCCTTGAATGGCTGATCCTTCATACGGGAAAGCCAGTCGATGGCGTTCTTCAAACCGCCCGGCATCGACCAGTTGTATTCCGGCGTAACGAACAGAACGCCGTCAGCAGCGCGAATGGCCGCCGCTAGACCTTCTGCCGGCTTCGGAAAGCCCGATGCTTCCTGGATGTCGGAGTTGTAGAGCGGCAGCGATTCGATCGACGGCGCCGTGATAAGCTTCATTTCGGATGGCGCCAAACCTGGCAATGCACGGGTCAGTGCAGCATTATAAGAACCCTTGCGGAGCGACCCGCAGATGACGAGCACATTCAACTGATCGGTCATTTTATTCCTTGCACTACTTTTAGGTTGTTGGAAAAGAAGCGCTACTTTGCTTCCAGGCCTGCTGTTTTCGCAACCTCCTGAAAACCTTTGATATCTGACACAATGACCCTGCGGAATTCCTCGGGCGACGAAAGATTGGCAAGTGCACCGATGTCCTCAAGCCGTTTCTTGACGGCATCCTTGGCCAGCACGTCCTTCATCGCCTTGTGAAGTTTGTCGACAATTGACTGCGGTGTGCCTGCGGGCAACGCCAGACCGTACCAACCGAGATAGCCGATTCCGGTGACGCCACTCTCCGCGAGAGTTGGCACATTGGGAATCGCCGGCCAGCGCTCTGGTGTCGCCACCGCGATAATCCGAAGATCACCGGAATCCACTTGGCCGCGGATCGGATGGTAGAGTTCGACTGCGAACGCGGCGTCGCCTCGAAGCAATGCACTTACCACCTCACCCGTCGTGCGGTAAGAAACCGCCTGTGCGTTTATGGAGGCGCGCTGGCGAAAATGTTCGGCGATGAGATGCTGGGTCGAACCGAGTCCGACCGTAGAGTAGTTCAGCTTGCCCGGCTGTTTGTTGACGTACTCGACAAGACTCCTGATGTCGGTCGCAGGAGAATTCTTGGGCACGGCAACGACGAAGGCGGAGTTGGTGAAGATCCCAACCGGTTCAAAGTCAGCGACAGGGTCGTAAGGAACCTGCTTGACCGTCACCGCCGATACCGAATGGCCCATGCTGATCGAAGCGATGGTGTAACCATCCTTAGGGGCCCTGGCGGCTATACCGCCGGCGATCGTACCGCCCGCGCCGGGCCGGTTTTCCACGGTGAATTGTTGACCAAGGTTTTCCGAAAGTCCGTCGGCAAGAATTCGGGTGGCGACGTCCGTTCCGCCACCCGCGCCAAAGCCGACCAAAATGTGGACCGGCTTCGATGGCCAATCCTGCGCGGACACAGGTGACGCAACCGCGGTCAGAAGGAAGCTCGCGGCCGGCGCTACGATGAGATGCAATCGCTTCACGATGTCCTCCCTTCGCCCGGACCGCCTCCACCACGAGAAACCGTTGTTATGTCACTTTTCGTCTTCGATCGAATTCCTCAGTACGCCAATTCCCTCGATCTCAATTTCGCACGTGTCGCCGGCTTTCATCCACACCGGTTCGGGCTTGCGAGCGTGACCGACACCGGAAGGCGTGCCAGTGAGAATGACATCGCCGGGCTCCAGCGTTATGCCCTTGGTGAGATAAACGAGCGTCTCGGCAAGCGGAAACATCATATTGTCGGTGTTATCGGATTGCATAGGTTTGCCGTTAAGACGGCTCGCGATCTTCAGGCCCTTTCCGCCCGCCGGAACCTCGTCGGCCGTCACCATCCATGGTCCGAAGCCGCCGGTACGGTCGAAGTTCTTGCCCATGCCCCATTGCGTTGTATGACGTTGAAATTCGCGCACTGACCCTTCGTTGGCACAAGAATAGCCCGCGATGCAGTCGACTGCGTTTGCCAAAGTGAGGTGCTTCGCCCGCTTCCCGACAATCGCGACCATTTCCGCCTCGTAGTCGAGCTGGATTGATTCCTTTGGTCTGACAATCGGCTGCAGGTGCGGAACCATCGAGGTCAGCACGCGGAAGAAGATTGAGGGATATTTTGGGATATTGTCGCGCTGCGGACCTTCCTTGACGTGGTCGAGATAATTCAATCCAAGACAGATTATTTTTCCAGGGCGCGCGACGGGCAATGCAAATTTCAACCCGGCCAGCGATCGGCGCGCGGAGGACGGAGCATTCTTCGCCAGTGCGGCGAGCGGCTTGAGGTCTCCGTTGATCCGACGCAGAACCTCGCCCAGGTCGCCCGACAAATTCGCATCCGCAATTTGTAGATCGATGACATTGTCACCATCCACTATGCCAAGCCGTGCACTATTGTTGGATTCAAAGCCGACGATCCTCATGAGCCCTGCCCTGCAAAATAAATGCCCGGCGTGAACTGCCGGATAGTACAAGGCTTAGCTCACGCCGAGGAATTCGGGCAAGTCACATGCCGAGCTTGAAAGCCTGAATGGAAAAGAATTTGCTTGTGTCGGTCCACGCCCCCAGGGGAAACCATCCCACGCCACGGGCGAGAGCTGAGAGTGACTCGACGCTGTACTTGTAGCTGTTCTCGGTTTGGATTGTCTCGCCGGTACGAAATTCAATGGTCTCCCCTGCGACCTTCACTTTTTGCCGCTTGAGGCTTGCGAGATGCATTTCGACGCGATGACGTTCACGGTTGTAAAACGCGTGATGTTCAAAGGTTTGAAGCTGAAAAGTACCGCCAAGTTCGCGGTTGATGCGCGTCAACAGGTTGAGATTGAATTGCGCGGTAATGCCTTCAGCGTCGTTGTAGGCGGCATTGAGCACATCTGCCGATTTGATCAGATCGGCGCCGATAATAATGGTTGAGCCGCGACCGAGAATATTCGCCGCATTGCGCAGAAACGCCGAGGCTTCGTGCGGCTCGAAGTTGCCGATGGTTGACCCTGGGAAAAAACCGATACGCACCGCGGCATCCCTTGCCTCTTCCGGCAATTCGAACGGTTTGCAGATATCGGCCGTCACCGGCAGAACCTTGAGGTCGGGAAAATCTGTTCGCAGCTCGACCGCCTCCTGCTCGATCATCTCGCCGCAAATATCGACCGGCACATAGGCCGCGAGCTTCGGCGCAGCACTCAGCAAAATCCGCGCTTTTTTGCTTGAACCGCTGCCGAATTCCACCAGGGCTGCTCCCGGCGGGATGAGCTTCGCGATGTCGGCACCATGACTGCGCAAAATACTGATTTCGCAACGGGTCGGATAATATTCGGGAAGCTCGGTAATGCGCTCGAACAATTGCGAGCCGGCGGCGTCGTAGAAGTATTTTGCCGGCACATGCTTGGGTGTTGCACGCAGGCCTTCCAATACATCGGCTTCAAATTCGGAGACATGAGGACTCTGCAACGAGACATGTCTGCGGGCTACTGCTGCTACCATGATGACGCCTCACACGATCTCGGCCAAACGCAGACCGCTGAATTGCCAGCGTGCCGATGGATAGAAGAAATTCCGATAACTCACGCGCGCATGGGCATCCGGGGTTGCCAACGATGAGCCGCGCAGAACCATCTGATTGATCATGAATTTTCCATTGTATTCGCCGAGCGCGCCTTCGGCTGCCCGATAGCCCGGATACTGTAGATAGGCACTCCGCGTCCATTGCCAAGCGATGCCAAAAGCATCGGCGACCACGCTCGCGCGCGCAGCCACCTCCCACTCTGCCTCGCTCGGAAGATGTTTGCCGGCAAACCGCGCGAACGCATCGGCTTCGTAGTAGCTGATGTGTTGAACCGGCGAGTCAGGATCGATCGGCTTTAGGCCGGCGAGGGTCATTGCGTGCCAGCCGCCGTCTTTTTCGCGCCAATAGCCTGGTGCCTGCCAACCTTCTGCCTGCACCGCAGTCCAGCCATCGGAAAGCCAAAGCGATGGTGTCGTGTAGCCGCCAGCCGCAATAAATTCAGCCCACTCAGCGTTCGTCACCAAATGTCTGGCGATCCTCACATGCGGGATCAACTCATCGTGCAGCGGAGTTTCATTATCGAAGCAAAAGCCTTCACCGTCGTGACCGACTGCATGAATGCCGGAGGGAACTTCGACGTAGCCGCGGGGACCTCGCGTCACGCGCGGCCCTTGCCAGTCTGGATCGTAGGCGGGGTCGGTCGGGTTCTGCGCAAAGGCGTGCAGGATGTCGGTGATCAGTAATTCCTGATGCTGTTGCTCGTGGTGAAGCCCGATCTCGACAATCGCGAATACGCGCTCTGCGTCCGCAGCTGGTACCCGCGCAATCAGGCGGTCCACCGCTGCGTCGACATGCGCGCGATAGGCAGCGACGTCTTCTCCATGCGGACGCGTGATCAAGCCGCGCTGTGGCCGCGCATGGCGCGGGCCAGCCGCGACATAGTAGGAGTTGAAAAGAAAGGGAAATCGCTCGTCAAAAATTTTGTAGTCCGGATCTTGGGGAACCAGCAAGAACTGCTCGAAGAACCATGTGACGTGCGCTCGATGCCATTTGGCAGGGCTGGCGTCAGCCATCGACTGCACAATCTGATCTTCCGGCGAAAGATGCGAGGCGCGCCTTTCCGTTTCGGCGCGGACGCGGCGAAACGCCTCCAGCCAATGTTCACGGACTTCATCCAGGGAACGCTTCGGCGTATGCGCCGGCTCACTGTGCTTCGCCGGCGACGTTGCGCTGCGCACCATGGGAGAGCCTCCACCAATAAAAAGGGCTTCAGCAGTCGATATACGTACAAATACGATTTATGGATGCGATTGTTCCATCGCCCATTAGCCCGAGCAACCTAGGACTGC
>JANWKN010000111.1 GCA_025451355.1 Pseudolabrys sp. | reverse complement strand
TAGCCGACACAGTAGCTCCCGTCGCGTAGGAATGTCCGATAACGGAGGCGTCACCCGCTCTCCGCTCGCGCCTCACCCGGCGCTTGCACCAATCGACGTCACACCGAGCTTCAAGCAAAAAGCCTATACGGCGCTCAAAAACGCGATCGTCGCGATGGATATCTATCGCAACCGCAATGACATCCGGCTCGACGAGCGGAAACTTGCTCAAGAATTCGGCATCAGCCGCACCCCGGTGCGTGAGGCAATGGCCCAGCTTGAGAGCGAGGGCTTTGTACGCTCGGTGCCGCGCCGCGGCATTTACGTGGTGCGCAAGACGAAACGTGAGGTGATCGAGATGATCACCGCCTGGGCGGCGCTGGAAAGCATGGCGGCCCGGCTGATCACGCAGACGGCAACGGATGAAGAAATCGCCGGACTGCGCAGGATGTTCGCGACTTTTGAGAACGGCGAGTTGCGCGCGCACCTGGACGAATATTCCGACGTCAACATCGAATTCCATCAGAGCATCATCAGGCTGAGCCACAATGATGTGCTGATCGATCTCGCTGAAAATCTTTTCACGCATATGCGCATGATCCGGCGCAAGACCATCGGCGAAAAAGATCGCGCTGATCGCTCAATCCGCGATCACATGAACATCATCGAAGCATTGGAAGCTCGCGCGACGGATCGCGCGGAAGAATTGGTGCGCGACCATGCACTCGGCCTTGCCGATCACGTGTCGCAATATGCCGATTATCTAGACTGAGATGCCGCACTTCTTTTTGAAACTGATCGCACCACGACCGACTTTTGCGATGGATATGAACGACGCAGAGAAGAAACTGATGGAAGAACACGCGCGGTACTGGAAGGGGCGGCAGGATGTAGGCGAGGTGCTCGTGTTTGATCCTGTGCTCGATCCAAAAGGGCCGTTTGGAATGGGTATCTTGAATGTCACGGACGAAGCTGGCGCTCGCGCGTTTGCGGACGGCGATCCGGTGATGAAAGCGAAAGTCGGGTTTGCTTGTGAAATTCATCCAATGCGCGCGGTCACGCGCGAAACGACAAACTAGATAAGCCGGAGGACCCCCATGCCTGAAGCAGCAGTGAAGGAAAAGCGCGAAACCACGGCGCCTGACGCACAGCAGGAACTGACGGATGGATTTCACCTCATCATCGATGCGTTCAAGCTGAACGGCATTGAGACGATCTACGGCGTGCCCGGTATTCCGATCACTGATTTCGGCCGCATGGCGCAGGCCGCGGGTATCCGCGTCATTTCGTTCCGTCACGAACAGAACGCGGGTTACGCGGCGTCGATTGCCGGCTTTCTGACCAAGCAGCCCGGGATCTGCCTCACGGTTTCGGCGCCCGGCTTTCTCAACGGTCTGACCGCGCTGGCGCATGCAACTACCAACTGCTTCCCGATGATTCTGGTCTCCGGCTCGTCCGAGCGTGAAGTCGTCGACCTGCAGCAAGGCGACTACGAGGAGATGGATCAGCTGGCCATCGCCAAGCCGCTGTGCAAAGCGGCCTTCCGCGTCCTGCACGCCCAGGACATCGGCATCGGTCTCGCGCGTGCGATCCGCGCCGCGGTGTCGGGGCGGCCGGGCGGGGTGTATCTCGATTTGCCGGCCAAGCTGTTCGGCCAGGTGATGAATGCGGACGCGGGAAAGAAGTCGCTCGTGAAAGTGATCGATCCGGCGCCGTCACAGATTCCTGCTCCGGAAGCGATCAAGCGTGCGCTTGACGTGCTGAAAAACGCCAAGCGCCCGTTGATTATCCTCGGCAAAGGCGCGGCCTACGCGCAGGCCGACGACGCAATCGGCAGCCTGGTCGAGAAGAGCGGCGTCCCGTTCCTGCCGATGAGCATGGCCAAGGGCATTCTGCCCGACACGCATCCGCAATGTGCGGGCGCGGCACGGTCGACCGTACTGAAAGACTCCGACGTCGTGATGTTGATCGGCGCACGTCTGAACTGGCTCCTGTCGCACGGCAAGGGTAAGACCTGGGGAGAGGCGCCGAAAAAATTCATTCAGATCGATATCGAGCCGAAGGAGATGGACTCCAACGTTGAGATAGCGGCGCCTGTCGTCGGCGATATCGGTTCGTGCGTCTCGGCGCTTCTGCTGGGTATGGGCGGCAATTGGCCGGCTCCGCCGGCCGATTGGATCAAGGCCGTCAGTTCGAAGCGGGAAGAGAATGTTGCCAAGATGGCGCCCCGGCTGATGAACAACAACGCGCCGATGGACTATCACGGCGCGCTCGGCGTCCTTCGTACCATCGTCAAGGAGCGACCCGACGCCATTTTTGTCAATGAAGGCGCCAACACGCTCGATCTGGCCCGCGGTATTGTCGACATGTATCAGCCCCGCAAGCGTCTGGACGTCGGTACATGGGGCGTGATGGGCATCGGCATGGGCTATGCCGTCGGTGCCGCGATCGAGACCGGAAAGCCCGTGCTTGCGGTCGAGGGTGACAGCGCCTTCGGCTTTTCCGGCATGGAGGTCGAGACGATCTGCCGCTACAAGCTGCCGGTCTGCATCGTCATCTTCAACAATGATGGCATCTACCGCGGCACCGACCTCAATTCGGCTAGTTCGGATCCTGCGACGACCGTTTTCGTCAAAGGCTCGCGTTACGACAAGATGATCGAGGCCTTCGGGGGCGTTGGCGTCAACGCGACCACACCCGACGAGCTCAAGCGCGCCGTCAATGCCGCGATGGACTCCGGCAAGCCGACGCTGATCAACGCGGTGATCGACCCGGCAGCGGGCAGTGAGAGTGGCCGCATCGGCAACCTCAACCCGCAAAGTGCGCTTCGCAAGAAATAGATCGACTGGATATTCGCCGGATGTCCCCCTGCGGGCATACGCGGAAAAGATGGAGGAGTTAGAAATGGCCAAGAAGAAACAAAAGAAAGCAAAAGCCGCGGCGAAAAAATCGTCACGCAAGGTGGTGAAGCTCGCGACCGCGCGCAAGGCAAAGAGCAAGTCAAACGGCAAGCACAACAGCTTGCCGCGCACGTCGACCAAGCCCTACGGACAGGACGGCCAGGCGCTGACCGGGGTGCGCATACTCGATTTCACGCATGTGCAATCAGGCCCGACGTGTACGCAGCTGCTCGGTTACATGGGAGCAGACGTCATCAAGGTCGAGCGACCGGGTGTCGGTGACATTACACGCACGCAACTGCGCGATGTGAAGGGGGAAGACAGCCTCTACTTCACCATGCTCAACGGCAACAAGCGGTCGATCACGATTGATTCCAAGCATCCGCAGGGGATGCGTGTGCTCAATGCACTCATCAAGACCTGCGACGTGCTGGTCGAGAATTTCGCGCCGGGCGCGCTCGATCGCATGGGGCTGACCTGGGGACACATCCACGAGACGAACCCGCGCATGATCGTAGCGTCGGTGAAGGGCTTCGGTCCGGGCCCCTACGAGGACTGCAAAGTCTACGAGAACGTCGCGCAGTGCGCCGGCGGTTCGGCTTCGACCACGGGCTTTCGTGAGGGCCCTCCGCTTGTCACCGGTGCACAGATTGGCGATTCCGGCACGGGATTGCATCTCGCCTGGGGCATCGTTTGCGCCCTCTATCAACGCATGCGGACCGGTCGCGGCCAGAAAGTTCTCTGCGCGATGCAGGACGGAGTGCTCAATCTCGCGCGCGTAAAATTGCGCGACCAGCAGCGCCTCAAGCACGGCCCGCTGTCCGAATACAGCCAATATGGCGAGAACATCCCGTTCGGCGATGCGGTGCCGCGTGCCGGCAACGATTCCGGCGGCGGTCAACCCGGCTGGATTCTGAAGTGTAAAGGTTGGGAGGCCGATCCCGACGCATACATCTATTTCATCACTCAGGCACCCGTCTGGGGAGAGATTTGCGATCTGATCGGCAAAACCGAATGGAAAACCGATCCCAACTACGCCACGCCTCCGGCCCGTCTGCCGCGCCTGAAGCAGATCTTCGCGACCATTGAAGAATGGACCATGACCAAAACCAAGTTCGAGGTCATGGATATCTGCAACAAGGTCGACATTCCTGTCGGACCGATCCTGTCGATGAAGGAAATCGCCGAGGAGAAGTCGCTGCGTGATACCGGAACCGTGGTCGAGGTCGATCATCCTGGCCGTGGCAAGTATCTCACGGTCGGAAATCCGGTGAAGATGTCGGACTCGATCACCGAGGTGAAGCGTTCTCCGCTGCTTGGCGAGCACACTGATGAAATTCTGAAAGACGTGCTGGCCTTCAAATCTGCCGAGATCGCGGAAATCAAGAACTCGGGTGCTCTCAACGCGCCGAAGAAGGAAGAAAAGGCGGCGTAACATTCATGCCTGGGTTTGTCCCGGGCATCCCGCTTGGGGGACTCACACGCCTCAGCGAACCGGGACTAATCCCGGCGATGAATGGTTGATATTTCGGGAGGAGTTGGATGCGTATTGTGGTTCACGGCCAGCAGGCCTTCGGCAAGGCCGTGCTGGAAGCGCTGCTCAAGCACGGCGAGAACGTCGTTGCCGTCTATGTCGCGCCAGAAAAGGAAGGCGCTAAGGCCGACCCGCTCAAGGAAGCCGCCCTTGCCGCCAAACTTCCCGTGCATCAGCCGGCTTCCTACAAGGATCCGAAAGTCTGGGAAGAGTTCAAGGCTCTCAAGCCTGACCTTCAGGTCATGGCCTTCGTCACGCTCTTCGTGCCGGAGGATTTTCTCAATATCCCTACGCACGGATCGATCCAATACCATCCGTCGCTCTTGCCGGCTTACCGCGGCGCGAGCGCGATCAATTGGCCGATCATCAAGGGCGAGAAGGAAACCGGGCTCTCGATTTTCTGGCCCGACAACGGGCTCGATACCGGCGACATTCTGGTTCAGAAGAAAACGCCGATCTCGGGCACTGACACGCTCGGCACCGTCTACTTCGACCGCCTTTTCCCGATGGGGGTCGAAGCGATGATGGAATCGGTCGATCTGGTGAAGGCCGGCAAGGCGCCGCGCATCAAGCAGGACGATTCGAAGGCGACCTACGAAGGTCGCTGTGGTGCCGGCAACGCAAAGATCGACTGGGGCAAACCCTGGGAACAGATCGATCGCCTAATCCGGGGTTGCAATCCCGCGCCAGGTGCCTGGACCACGCTCGGTGGCACGACATTCAAAATTTTCGACGCCAAGCCTTTGCCGGCCAAAGATCCGAAGGGAATTGCCGGAAAACTCGGTGAGGTCGCCGTCGTCGACTCCGATGGGTTTACAGTGGTTTGTGCCGACGGCCGCTTCAAGGTCACGCGCGTTCAGCCCGACGGAGGCAAGAAAATCGACGCTTCCGAATTCATCTCCACTGTAAAGCTCGTCAAGGGAGCAATCCTCACCTGATTTAACTCCGATCGTGGCCGGCGGTCCCGGCTATCCGCTCATTGGATGACCGCATTCAGTCGAGCGGATGCCCGGCCAAAGCCGGCATGACGAAATTGGAAGACCCTCACTCCTTCGAGTCACATAACCCGCATATTGGATCAATCCCCATGCCCGCCTCGCAGCACCAAAGCCCAAAGTCTGACATCGAAATTTCGCAGTCCGCGAAAAAGCGCCCGATCCTCGACATTGCAAAGGAAAAGCTCGGCATTGCTCCGGAAAATCTCGAGCCCTACGGCCACTACAAGGCCAAGGTATCGATGGACTTCGTAAAGTCGCTGCACGGCGAGAAGAACGGCAAGCTCATCCTGGTGTCAGCGATTTCGCCGACGCCTGCAGGCGAGGGCAAAACGACCACAACGGTCGGTCTAACTGACGCGCTCAACCATATCGGCAAGAAGGCAATGCTCTGTCTGCGTGAGCCAAGCTTGGGCCCGTCATTCGGCATGAAGGGCGGTGCGGCCGGTGGCGGCTATGCGCAGGTCGTGCCGATGGAAGACATCAATCTGCATTTTACCGGCGACTTTCACGCCATCACTTCCGCGCACAATCTGCTCTCCGCATTGATCGACAACCACATTTATTGGGGCAATGCTCTCGGGATCGACTCCCGCCGCGTCGCCTGGCGTCGTGTGCTGGACATGAACGACCGCGCGCTGCGTGAGATCGTCTGCTCGCTCGGCGGCGTTGCCAATGGCTATCCGCGCGAAGCCGGGTTTGACATCACGGTTGCCTCCGAAGTCATGGCTATTTTCTGCCTGGCGAAGGATATCGATGACCTGAAAGAGCGTCTCGGCAACATCATCGTCGCCTATACCCGGGATCGCAAACCGATACGTGCACGCGATCTGAAGGCGCACGGCGCGATGGCCGCGCTGCTCAAGGAGGCAATTGCGCCCAACCTTGTGCAGACGCTCGAAGGTACGCCTGCGTTCATCCATGGCGGCCCCTTTGCGAATATCGCGCACGGTTGCAACTCGGTCGTCGCAACGACCACCGCGCTCAAGCTTGCCGATTACGTAGTGACGGAAGCCGGCTTCGGCGCCGACCTGGGCGCCGAAAAATTCCTCGACATTAAATGCCGAAAGGCCGGCCTTTCGCCTGATTGCGTCGTTCTTGTCGCGACCATTCGCGCCCTGAAGATGCACGGCGGCGTAAAAAAAGAAGACCTCAAGTCGGAAAATCTCAAGGCGCTTGAAGCCGGCATGGCCAACCTTCAGCGGCATGTAGAAAATGTGAAGAAATTCGGCCTGCCGGCCGTGGTTTCGATCAACCGCTTTTCCGCCGATACCGATGCCGAGATCGCCCTGGTCAAGGAAAAGTGCAAGGCGGTTGGTGTCGAGGCGGTGATGGCCGATCACTGGGCACTGGGCGGGGCGGGCGCGGCCGACGTTGCCAAAGCCGTCGTAAAGGTGATCGACGAGGGCAAGGGCAAGCTCAAATATCTCTACCCCGACGACATTCCGCTGTTCGAAAAAGTGCGTACGATTGCGAAGGAAATCTATCGCGCGAACGACGCGACCGCCGACAAGTCGGTCAGGGATCAGCTCAAGACCTGGGAAGAGATGGGATTTGGCAAGCTGCCTGTCTGCATGGCCAAGACTCAATACAGCTTCACGACCAATCCGGACCTTAAGGGCGCTCCCGTCGACCATACCATCGCGGTGCGTGAGGTGCGGTTGTCCGCGGGCGCCGAGTTCGTGGTCGCAATCTGCGGGGAAATCATGACAATGCCTGGCCTACCGAAGATTCCGGCGGCCGATTCGATCGACGTCAACGCGCAGGGGCAGATCGTCGGGTTGTTCTAGACCTGGGGCCACTCGAGGCGGCCAAAAAAGGGCCCGCCATCAGCGGGCCCTTCGCAATTGTGGGCGGTTATTATGCATAAATTTCGTAAAATTTTTCGCTTTTTTTGAGGGTCCTCGTACAGCGAGTTTTCGGAACTTTCCGGTAGCTTCGTATCTGCTTAGAACCACCGCCGACCCGATTTAGTGACCCAATGTCAGTGAACACCAGATACGACAGCGCCCTTGCGGATAGCCGATCGCTCCTCGATGAGCTGATCAGTCCCGTCGCCACCGCGACCGCCAAACATCGCCTCAGAATCATTGATCGAATTACCGATCTGTTTGCCGCCGGCTCGCGCAGCTATTCCCATGAACAGGTCGCGAGGGCTGGTCGTAAGTTTAGACTTTGGACCAAGTGCGTTCGATTAAATGCTGACTCAATCGGACAATAACGGCACTACGCGCCGCGCTTCTGCGACGAGCGCGGCGGTCAATGTCGACATCGGCTCACGTGCTGGCGCAACCAGACCGATGGTATGCGTCGCTTCCGGTTCAACGATCGGGATTGCGCGCAACACGTCGGTCAATCCAAGCGATGCAGCCAGCCGGGCCGGCATGACGCTCGCCCAGCGTCCGGTGCGTACATGCGAGTACAAAAGTATCATCGAGTCCGACTCGAGCGTTATATGCGGATTGATGCCAGTATCGCGCAGCAGTCGCTCGATAATGCGACGATTCTGCATGTCCGGCGTCAGAAGGCATAGTGGTA
>JANWKN010000110.1 GCA_025451355.1 Pseudolabrys sp. | reverse complement strand
GCTTGCCTGAAGCCAAAAGCCTGAAAATCGCCGGGAGCGCCCCTGTGGTGTCAAATCGAGGGATGGCGCGACAACGCGATAATGCGCGGGTGGCTATACCCATTGCAGCGCGGGCATTGCACATCACGAAGCGCAACACGAATAGAAGCTTCGGGATCACGCGACTTCACCCGCAAGTCCAGGTCCACCACAGTGCCGCAACTGTCGCAGTTGATAATGAGCCAGTGATGTTTTGATGTAAGGCGGCGGCAATAGTCGGTGCAGCATCTTGAATAGGTTCATCTGGCCCTCTCGTTATCGGATCAGGGCCGTTGCTTTTTAGTATCAGAGCAGAAATTTTATTAGTCGTTTGTCTTTATTAAATGCGGCGACGGAAAAGCCGGGCCAACATCATCGAGACCGCGTACCCTAACTACAAATACGCGGTTCAGGTTCAGGTCGAATTGCCTGGCCCTTTCTTTTGGCCCGACGACCGAGCGACATGTTGTGGCGTGTACACAGCGGGTTGGCATTAACTAACCAATTCTTGGCCGCAAAAGACAAGACAAACCTGACTCCCGCGCTTTAGGCCGATGCGCCTGGTTTGCCCCTTCCATCTCGGGGCACGCGAGGTAGACCGCCTGGCGATTTGTAGGGTGAGTCGTCAGGCGGTTCTCGGCTTTTCAAGCGAGCCGGGGCATCGACCACAGTATGATGGCGACGACAGCAAGCATCGCCACGTCGCCAGGATGTCACCCCGAAGTTTATGCATCGGTTTCATTCGGCGATCAGCTTCACGGTTTTGGCGATGGGTCTCCCTTGCCTTTCCGATGAAGCATAACGATCATTCCAATGGGTGACGCTGCCGTGCTGTATTTCGTCGCTCATTCGTTTGTGTCTCCGTTAGTTGCCAGCGCCAGCAATGCCGTCGCGCCGTCGTCCGTGTTGGTGAAAATTCCAATCGGCTTGTCGTTACAATCCTAAGCAACGAAGCCGCGATGGGTACGCCGAAGATAGCCAGCGCAACGATCAGTTGCGTGGACCGGGATCAGCGTACACTCGGGTGGTTTGCTCATGAAATCCTGACGCTGTTGCTCGACAATGGTGTTCCGGTACATGTGGTCCCTGCCCGGTGCGGGCATGATCCGGCCACGCTTCTTCGGTCTTATGCCAAGAGGACACGCAAGGCCGACACATCGGCAGCCAGCATCATCGGCAGCATTTCAAGGGGTATACTCGGGAACTGATTCCAATTGGGTCCAAATTGGGTCCAAATTCACTCTATGTTCACTTGCAAGGTCTATAAAACCGCGTAGTTAGTGGGTTTCAGATGCCCCCGATACCGATCACACTCCTCGACATCATTCTACTGCTGGTCATGTTGATCTCCGGGCTTCTGGCCATGATCCGGGGATTCATGCGCGAAATCCTCTCGATCGGCGCCTGGGGCGTGGCTGCGCTCGTGACCCTTTATTCCTATCCGCGCGTGCTCCCGCTGGCGAAGCAATACTTCACCAGCGACTCGGTGGCCGCGGCCGTGTCGGCCGGCGGCGTATTCCTCGCCACGCTGTTGATTGTCTCGATCATCACCGCGCGCATTTCCGACATGGTCCTGGACAGCCGCGTCGGCGCACTCGACCGCACTCTCGGCTTCCTTTTCGGACTCGCCCGCGGACTGATCATTGTCGTGGTCGCCTTTCTGTTCTTCGCATGGCTGGTACCTGATCGCAGCCAGCCGGAGTGGGTTCGCAGCGCCAAGTCGAAACTGGTCCTGCAAAACACTGGACAATGGTTGATGTCGATGTTGCCGGACGATCCCGAAAGCACCATCTTAAAGAGACTGAAGAAACCGAAGCTGGAAGATCAGGATGCACCCGATACCGGACCCGACCAGCGCTCCGAATTGCCGCCCGTGACGCAGCCCAAGGCGAACAGAGCGCGATAGCGATGCACAAAGGGCCACAGGATCTCGAGACCATGGATCAACCGGATCTGGATGCTGATGGCGACCGTCTGCGCGAGGAATGCGGGGTATTTGGTATCTTCGGTCACCCCGACGCGGCGGCAATCACCGCGCTCGGCCTGCACGCCCTTCAGCACCGCGGACAGGAAGCGGCCGGCATCGTCTCCTTCGACGGCAAGCGGTTCCATTCGGAACGGCGCCTCGGCTTGGTCGGCGACGCGTTCGCACGCCGCGAGCTGATCGATCGCCTGCCCGGCACTTCCGCCATAGGTCACGTCCGCTATTCAACCACGGGCGAAACGATCCTACGCAATGTGCAGCCGCTCTTCGCCGAGCTCAATGCCGGCGGTTTCGCGATCGGCCACAACGGCAACCTCACCAATGGCATCAAATTGCGCCGCGACCTGGTGCACGAAGGCGCTATGATGCAATCGACGACCGACACCGAGGTGATCCTGCACCTCGTTGCGCGCGCCAGACGCAATCGGTTTGTCGACCGGTTCGTCGAGGGGCTGCGTCAGCTTGAAGGCGCCTATGCGTTTGTCGGTCTCACCAACAAGAAGCTGGTCGGAGCTCGTGATCCGCTCGGTATCCGGCCATTAGTGATCGGCAAGCTTGACGGCTGCCCAATCCTGGCGTCCGAGACCTGCGCCCTCGACATCATTGGCGCACAATATGTGCGCGACGTTGAAAACGGCGAAGTCGTCATCTTCGATGAGGACGGCGCGCAGTCGCACAAGCCCTTCCCACCAATGCCGGCGCGGCCCTGCATTTTCGAATACATCTATTTCGCGCGGCCCGATTCCATCGTCGGCGGGCGCCATGTCTACGACGTGCGCAAGACGATGGGCGCGGAACTCGCGCGTGAAGCGCCCGCACAGGCCGACGTCATCGTGCCGGTGCCCGACTCCGGAGTGCCGGCGGCAATCGGTTTTGCCCAGGAAGCAAAAATTCCTTACGAGCTCGGGATCATTCGCAATCATTATGTCGGTCGGACGTTCATTCAACCGACGCAGGCCATTCGCGACCAAGGGGTTCGCCTCAAGCACTCGGCCAACCGGGCAGTCGTCGAGGGTAAACGGATCGTTCTCGTCGATGACTCGATCGTGCGTGGCACCACCTCGCGCAAGATCCTCCAGATGATGCGCGATGCCGGCGCCAAAGAGGTGCACTTCCGCATTGCTTCGCCTCCGATCACTCACCCGGATTACTACGGGATCGATACGCCCGAACGCGACAAGTTGCTCGCTGCCACTCATGATCTCGAGGGCATGAGGAAGTTCATCGGCGCAGATTCTCTTGCATTCCTATCGGTCGATGGCATCTACCGAGCCATGGGTTTCCAGGGACGCGATCCTGCTCGGCCACAATTCACCGATCACTGCTTCACCGGCGACTACCCGACACCCCTTACTGATCTCGGCGCCCAGGAAACGAGCCCTCGACAGCTGTCGCTGTTGGCAGAGGCCATCTGAAATCAGCCCACGCCATGACCGGGCTTGTCCCGATGATGCGCGTCTTCTAAAGCCTTGCGATAAGAAAGACGTGGATTTCCCGTCACGAGGCCGGGTCTGATTGCTGAATGGCCGATAACCGCAAACCCCTCTCCGACCGCGTTGCTCTAATCACTGGCGCCTCGCGTGGCATCGGTGCTGCAACTGCGCTTGAACTGGCGCATGCGGGCGCGCACGTGGTCGCGGTGGCGCGCACTGTCGGCGGTCTCGAAGAACTCGATGACAAAATCCGGGCGGCCGGCAGTTCGGCCACATTGGTGCCACTCGACATCAAGGACAGCGATGGCATCGCGCGCCTCGCAGTGGCTCTCAACGAAAGATACCAGCGCCTTGATGTCCTGGTGGGAAATGCCGGGATTCTTGGTCCGCTATCACCGCTCAGTCACGTAGAACCGAAAGACTGGGACAATCTCATTGCGGTCAACATTACCGCCAACTGGCAATTGATCCGCTGCATGGACATTCTCCTGCAGCGGTCGCAAGCCGGTCGCGCCGTTTTTCTGACATCGCGGGTCGCGCACACCGGACGTGCTTATTGGGGCCCCTATGCAGCCTCGAAGTCGGCGCTGGAGGCTCTGGTGCGTACATATGCGTCAGAGTCCGTCACCACACCAGTACGCGCCAATTTGTTCAGCCCGGGACCGACGCGTACGCGAATGTATGCCAGTGCATTTCCCGGGATCGATCCGCTCACATTGCCGACAGCAGAGGACGTAGCGAAGGCGATCCTGCCTCTGTGCCTGGCGGATTGCGCGGAGACCGGCAAACTCTACAGCTTTCGTGAAAAGAAATTTCTCGATTTCCGCGCGCCAGCCTGACCCGCTCAGTGCTTTCTCTTTGCCCGTCCCTTGTAGGGATTGTCTTTCTCGCGCAGGGCGAGGCGAATTGGCGTGCCGGGCAATTCGAAAGTCTCGCGCATTGAATTCAACAAATAGCGTTTGTAGGCGGCAGGCACGGCATCCGCGCGGGTGCAAAACACGACAAAGCTCGGCGGTCGGCTTTTCGGTTGCGTGATGTAATTGAGTCGCAGCGAGCGACCGGCCACCGCCGGCGGCGGATTCGCGCTGACGGCGTGCTCGAACCATCTATTGAGGGCACTCGTGGGAATGCGCTTGTTCCAGACTTCATAGGCATCAATGATTGCCTGCATCAAGCGGTCTAGACCCTCTCCGGTAAGGCCGGACACTGCCACCAGCGGCACGCCTCTTAGTTGGGTGAGCTTCTCCTCGGCCTGTTCACGAAGCTTGCCGATGGCGCCCGCCGCCTTTTCTTTCAGATCCCATTTGTTGACCGCGATGACGATAGCGCGGCCTTCCTGTTCAACAAGATCGGCAATGCGCTGATCTTGCTCTTCGAAGGCATTTTCCGCGTCGAGGAGAACGACGACAACCTCAGCGAAGCGCACGGCGTTGAGCGCATCCGCGACCGAAAGCTTTTCCAGTTTTTCCGCGACGCGCGAACGGCGGCGCAATCCAGCGGTATCGTAAATCCGGAACTTGAGACGTTGCCAATAGTGGTCGACTGCTATCGCGTCACGCGTGATGCCGGCCTCTGGTCCGGTGAGCAGCCTCTCCTCACCAACCAGCCGGTTAATCAGAGTCGATTTGCCTGCATTGGGACGCCCGACAATAGCGACACGGATGGCGTGCGCCGGATCGTTTGTGTCAACCTGTTCCTCCGCGGGATCATCGGGCACCAAAGCACGCAAGGCATCGTAGAGGTCCGACATGCCCTCGTCGTGTTCGGCCGAGATCGGAATAGGCTCGCCGAGGCCTAGCGCGTAGGCTTCAAGACGTCCCGATTCACCGGCCGTCCCTTCGCTCTTGTTGGCGATGAGGACGATCGGTTTTCCGGATTTGCGCGCGACATCGGCGAAGGCGTGGTCGACGGGTGTCGGACCCGCGCGTGCATCGATCATGAAAAATATGACATCGGCCTGGTCGATCGCGGTTTCCGTCTGCGCGCGCATGCGACCGGAAAGACTTTCGGGAGCTGCCTCTTCGAGCCCAGCCGTATCGATCACCTTGAATGCAATATCGCCGAGACGACCCTCCCCTTCGCGCCGATCGCGCGTGACACCAGGCCTGTCATCGACCAAAGCCAGGCGTCGACCGACCAGTCGATTGAAAAAGGTCGATTTGCCGACATTGGGCCGGCCCACAATGACGATCGCCAGGCTCATCGGTACCGCTGCCAGGCGGGCCGGCAGTCCATTAAATGCGTTCAGTATGTGTTTGCGGCGCGGTTCGCCTTCGGGTCAAGCCCGAGCGCAATCAGCGCTGGAAAGTGCCTGGCTGCGGAGAGGAAGGCCAGGGCGACGCAGTGTTGGTCTGCGCCGGCGCCGGCCACTGGTTGTTTTGCTGCGGAGGCGACTGGGCTTGTTGCGGCCAGGCTGTGTCCTGTGCCGGTTGGGGCTGTAGCTTCGGCTTCGCTATCCGTTTCGTCGGCTTGGGTTTCGGCTTCTCCTCCGGCTCGGCCGCGGCAGCTTTCTCGTCCCCGCCCGCAGCGGCCTCCTTCGGTTGCACGGGTGCTGGCGACTGCGCGGTTTCGGGTGGCGGCTGGTTACCTCTCACGTACTCCGGCGGGATGCCTTGCGTGACCCCGGGAACGCCACCGGGAAATACATCCTTGCGCTCGCCGGGAAGCTTTTTCTTCTCATTGAGACCGAATATGTCGAGCTTGTCCGGATCAAAACCCGAACAGGCCGTCAGCCCAGGCGCGCACGTTGCGAGAGCGGTAAGCAACATCACGCGATAAATTGTCCGCATGTCTTGCCCCTCAACTCTTGTCTTCGCCGGCGACCAGTCCCGACAGAACTTCCGCGCGCGCGCGTGTGCCTGCCGGCGAATCTGGATCGCCCGTGATCATGTCGAGATATTTCCTGGCGGCAGCAAGCTCATGATTGCGCCACGCAGACAACGCCAGCAGCTCGCGTGCGGTGTGGCGGAAGCTACGTGACGGCTCTGTCGCGGCATCGAGCCGCCTGCGCATGTCGACAAACGACAATGTATCCACCAGCAGCATGCCGGCGCGCACTGCAGCAAGATCCTGCCAGATTGCGCCGACTGACGCGTCGGCCGAGATTTCATCGTAGGCTTTCACCGCTTCGGCCGGTTTGACCTGGGCGAGCGCACCCGCCGCGCGCATCCGCGCCAGCACGCGGTAGCCCTCCGGCGCCTCGGCCGCAACTTTGGCGAACGCAGCTTCTGCCTCGGTATATTTGCTTTGCTCGCTCAGGGACATCGCGGCTTCGAAGGCGGCTCCCGCGGTCGCGGCTCTCTTGGCGACCCAATATTCATAACCGCGCCACGCCGCGATAGCTGCGACGATCAGAATGGCAGCTGCAATCAAATAGAGGCTGTAGCGATCCCACAGCTTTTTGAGCTGCTCGCGCCGGACTTCCTCGTCCACTTCATGAAAAATATCGGCCAAGATTGCTCCAAACCCCCTAGCCCGCCCCCGGGCCGGATTGTGCCGTAAACTAGCGATGTGGCGCGCCCAAGGCAAAGGCAAGCCTACAATCGTTAACAATTCAGGGCGTTAGCCCCTTCTTACCCTTCATCGGATAGACGTGCTCAGGGCCAGGAAAGGTACGTGAGCGCACCTCTGCGGCATAATCGGCGATCGCCTTTTCAATGCCGGGTCCGAGAGTTCCATAACGCTTGACGAACTTCGGTACCCGTGGGGACAGACCGAGCATGTCCTCGAGAACAAGAATCTGCCCGTCACAGGCAACACTCGCTCCAATTCCGATCGTCGGAATTGCAACCGCGGACGTCAATTTGCGAGCCAGGGGCTCGGCCACGGCTTCAATCACTACAGCGAACGCACCAGCCTGCGAAACGGCAATGGCGTCCTCTTCGATGCGCGACCAGTCCGACTCGTCGCGGCCTTGCGCGCGGAACGAACCGATTGTGTTGATCGCCTGCGGCGTCAATCCGACATGCGCCATCACCGGGACGCCGCGCTCGGTGAGAAAGGCGATCGTCTCGGCCATGCGCTTTCCGCCTTCGACCTTGATCGCGCCGCAGCCGGTTTCCTTCAGCACACGTGATGCATTCATGAACGCCTGCTCTTTCGAACTTTCGTAAGAGCCGAAGGGCATGTCCACGACCACCAGCGCGCGTTTCGAACCGCGCATTACGGCGTGGCCTTGCAGGATCATCATGTCCAGCGTCACCGGAACCGTTGTTTCGAGCCCGTGCATCACCATGCCGAGCGAGTCTCCCACCAGGATCACGTCGCAATAAGCGTCGACGAGACGGGCTGTGTGGGCGTGATAGGAGGTCAGGCACACAATCGGCTCGCCGCCTTTGCGTGCGCGGATGTCTGGGGCGGTCAGCCGCCGGATCTCGTCTTGAACTGACATGACTATTTCCCGAACACGGGGACACCGATCACCACCGGATGAAAGGCATAGCCCAGCGCCAGATAGACGACGACAGCGATCACCACGACCAGCAAATCATTGGTCCAGCCGGCAGGCGCCGCTATCGGTTTGGTATCTGTGCGGCGTTTTGCGGCGATACGCGTATAAACACCCCAGGCCAAAAATGTACCGAACAGCAGGATCGAGCCGAGGTCGCCATTCGAAAGCAGATGCGCCAAGGCCCAGGTCTTTACGCTTGCCAGCATCGGATGCTTGAGCCGCGCCTTGATGTGACTCGGAACAAAAGCAGCGACGAGAAAAATCACCGCAAACAACATCAACCCGACGGTGATGTGCCGCATGAACGCAGGCGGCGACCATATGCCGATCCAACCGAGCGCGCGGTATTCCCCGTAGCCCCATACGATCAGTGCAAGGCCGGCGAGAGAGGCCAGTACGAACAGTCCCCGATAGGCCGGCAGTCCAAGTTGTGCGATCGCTCGCGCGCGCTCCTCGCGGAACGACACAAAGACGTGCGCTCCGAGAAAGACCACCAGGCCGAGAATGAGAATGCCTAAGCCCATGCTACAACTCGTATTCTACCGTCGCCGCAGTAGAGGATAGCCGCCGCCAATGCAAGCCGCCCCGAGCAGAGCTAACCCTCGATGAATGTAGATGCCGCATTTCGCACGGCGAAACACGCCGTCAGAGCGTTCCTAGCCGTGCTGGCCCTGGCCACAACAGCGGTCGCACAGGACTGGCCAACAAAGACGGTGCGGATCGTAGTGCCTTTTGGCCCAGGGACATCGTCGCGCGCCTTGTCGCCGATGGCTTGCAGCAGAAATACCCTGCCAGCGCATTTATCGTGGAGAACAAGCCCGGCGCCGGCGACAATCTCGGCACCGATCTTGTCGCGAAGGCGACACCCGACGGTTCAACCATCGGGGTCAGCATCGGCGGACCGCTCGCCATCAATACCCTGTTGTACGACGCGATTGCCCTACGATCCGCGCATGGACATCGCGACAGTGACCCAATTGGTCACCCAGCCGAGCGTGCTCGCGGTCAATCCGGCGCTAGAAGTGAGTTTAGTCGCAGACCTCATCGCCCTGCCCCGTAAAAATCCGGGGAAGTACAATTTTGCTTCGATCGGAAACGGCTCGCTATCGCATCTCGCAATGGAAGCGATCGCCATCAAAGCGGGCGCCCAATTGGTGCACATCCCCT
>JANWKN010000109.1 GCA_025451355.1 Pseudolabrys sp. | reverse complement strand
GCAATCTCGCCGCGTTCTTTTACTTGGTCGCGGGATTTGCATTTCTTTCGTACATCCTGTTGAGCCAACTCGTGCTGTCGCCGATCGGAGAAACGCTCACGGCGATTCGCGAGGACGAGGTGTCAGCCGCATCTCTTGGCATCAACGGCACCGCCTGGAAAGTGTTTGCTTTCGGCGTCGGGTCAGCGATTGCCGGTGCCGCAGGTTGTTTCTACGCGAGTTTCGTCGGCACCCTCGTGCCGGACGCATTTTTCATAAACGAGGCGTTCAACATTTTGGCCATGGTTATCGTCGGTGGGATGGGCACGCTGATCGGTCCGGTTTTCGGTGCAATTCTTCTCACAGTCCTGCCGGAAGTCCTACGTGGTTTCGGCGACCTGCGCCTGGTCGTCTATGGTGCTGCTCTGACGTTTGTCGTTCTCTTCATGCCCGGGGGGCTAGCGCAGGCAGCTCGCGTCCTCGGGGAAAAGTTCGGCTTTGGGCGGGGTGCATGAGCGCTGTTGCGGCAATAGGTCAGATAGAGCGGTCGCTCTTGCAGGTACGAAGCCTGCACAAGAACTTTGGCGGCGTGAAAGCCGTGTCGGACATTTCGTTCGACGTTCCGGCGGGCTCGATTTTTTCCGTCATAGGCCCGAACGGGGCAGGGAAATCGACCCTGCTCAATCTCATCAGCGGTGTCTATCAGCCCGACTCCGGGTCATTGTCCTTTAATGGCACGGCCCTTTCGGCCATGCCGGCCCATCGGCGGGTGCGGCTCGGTATTGCGCGGACGTTCCAGAAGATCCGTCTCTTCAAGCAGCTGAGCGTGTTGGAAAACGTGATCGCGGGATTTCATGTCCATCACCACATCCCGGCATGGCAATACGTGACGCATGGCGCCGCTTTTGCGGCCGATCAACGACGGTGTCGCGAACGGGCCGTGCAACTTTTGCATTTCGTTGGCATGTCGGGACGCCTCGATGTGCTTGCGGGATCGCTGTCATATGGTGAGCAGCGGATGCTCGAACTCGCACGTGCGCTCGCAACAAAACCGCAGCTCCTGCTGATCGATGAGCCTGCCGCGGGCCTTAATGCTGCGGAAGTCGACGGCCTTCTCGATCGTATCCGGTCGCTTCGGAATGATAGAATGACGGTCATCCTGGTCGAGCACAACATGGATCTGGTCATGAATGTTGCAGACCGGATCATGGTCATGGATTACGGTCGGCGTCTGTTCGAAGGAAGTCCGGCCGAAGTGCAGAAGAATCCCGCCGTGATTGCCGCCTATCTCGGTGGAGAGCTGTTGTGAGCGCGCTTCTGGAGGTCAAGGACCTGGAGCTTGCATACGGGCAAGTCGCGGTGTGCCGGGATATTTCGCTACGGCTTGATCGCGGCGAGATCGTCGCCTTGATCGGCGCCAATGGGGCGGGAAAATCCACGACCCTTCGTGCGATTGCGGGCGTGCTGTCGCCGAGAGCAGGCACGATTGTATTTTCTGGCCAAGATGTCACGTCGATGCCTTCGTATGAGCGCAGTAAGCTCGGCATCGCGCTCGTTCCCGAAGGTCGTCGCGTCTTTCCTTTCTTGACGGTTCGGGAAAATCTCGAACTCGGCGGGTTCAATGTCCGCAGCGACGCTGCAAAAATTCGGCAACGCATGGATGGCGTGTTCGCCATGTTCCCGCGCTTGTCCGAACGCAGCAGCCAGAATGCGGGAACCTTGAGCGGCGGAGAGCAACAGATGCTGGCGCTCGGGCGCGCAATGATGTCGGAGCCTCAACTGCTCTGTTTGGACGAGCCATCGCTCGGTCTGGCGCCGATCGTCGTACAAGACATCTTCCAGAAGATTCGGGCCATTAACGCCACTGGCACGAGCGTGCTGCTGGTAGAGCAGAACGCCCGCTACGCCTTTGAGACGGCAAGCCGCGGCTACGTGCTGCAGACGGGCTCAGTGATTGCAAGCGGTCTCTGCGCCGAGCTGAAGCTCAATCCGCGGGTCCAAGAAGCCTACCTTGGCCGCATTGCAGCTCCGGCGGTCTCACAATGACACTCGCGGACAAATACTCGCTCGCGGGGAAATCCGCTGTCGTTACTGGCGCGGGAAACGGCATCGGGCGCGCAATCGCGCTAGCATTTGCGGAAGCGGGCGCAAAAGTCGCCTGTGTCGATCTGGACAAGGCGGCCACAACGGCAACGGCGACCACGATCGGTTCGGCTGCGTTCGCAGTTGTCTGCGACGTGAGCAATGAATCCGAAGTCGAGGCGGCGGCCAAGACGATCCTCACCAGGTCTCCCGAGGTTCACATTCTGGTCAATGGTGCGGCCGGTCATGACCCCAACGGCTCGGTGCTGGAACTCAGTCTCGCCGACTGGAACAAAGTGTTCGCCGTAAATGTCGGTGGCGCATTCCTGATGAGTCGCGCGATCCTGCCTGCGATGATCAAGGCGGGCGGCGGCAGCATCATTCATATTGCCTCGCAGCTCGGTAGCGTCGCCGGGGCGCGCCGTGCGGTCTATTGCGCGACCAAGGGTGCATTGATCCAGCTTGCCAAAGCCATGGCGACCGATCACGCGGCGCATAACGTGCGGGTTAACACCTTGTCGCCGGGGGCGGTCGAAACCGATCGTTTGGTGAAACGCTTTGGCGACATGGAAACAGCAAGACGAACGGCGGGACCGAAGCATCTGCTGCAGCGCCTGGGCCAGCCGGACGAGATCGGCCAGGCGGCCGTCTTTCTTGCCAGCGACGCGTCGAGCTTCATGACCGGCGCCGACCTGCTGGTCGACGGCGGCTACAACGCGACGTAGCACCCGTTTTAGCGGCCGAGGATTGTGCCAGCCATCGCACGCGGATCGCGCTTAGGCCAGGCTCCGGCATCGGCTGCCTGAAAGAGCTCCGACAGGTGCATGTTGAAGAGGGCAGGCTCTTCCAGATTGATGTTGTGGCCGCAGTTTCCCATCACAACCAGCGACGCGGTCGGGATATTCTTCTTCATCAGGATGCCTGGCTCGAGGCAGGGCCAGTCCTCGTCACCGGTCATGATCAGTGTCGGCACCGTGATCGTTTTCATCTTGTCGACGAGATCGAATAGCGACGGCCGCCGCTTCTGCACCCCACGCATCGTGAACGCTGCGCCTTCGGTCGAGTGTTCGGCAAGCTGGTCCGCGAATTCGCGCCAGCCGCGCGGGTCCTTGTTCTGATGCTGCACGCGCGTAGGGCCGAGGGCATAACCTTCGGCGGCCTTTTTCATCGTCAGTTCTTCAAAGCGCTTGGCCGAAGCTTCAGCTTCCTCAGCGAATTTTGCGCGCTCCCCAGGTGCCGCGCCGTAGCCGCAGCCGGCGACCACGATCGAGCGCGCCCGATCGCCATATGTGAACCCGAAGTGAAGCGCGGCAAAGCCGCCCATCGAAAGCCCGACGATGTGCGCTTTCTCGATCTTCAACGCATCGAGCACCGAGCGGATGTCGTCGCGTGCGCGCTCCTGCGAATACTTTTCCTGATCCTTCGGCACATCCGACGGCGGATAGCCGCGCGCATTGAAGGTGATGCAACGGTAGTATTTCGAGAAGTGGCGGACCTGCTGTTCCCACGAGCGAACATCGCCGGCAAATTCATGAACAAAGACGATCGGTATGCCTTTGCCAGTATCATCGTAGTAGAGCTTCACCCCGTCGTCGGTCGTCAGATGTGGCATAGAATCTCCGTTCAAAAGGCCTGGGCACGCGCGGACAATCCGGCGTCGATCGTAACAACGGATCCACTGGTGTAGCCTGAGTGATCGGAAGCGATGAATGCGATGGCGGCGCCGATTTCTTCGGCGGTGGCGCCACGGCCGAATGGCAGTGGTTTGAGCAAGTCCTTCCAGTTGTCTTCGCTGCCGGTGCGATCGCGTGCCTTCTTCTTCATGAGTGAGACGAGTCGGTCGGTCGCGACCGGGCCCGGGTTGATAGCAACGACACGGATCCCGTCCCGAGCGCTGACGCTGCCAAGCGACTGCGTGAAGGCGGCGAGGGCGGCATTGCCTGCGACTCCGCAGATATACTCGGGATCATGCGTGTCCGCCGCGTTGCCCACAACATTGACAATTACGCCACGCTTGCGTTTCTGCATCAGGGCGTAGAAGGCGCGACACATGTTGACGTAGCCGAAGACCTTTAGGTCCCAGGCCTTGCGCCATGTCGCCTCATCGACATTGAGCAGACTTCCGCCCGGAATGGCACCGGCATTGTTCACCAGAATATCGATGTTGGGATAGTGGCGGGCGAGTTCGTTGACCGTGGCGCTGTCGGACAGGTCGGCCGCGACCGTATCGACGCGCACATTCGACTTCTGCGCGATCGCCGACTTCGCTGCAGCCAACGCGTCACTGCTACGGGATACGATAATGACGTTGCAGCCTTCGCCGGCCAGAATTTCAGCAGCCGCGCGGCCAATCCCTTTTGAGCCGCCGGTGACAAGGGCGGTTTTGCCGGCAAGTTTCAGGTCCATATATTCCCCCGGAAGAACTAAAGGTGAGCGACTATGACGGCCGAGCGCGGGATCGGCAACCTGTGCGGCTAGCGCGTGGCCTCGATCAAACGGCGAACACCTTCGCGATGACCGACTTGCGCGCGAAACCCGAAATCGCGCGCGGCCGGTTCGATATCGAGCGGACCTCGCGCGGCTTTCGGCTTGCTTCCGTCGATCTCGAGGCGCACAGGCTTGCCGGCCGTTGCCGCCGCCGCGGCGATGTCGTCGGGGGTGACTTTTTCCGGATGCGCGACGAAATAGCTGAGCTGCTTCCTGTTTTCCGAGAAACAGGCTTGGACGGCCGCGCGCGCGGCATCGTCGATGTAGATGTAGGGCCAATCGGTCATCGGCGCGATGCGCGCTGCTTTGCCCGCTCGCGCCGCGCGAATGATTTCCTCGACCGTGAAGGTCGTTTCCCGCCCTGGGCCGTAAATCACGGTGAAACGTAGCGAACATAAGTCCAGGGGGATTTTGCGCCACAGTCCGCGCAGCACCATTTCCATTGCAGCCTTGGAAGCGCTGTATGTGTTGTTGGGGCGCAGGGGATATTGCTCGTCGACCGGTTCGTCTTGATAAAAATTGCCAAGCGCGGCCGCCGAGGAACAGTAGATGAAAGTTCTGACGCCGCTTTCCATCGCGGCATAAAGCAGGTTAAGGCTGCCCAGCACGTTGATCGCGATGACTTCGACGGGGTTATCCGCGAGGACCATGGGTCCCGAGACGCCGCCCGCGTGAACGATGTGCGTGACCCTTTCGGCGGTGAGCAATGCCTCGAGCCTTGACCGATCCGAAAGATCATCCACTACCTGCGCCGTATCCGATGGACGCGGATCGAGTCCGACTGCGTGGTGCGACTTTCCGGCGAGCAGTTTCATGACGGCCTTCCCCAGAAACCCGCTGGCGCCGGTCACGAGTGTCACATCATTTGCCATGCCCTAGGTCTTTTCCCGACAGGCGCGAAATATAAAGCACGCGAATATGCGAGCGCTTTTGACTGTTCAGTCGTCATGCAACCGTCCCTCATAGGACGATATCACCTGATCGTTGACGGCGGCGGGAATCCGCGCATGCCAGTCGGTCCGTTTTTGCACGGCTGCGACCAAATCGATCAGCGCGTGATCCGATCCGGGTCTGCCGACAACCTGCAGCGCAATAGGCATGGCACGATCGTCAAACCCGGCCGGGATCGCAACGGCGGGAAGACCGAGAAAGTTGGCAAAGCGGGTCCAACGGCTGAGCTCGTAAAGTGTTTTCGGCCTGAAGCCAGGCTCGCGCGGATCGCATTCTGTAGCTGAAGGTGTCCTCAATGCCACAATGGGCATCACGATGGCGTCGGCGTCCTTAAATACGTTTGCTGTAAAATCGCTCGCGAGTTGCGTCCGTGCGGCAATGCTCGCCGCCAGCGCAGAGTCTTCAGTCTGAAAGCCTTTGCGCAGACGCTTCGTCAATGTCACGTCGAGCGATCCGGACTCCATAAGCGTTCGGTGCACGCGCGCCGCTTCCGCTTGCATGATCGTGAACACGTGAACGTCGAGCGCTTCGATGGCTCCGACGCCGTCTGTACGACTGACCTGGATGTCGCAGCTGACGATTGCGTCGGTGGCGTTACGGCAGGCGTTTGCAATCGGAGCCTCCGCAAGGTCGATGACATCCTGGACAGTAGCAACCTTGCAGATGGGCTCAGCCTCGAGTGTAGCGAACAGAATGCGCGCGGGTTTGCGTAGATCCGAACCGCTGCGAGCGAGGAGGCCGATTGTGTCCAGGCTCGGGGAAAGTGGCATCGTACCGGCCGACGGCACGACGCCGAAGGTCGGCTTCCACGATGTAAGACCGCAGCAATGCGCCGGAATGCGCAAAGAGCCACCGGTGTCAGATCCAAGTGCAAACACCGCGGAGCCACTTGCAACAGCGACCGCGGAGCCGGACGACGAACCCCCGGTGATAAAGTCGAAATTCCATGGATTTTTCGGCGCACCGTGCACAGCGTTGTACCCCGAGGGCTCATAAGCGAGTTCGGTCATCGTCGTGTAGCCGATCCGATGAGCGCCGGCATGGTCGAGCAGGTCGAGAACTGTTGCCTGCGACGACTGCTCCATGGGCAGAGGCTGGGCCAGTCCGCCGTGGGGCGAGCGCGTGGCCGATACAAAAATGTCCTTCGCTGCATACGGCACGGCATCAAGGACGCCGCGAGCAGAGTTGATGACTCCACTTTCGAATGCGGCAAATGCTTTCAGGCGTGGCTCAAGCGTGCGCGCAAATTCGACCGAGCTTGCAGAAAGGCGAGCGCGCTCCGCCGTATTAAGCTCTGCCCAGTCTCGAAAACGCATCGACGCCATGTGTTTGAGTTTGACTTGGCGCGTGAACGGCGGGGTTCAGGCCACTGGTGGTTTCAGATTCTGCGTTTCATAATGCTACACAACCCAAACAGCCGCCAAGGGCAACACGATCGCAGGACAATAAGCAATATTGCGGCCTCATGAGCACGATTGTTGCGGCAAAAAACGAAGACTTCGACACGAAAGTGCCCCTCCTGATCATTGGCGCGGGCGCTGCTGGATTTTGCGCGGCGCTGACCGCAAGGGAAGCGGGGGTCGATGTCGTTGTCGTCGAGCGTGATGCAGCACCTTCCGGTTCGACAGCGCTATCGGCGGGGCTCATTCCGGCCGCTGGCACGCGATTTCAGCGCGCCAAGGGGATACACGACAGTCCACAGCTGTTCGCCGCCGATATTGAGCGCAAGGCGAAAGGCGAAGCTGACCCCGCCGTCGTCAATGCCGTTGCGGAGGAGGCGGGCCCACTTGTTGAGTGGCTAGCCGACCGTCACGGGTTCCCTTTCGAGGTGGTCGATAACTTCAATTATCCTGGACACTCAGCCCTGCGGATGCATGGCTTGCCAAGCCGTACCGGTCGCGAATTGATCGACCGCCTGCGCAGCGCCGCCGAATTGAACGATATCGTTGTTTTGACCAGAAGCATTGCCGAGCGACCCATGGCGGATGCGGAAGGACGCATTATCGGAGTGCAGATCGCGCATCCTGACGGCACGCAAGAACGGATCGGATGCGAAGCGTTGATCCTCGCCTGCAGTGGGTTCGGAGGAAACCCCGATCTGATTCATCGCCACATACCCGACATGGCGAACGCAATATATTTCGGTCATACGGGCAATCGCGGGGACGCCATCATTTGGGGCGGCGCGCTCGACGCTCAACTCGCTCACCTGGGCGCCTATCAAGGTCACGGCTCGGTGGCGATGCCGCACAATATCCTGATCAGCTGGGCGGTCGTCATGCAGGGCGGCTTTCAGGTCAACCGAGATGGCCGTCGCTTCAGCGATGAGACGCGTGGCTACTCGGAGCAGGCAGCCGAGGTATTGAGACAACGGGAGGGAATCGCGTGGGACGTCTTCGATGCGCGGATCGCGGCGATAGCGCGACAGTTCGAAGACTTCCAGGCTGCCGAACGTGCCGGTGCAATTGTGACGTCCGATACCATCGAAAACCTCGCTGAGGCGATGCGCGTGCCCGTCGCAGCGTTTGTCGCCGAGTGGAAGGGCGTCGAAAAATTGAAATTGGTTGGTGGTCAGGATCATTACGGCCGCACGTTTCTTGCGGACCAATTGTGCAGACCTCCCTATCACGCAGTCAAAGTGACCGGCGCGCTGTTCCACACCCAGGGCGGACTTGCGGTCGATTCAACTGGCCGAGTCAAACGTAAGGACGGAACGGGATTTCCCAACCTGTTTGCGGCAGGCGGTGCGGCGGCGGGCGTATCGGGGTCGACGGCAGCGGGTTATTTGTCGGGCAATGGCTTGCTGACTGCGACCGTTCTCGGGCGCTTGGCGGGGAAAGCGGCTGCCAGACAGTTGATCAGCTGACCTGAGTACCGGCTCGTGCGGGCACTGCCCAAGGCTGGCGCGCGCGATGCTCAATCGAAAATCTGACGATTTGATCTCTGTAGCTCTCGGTGAGGTCGACATCGTCCCATCCATTCAAAAGTTGGTTGCGGCTGACCGGATCGATTTCAAAGGCATAAGTTCGATCGCCGCAAACAATAGTTCTTCTATCCAGATCGATTGTGACCGGCCGCTCAGGATTGGAAGACACCGCCGCTGCCATATCGGCGACATCGGCATCGGAAACGACGGCCGTCACCAACCCGTTCTTCACTGCATTTTGTGCGAAGATATCGCCGAAAGACGGCGCGATGACGCAGCGAAATCCATAATCGTATAGCGCATAGACCGCAGCTTCGCGCGAGGAGCCGCCGCCGAAATTGCGGCCAGCCACAAGGATTTTTGCACTTTGCCAAAGAAGCTGGTTGAGCGGAAAATCTTTCTTCTGGTTTCCATCGGCGTCGAAGCGCAAGTCCTGAAAGAGCACGGTGCCGAGCCCCTTCGATCGCGGCCACTTGAGATAGCGCGCCGGCAGGATTTGATCAGTATTGAGATTGGAAAATGGCAACGGACAGGCCTTGGCGCTGAGCTGAACGAATTTTTCCATGCGCCGGACTCCTATGGCTTGCGACCGGCAAGGAGCGGGCGGACATCGGCGAGATGTCCGCTCACGGCCGCAGCAGCAACCATCGCCGGTGACATCAGATGTGTTCGCGCGCCGGGCCCTTGTCGGCCACGGAAATTGCGGTTGGTGGTCGAGGCGCATCGCTCGCCGGACGGTACAAGGTCCCCATTGATTCCCACGCACATCGAGCAGCCGGAGTCGGCCCATTCAAGTCCGGCGTCGCGGAAGATGCGGTCAAGCCCTTCACCTTCCGCTTGGCGCTTGACGCTGGACGAACCCGGCGACACAAGCCCGGGCACTTTGCTGACCCGGCCGGCCAGAATTGCGGCGGCAGCGCGCAAGTCCTCGATGCGAGAATTAGTGCAGGAGCCGATGAAAACGCGATCAATCGGGATCTCGGTCAGCTTCTTGCCCGGTGCGATGGCCATGTAATCGAGCGCGTCGCGCAGATACTTTGCGCGCACGGGATCGCCCTCGCGCGACGGATCCGGCACGCGGGCATCGATCGGTAGAGCATCGTCTGGCGTTGTGCCCCAAGTCACGATAGGCGCAATGACGTTGCCATCGAGGGTTATCTCGCGGTCGAACCGCGCCTCCGCATCGGAAGCAAGCGCCGACCACGCCTCGGTGGCTCGATCGTAAGCATCACCTTCGGGCGCGTAGGGACGACCTTTAAGATAGCCAAAAGTGGTTGCATCCGGCGCGACCATTCCGCAGCGCCCTCCGGCCTCGATCGACATGTTGCACAGCGTCATACGTCCTTCCATGGACAGTGTGCGGATAGTGCTCCCACCGAATTCGATGGCGTGGCCTTGCGCTCCGTCGGCGCCGACATGCGCAATGATTGCGAGAGCGATGTCTTTCGCGCCGACCCCGACCGTGGCGGTACCGTCGACTGAGATACGCATCCGCTTTGGCCTTTTCTGCCACAAGGTCTGCGTCATCAGAACGTGAGCGACCTCTGACGCTCCGATTCCAAAGGCATAGGCTCCAAAGGCTCCATGAGTCGACGTATGGCTGTCGCCACAGACAATAAGCAGTCCAGGTAAGGTCAGTCCTTGTTCAGGACCGACGACATGTACGATGCCTTGACGCGGATCGCGCAAACCGAACAACGCTATATGGCTTTCAGTCGTATTGGCCTCAAGATTGCGCACCATAGCTGCGATTTCGGGATTGGCGATGGCGTGATCGCGGCCGCGTGTCGGTACGTAATGATCCGCAACACCGAACGTCAGTCCGGGCTCCGCGACCGTGCGACCGCGCGCCTTCATCTGACTGAAAGCATGGAACGAGCCTTCATGCACATAGTGGCGATCGACCCAGAGCAGGGACGTCCCGTCGTCGCGCCGCACAACCTCGTGCGTGGACCACAACTTGTCGACCAGGGTCTGGGGCTCACTCATATGACAGGGTCTTCTTTAACGGTTGCAGCCTTGTCGAGGGTTGGCAATATTGTAAACCCAAGTTCGAGAACCTTGAATAACCAGACCGTAACGGGGCTTTGCCCCGCAATGTGAGCCAGAAGGGGAGTCATCATGCCGAAACAAGGGAAACTTAGCCGCCGTCAGTTCCTTGCCACGACGGCGCTCGGCGCCGCGGCTGCCGCAACAGGCAGCGTGGCAATGCCTTCCGTCCTGCGTGCTCAAGGCGCACCGGTCAAGCTCGGTGTACTGCACCCGGTCACGGGCGCGCTGTCCTACTCCGGCCAGCAGGGTCGGCTCGGTGCGACTCTGGCCATCGAGGAGATCAATGCGGCTGGTGGCGTCAAAGGATTGGGCAAGATCGACGCGGTCCTCGGCGATGCGCAGTCGACGCCCGACGGCGGCACAGCGGAAGTCGAGAAGATGAATTCCGCGGACGTCTGCTGCATCGTCGGCGGCTATGCCAGCAACATCTGTCTCGCCACGACGCAGGCGGCGGCGCGCTATGAACTGCCTTATGTGGTCGACGTCGGTGTCGCCGATGGAATCGTCACCCGCGGACTGAAAAATACTTTCAGATTTGGCCCAGGCTTTGGCGTCATCTCCAAAACTGCGCTGGCCAATCTGGCCGCGATTAACGAGCAGGCCGGCAAACCGGCCAAGACCGTGATGATCGTGCACGAGGATTCGTTATTCGGATCTGGCCTCGCGAAGCTGCTTAACGCGCAACTTCCGCAGCAAGGTTTCGAGATCCTTGAGACCATCCCGCACCCGACGCCGACCCGCGACTTCAACAACGTCGTACTCAAGATCAAGGCGCAGAACCCGGACCTCATCATCCCTGCAAACTACTACAACGAATACGTTCTGCTCGCCCGTACGATGCAGCAGCAACAGGTCAAGCCAAAGGGCATCTATTCGGTCCTTGGCGGAGCAGCGTCGTCGTACAAGTTCGTCAAGGAATTCCCTGAGGCGGCAAGGTACATCATGGACTGCAATCACTGGTTCGATCCGCGCAACGAGAAAGCCCTAGCGCTAAAGAAGAAAGTTGAGAGCAAGGACCAGTTCTACACTTACGAAGTCTATATGAACTACAGCTGCGTCTATCTCGTCGCCGATGCGCTCGAGCGCGCCGGCTCGGCGAACCGCGCCAAGCTTACCGATGCGCTGGCGAGTTCGACCTTCGCGGGTCATGTGATGCCTTACGGTCCAACGAAGTTCGTCAATGGCCAGAACGAGGGTGCGGCGCCGGTCAATACCCAGGTGCTCGACAACGATATCAAGGTGATTCTGCCGTCCGGCTTCGCCAACGCGAAGCCGGTATTCCCGCGACCGGCGTAAGTGTCATAGAGTTGCGGGTGGAGTTTCTGAAGCTCCACCCGCTCTTATGACCGTCAAAGCATTGAGTCCGTGCTGTCGCCCGCCATCCTGATCCCTGCGATAATCAACGGCCTGTTGATCGGCGCAATCTATGCACTGATTGCTCTCGGACTGACGCTGATCTACGGCGTCCTGCACATTATCAATTTTGCGCATGGAGCGCTGTTGAGTGCTGCGTTGTTCGCCGCCTTTTTTGCCTTCCGTCTTTTGGGTCTTGATCCCTACGTCTCGGTGTTTTTGCTCGCGCCGGCATTCTTCACGCTCGGTTACGTCCTGCAGCGTTTCATTATTGGCCCGGCGTCACACGGCGACGACCGCAACATGTTGCTGGTCACTCTGGGGCTCGCCGTCATCATCGAGAATGCGCTTCTTTACGCATTTCGCGCCGATACCCGCACGATCGATGTTCCTTATGCCTTTCAGACGATCAATCTAGGATTCACGTTTCTGGCGGTTCCGCGCGTTGTCGGATTCTGCGCGGTATTCGCCGTCGCATTCGCGCTCTGGGTAATCATGACTTTCACCGACACCGGCCGCGCCATCCGCGCCGTTGCCAAGGAGAAACTAGGAGCGCAACTGGCTGGCATCGACGTTGCACACGTTTATGCGGTGACGTTTGGCCTCGGCACGGCATGCGTTGCAATCGCCGCTTGCCTCTTGATTCCGACCTATTACGTCAATCCGAGAGTAGGGGACGCCTTTGTGCTCGTCGCCTTTACCATTGTCGTGCTCGGCGGCATGGGCTCGGTGCCGGGCGCTCTTGTCGGCGCGTTGCTGATCGGTGTCGCTGAAAGCCTCTCCGGACTGTTTCTCGGCGAGTCGCTCGGGCAGATCGGGATCTTTCTCATCTTTATTGTTGTGCTGCTCGTGCGCCCAAGCGGCCTGTTTGGGGCGCGCGCATGAGGCCTTTTCTCCCAATCGCAGCCGTGCTCGCGGTTCTGGCGGCGGTGCCCTTTGTCGTGCATTCCAATACCACGCTCAATTTCCTCGTCGTGGCGCTGATGATCGCGCTGGCCGGGCAAGGTTGGAACATTCTCGGCGGTTATGGTGGACAGTATTCATTCGGGCACGCCGCCTTCTTCGGCACGGGCACCTATGTCACAGCGATCCTGCAGGTTCGCTATGGCGTCAACGCGTGGTTTGGCTTTGTGGGGGGGATCGTGGCCGGTGCCGCTCTTGGCGGCGCGCTTGGTGCGCTGGTTTTTCGTTCCGGGCTGCGCGGCTCGTACTTCGCTCTGGTGACCCTCGCGTTTGCCGAAGTGTTACGCATCATCGCCAGCGTCGCTCCCATCACCGGAGCCGGTGTCGGGACATTGATAAAGCTCGATCTGGGCATTCGGACGTTCCAGTTCCAGAGCCGGGCAGCGTTCTACTGGATCATCCTCGCATTGGTCGGCGTATCACTCGTGCTTGCTCAACTCATCGAGCGCTCTCGCTTCGGGGCGTGGCTGATTGCCGTGCGAGAGAACGAGGATGCGGCAAAAGCGCTGGGCGTCGATGCAAGCACGGTGAAAACTGTCGCCATGGTTATCTCGGCCGCTATTACCGCGGCAGCGGGATGCTTCTATGCGCAGTATTTTCTCTTTGTCGATTCCGGGATTGCCTACGGCACCTGGATCTCGATCGAGGCGTTGCTGACGCCGATCATCGGCGGCGTTGGAACGGTATTTGGTCCCTTGCTCGGCGCCCTTGTGGTCAAGACGCTTGGCGAGGCGGCGAAACTTCTGACTGGCGACGCGCCTGGCCTCGATCTCATCATTTATGGCACGGTGCTCGTTCTGGTCATTTGGATCATGCCACGCGGCCTGATCGGCGGACTCGCGAGTGCGCGAAAGCTGATGCGTCGGGAGGCGCCTGCAGCCCCGACCGGGGAGGTACGCCATGGCTGAGCCTTTACTCGTGGTCGATGGCGTCACATGCCGGTTCGGCGGCCTGGTGGCCGTGAATGCCGCTTCACTCGGTGCCCAAGAGGGACAAATTACAGCGCTGATCGGTCCTAATGGCGCCGGGAAGACGACGCTTTTTTCGATCATTTCCGGCTTTGTCAGGGCGAACCAAGGCTCTGTCCATTTTGCCGGCCAAAACGTGACCGGCGAGCCGCCTTATCGTCTCGCGCGGCGCGGTATAGCGCGAACCTTCCAGATCGTGCAGCCGTTTTATGGCCTGTCGGTCCGCGAAAATATTCTTGTTGGTGCTCATCTTCATCATCGCAAGCGTGATGCGGCGCTCGCTGTCGCCGATCAGATCGGCCGCGATGTAGGGCTTGGCGAGATGCTCGACCGCGCGGCCGATCAGTTGACCGTCGCCGGGCGCAAGCGGCTCGAACTTGCCCGCTCGCTCGCCACCGAACCAAAACTTCTTCTGCTGGATGAGGTTCTGGCCGGGCTGAACCCTTCCGAGATCAGGGACATCGTTCCGGTCATCCGCGAGTTTTGCCGACGTGGCATCACCATCCTGATGATCGAGCATGTCATGCAGGCGGTGATGAGCCTCGCCGAACAGGTGTTCGTGCTGGCCGAGGGTCGCATTATTGCCAAAGGCACGCCGACGGAAATCGTTGCGGATCCCGCCGTCGTGGAGGCCTATTTAGGTCGCGGCGCTGCGGCAAGGCTGGGGGCGCGGCATGGACACTGATCCGCTGCTCGCCGTCAGCGACCTCCACGCTGGTTATGGAGAGACCGAAGTGCTGCACGGCGTCGATCTCGCGGTGGGGAAAGGTGAAATTGTTGCCGTCCTCGGTTCGAATGGCGTCGGCAAATCGACGCTCAATCGCACAATCTCCGGTGTGTTGCGCGCCAAGCGAGGCTCCATTCGCTTCGCAGGACATGCGATCGAGCAGGAAAAGCCCCCGAAAATCGTCATGCGCGGGCTTATTCACGTGCCGGAAGGGCGTTGCGTTTTTCCCAACTTGAGCGTCAGGGACAATCTCGATCTCGGAAGTTACCGGCGCGCACGCGATCACCGGCAACAGAATCGCGACGGCGTATTCGGCATTTTCCCTCGACTTGCAGAGCGCCAATCGCAAAGTGCCGGCAGTCTGTCGGGCGGCGAGCAGCAAATGTTGGCGATCGGACGCGGCCTGATGGCCGAACCGATTTTGCTTATCTTGGACGAGCCCTCGCTTGGTCTTTCCCCGCTCCTCGTAGAGGAGCTATTCGCCTTGATCCAGCGAATCAACCAGCAGGGCATTGCTCTCCTTCTGGTCGAGCAGAACGTTGTGCAAAGCCTTGAAGTCGCCCATCGGGCCTATATCCTTGAAAACGGCAGCGTGGTGCTGAATGGGGCATCCGATCAACTGCGCAGCGATCCTAATCTCAAACGCGCCTATCTCGGACTATGACCATGGCTGATGCAGCAACTCTTCGCACACGGCTGGCACATAAACCGATCGTTGTGGCGCCGGGAGTGTACGACGCGCTCACCGCCCATCTCGCTGAACGAGCCGGGTTTTCGACGCTCTATGTCTCCGGGGCCGCAATCGCCTATACCCGGCTTGGCCGCCCCGATATCGGTCTTGTCGCGATGAACGAAGTGGCCGACATCATTTCAATGATCAGCGATCGTGTCCGCGCCGACCTTATCGTTGACGCGGATACTGGATATGGCAACGCACTTAACGTCAGCCGAACGATGCGCCTGTTCGAGCGCGCTGGGGCGAGGGCGATCCAACTCGAGGATCAGGCATTTCCCAAGCGCTGCGGCCACCTCGATGACAAGGCCTTGATCTCGGCCGAGGAAATGGTTGGGAAGATCAAGGCCGCGCTTGATGCACGACATTCGAGCGACACTTTGATCATCGCGAGAACCGACGCCGTGGCGGTGGAGGGCTTCGATCGCGCCGTGTCGCGGGCAGTTAGTTACCGTGATGCCGGCGCAGACGTATTGTTTGTCGAAGCGCCGAAGACACGCGCAGAACTCGAACGCATCCAGCCCGCGGTCAACAACGTGCCTTTGATAGCGAACATGGTCGAGGGCGGGAAGACGCCTCCGCTTAAGGCCACGGAGCTCGAGGCGATCGGCTTTTCGTTAGTAATTTTTCCTGGTGCTATCGTTCGCGTTTTGGCGCGCGCCGCGAACGAATTTTACGCGTCCCTTGGCGCTGAGGGCACGTCCGAACCTTTCCAAGACCGCATGTACGATTTTACCGCGCTTAATGACGTCATCGGCACACCTGAAATGATCGCGCTGGGCAAGCGATATGAAGCGAATGCAAAGAAGGGTCACGACAAGTGAAGTCGCGTTCTATTTTTCTTCTCTTCGCCGCTATCACCGTCCTTTCAGCGATAACGAACGCTCTGCGTGCGGAAGATTATCCCGCGCGGCCGATAAAATTGGTGGTCGGTGCTCCGGCCGGCGGCACCACGGACACCGTCGCACGCTTCATCGCTGAACCGATGGCGGCGGCGCTGAAGCAGCCAGTTTTGGTCGAGAACAGGCCGGGCGCGGGTGGCAACCTGGCTACCGCCGCGGTCGCCAAGTCGGCGGCCGATGGATATACGCTGCTGGTCAGCTTCAGCAGCCACACCATCAACGCGACGCTCTATCCGACACTGCCTTACGATCCTGTCGCCGATTTTACGCCGATTACGATGGTGGCGAGGGTGCCTAGTCTGCTGGTCGGCCGTTCCGGTCTCCCCGCGAATGATCTCAAGGCGCTGATCGAATTGGCGAAAGCAAAACCGCATACGTTGACCATCGGAATAGGCGGTATCGGCTCGTCGCTCCACCTTGCGGGTGAGAAATTCAAGCAGATGATGGGCGTTGATCTGCTCAATGTGCCGTACAAAGGAACGGCGCCCGCATTAAGTGACCTGCTGGGCGGGCAGATCGATCTCATGTTCATCAGCCTGGTCACGGGAGCCGAGCAGGTCCGTGCGGGGAAATTGCGCGCCTATGGCGTGACGAGCGTACAGAGGCAGCCCTCGTTTCCGGAGGTACCCGCGATCGCGGAGGTCGTCGCGGGATTTGAATCCAGCGCATGGTTTGGCGTATTCGCGCCCGCGATGCTCCCCGGTGCGATTACCGAGCGACTCAATGCGGTCATCATTGCAGCTCTTGCCGAGCCAAAACTGCGCGAGCAATTGAAAAACGAGGGTGCCACCGTCGTCGGCAACAGTGCGAAGGAATTTGCAACCTTTGTTCGCGACGACATAGATCGCTGGGCGCCACTCGTCAGATCATCCGGCGCGACGCCGAACTAGTCAGGATAAAGCATGGATAAGGTTTTCGACACCATCATCAAGAATGCCCGCGTCGTTCGTCCGAACAAGACGTCGGTCGATTGTCTCGACATCGCGATTAAGGATGGAAAGATCGCGCGGCTTGGACCCGACATTCAGCCCGACCAGGCCATGACCATATTTGACGTCAAGAACCGTCTTGCATTTCCGGGTTGTGTCGACGCGCATATGCATATCGGGATTTACGCGCCACTGGCGCAGGATGCCGTCTCGGAGAGCAAGGCGGCGGCCATGGGCGGCGTGACTTCAAGCCTGAACTACTTGCGCACCGGCCACTACTATCTCAACCGTGGTGGCCCTTACCGCGAGTTCATGCCAGAGGTCTTCAATCAATCCGAAGGCCGGTTCTGGGTCGACTACGGCTTCCACCTCGCGCCGATCGAGTCCGGGCACATCGACGAGATGGAATATCTCGTCACCGAACACGGCGTAACCTCATTCAAGATCTTCATGTTCTACGGCGGCTACGGTCTGCACGGGCGGTCGTCGCAGCAAAATGATTTTTTGATGATCGGCCCCGACGAGCGCTATGACATTGCTCATTTCGAATTCATCATGCGCTCCGCGCAGCGGCTGATGGACAGATTTCCCGATCTTGCTCCCCATATTAGCGTCAGCCTGCATTGCGAACTCGCTGAGATCCTCAACGCCTATACGAAAATCGTCGAACGTGAAGGCAAACTGACCGGCCTGCATGCCTATAGCGCGGCGCGTCCTCCGCATTCCGAAGGCCTTGCCATCTGGATTGCGTCCTATCTGGCCAATGAAACCAATTGCCTGAACATCAACCTGCTTCACCTGAGCTCGCGCAAAGCGGTGGATGCGGCCTGGACAATGCAGCAGGTCTTTCCGCACATAGCATTCCGTCGCGAGGTGACGATCGGCCATCTTCTTCTCGATACGGACTGCGAGTGCGCGGTGCATGCCAAGGTCAACCCGCCAATCCGCCCGCGCGAGGATGTCGAAGCGCTGTGGCAGGCCGTGCTCGACCGCAAGATCGACTGGATCGTCAGCGATCATGCCTGTTGCTCGGCCGAACAGAAATGGTCCAAGGATGACCCCACCAATATCTGGCTGGCGAAATCGGGATTTGGCGGCACCGAATATTTGCTGTCCGGTGTTCTGAGCGAGGGCAGTAAGCGCGGGATGTCGTATAATCACATGGCTGAACTTTTGAGCTGGAAGCCCGCGCAACGGTTCGGATTGCCGAGCAAAGGGGACATCGCCCCCGGCTGCGACGCAGATATCGCGATCGTTGATCCTCACGAAAGCTTCGTGGTGCGCGCGAGCGAATCTGAATCCGTGCAAGGTTATTCGCCTTTTGAAGGCGTCGAACTCACCGGCCGGGTCAAGAGTACTTTCCTGCGTGGCGCGCTTGTCTACGACAACGGCAATGTCGTGGGTCCCGCGCGCGGTAGCTATCTGCGGCGGTCCATCTCCAGTCGCTCAACCCAGAATGTTCGGTAACCAGGTCGCGATTGCCGGAAATAAAATGATAATCAACAGAAGCACAAGACTCATCGTGATATAGGGCACAACCGCCCGAAAAATGTGACCCATTGTCACCTGCGGCGGTGCTACTCCCTTCATCGTCATCAAGAGGAGTCCGTGTGGCGGCAGCAGCAGGCCGAGCTGCATGCAGATCAGATAGAGCACACCGAACCAGATCAGATCGATCTCCAGCCGTTGAACGATCGGCATAAAGACCGGCAGCGTGATCAGCATCATGCTGACCTGATCGACAAAAATTCCAAGAAAAATCAACAGCATCATCATTCCGATCAGAATGGCCAGGGTCGAGAGCCCTTGTCCGAGAATGGCGGAGACGATGCCTTGCGTTGCGCCGGAGAAACTGAGGATCTGCGAGAAGGTGATGGCGCCGAGGATAATGAACAGGATCATGCCGGAGATGGCGACGGTGCCGCGTAGGGCTCGCATCAGATTCTCAAAACTCAACGCGCGGTATGCGGCTGCCAGCGCCATCGTTGCGAGTGCGCCCAATGCCGCAGATTCAGTCGGCGTTGCAATCCCCGCCGACATCGCGCCGACCACGACGACAAAGATGGATGCAAGCGGCAAGACGTAGAGAAAGAGCAACTCGTAGCGCGCCCAGCCGGATTTGCTCTCGATCGGCGTGGGCGGGGCGAGTTCGGGCCGTGTCGACACGCGAACGATGATGTAGCCGACAAAGGCAATGCTCAACATCAAACCGGGTACGACTCCGCCGATCAGTAGTTTTGAGATCGAAATTCCTGAAAGGCTACCGAGCAGAACAGTGAGGGCGGAGGGCGGGATAAGCATGTCGACAGCGCCGATCGCCATGATCGGGCCTGTTGCCAGGACGGGATTGTATCCGCGCGACAGCATCACCGGCAGCATCAACGAACCGAGCATCGCCGTCGTCGCAATAGTCGACCCCGAGATCGCCGAGAAAACCGTTCCTGCGACGACCGCAACAACGGCGAGTCGACCAGGCACCTGGCGGATCAACCGCTCGACGCCATCGATGACCTTTAGCGCGAGTCCGGTATGAAAAAGGACTTCGCCCATCAGAATAAAAAGCGGGATGGGTGTCAGCGAGAAATTGATTGCGGCCGCAACGCTGTTGCGGGCGACCTGATGCAGACCGGCATCGCCGCCGAGAAAGAGAAACGCACCGATCAGATTGATCGCGATGAAAGAAATCGCAACCGGCATCCCGGCAAACAAAAGCACCGTGGAGCCTCCGAGGAGCAGCAGCGAGGCCATCTGCCAGGTCATGCTCAAATACGCCTTCAGGCTGCCGAAACGGCGTCATCCCGCACGCCGATTTCGGCCACGGATAGTCGGTGCATGCGAAAAATGAATTCGATGGCGAGAAGCATGAAGCCGACCGGCAGGGGCGCAAGCGTCCACCATTCCGGCGTGATGAGTGTCTTGATATTGACTGAACCGGCGAGATAGCTCGCCTTCGTGATGAGATAGCCATACCAGACGAAATACAGACAGCAGAAAAATCCGACAATGTCACCGAACCACTCCAGCAGCCACGCCACACGAAGGGGGAGGGTGTGGAGAACGATATCGACGCGAATGTGCTGACCCTGGCGCAGCAACCATGGCGCAACCATTAGCGTCATCAAATAGAGGATGTCCTCGGAAAGTTCGTTGCTCACTGGTATGCCGCCGCCGCCAATGTTACGAGATAAGACATCGGCGCCGATCATGACGGTCATAAGGAGCAGCAGCAGGCACGCCGCGAACACTAGTGCATCCAGCAAGCGCCCATACCATTCGGATAGTCGCGCCATGCCGAGTCACCTGAAACGAAGCGAGCGTGATTATTTCTTGGAGAAAAATTCTCTGATTTTCGGGCCGTGCTCGGGACTTTGCTTGATGATGCCCTCCCAGCCGGCCTGGTAGGCTTTTGCCCGATAGGTTTCGGCCGTCGCGCCCTCGAACTTGATGGTCTGGATGCCTGCTTCAGCCTGGCGTTTCGTATCTTTCGCATTCTCGGCACTGAATTCGCTTATGGCTTCCGCCTCGCCGCGCTCGGCAGCTTTCATCAGTACCACCCTTTGAACATCGGTCAGCTTGTCCCAGGTGGTCTTGTTGACGAGGACGGAAACCTCGGCGGTATAGAACCCCGGGTCGACGCGATATTTAGTTTTCTCATGCCAGCCGAGATCGAAAATCCCGGTTATTGGCCAACCATATCCGTCGACGACACCGCGTTCGAGGGACGTATAGACCTCGCCCGGCGGAGTTTGCACGACGGTGGCGCCGAGCGCTTGGAAGAAGTCGCGGTAAACCGGCGTGATGCGAATCTTCAGGCCTGTCAGATCGGGACCTGCAATCGGCTTGTTCAGGTAAAGGTGGAACGGATTGTTGTCTACCAGACGCGCAAGGAAAATGGCATTCATCTTCTCTGCGTAGAGCTTAGCCATGTAGTCATAGCCGCCGTTCTTGCGAAGCTCCGACATCGGTCGTTCGGTCAGCTTCCAGGCATCTGATTCCGGCATGACGTTGGTGGTGAAAGCACCAGTGGTGTTCGCAATGTCGACGACGCCGGTCTTTAGCGCGTTGCCAACTTCGAATGGCGGCATCGCTTTCGGTCCACCGATGTAGTTGATCTGGATTGTTCCTTTGCCATCCGCATTCACGCGCTCGATGAACGTTTCGAAGCCCCGCGAATAAGTTGTTTTCTCGGCAAAGGCTGTGACGGCCCGAAGCGTGACTTCCTGTGCGTTACCGGACGAGTGAGCAAATATTGCCGCGGCCAGTCCGAGCGCAAATTTTCCGCGCATAGAGAATTCCTCCCTCGCCGAGTTCGATCGCTCGGTCGTTTGTCATGTATTTCCTATATTGTTATGAGTAGGTTAGGGAGTCAAACAAGGCCGTTGGTGCGCTTTGAGTAACGATTCAACTGTCGCGGAAGTCCTGGCAAAGGATCTTGCGGCGCTCGGCGCGCGCCGCTGTTTCGGATTGCTCGGGACCGCCAATTTCAAGATTTCGCACGGACTCGTCGCGGCCGGAGTCGAACTCATTTCCGCTCGGCATGAAGGAAATGCCGCGAGTATGGCCGATGCCTATGCGAAGGCGACCGGTGAGCTGACGCTCGTCAGCGTGCACTCCGGCCCGGGTCTCACCAATGCCATCACTGGGATTGGCGAAGCTGCAAAAAGTCGCACCCCTCTGCTGGTGCTTGCGGGAGACGTGCCAACGGGCAACGTCAAATCGAATTTCTATTTCGAACAAGCCGAACTCGTGCGATCGGTCGGAGCCATTTCCGAGCGTACCTATACGCCGCAATCGGCGCGGAGCGACCTGCTGCGCGCGGTTACGCGGGCCATGCGAGATCGTCAGACAGTTGTATTGAGTTTGCCACTCGACGTGCAGGACGCAACGGTCAACGGCTCGAATGAGCCCATTGAACTGGATCCGATGCCGGGTCGGCTGCAGCCGGATCAAAACGATATCCGCCGGCTCGTGGAAGCGATGTGGCGTGCGAAGCGTCCGCTCATTCTGGCGGGCCGTGGCGCCGTGGTGTCTGACGCCGAAAAGCCGCTGATCGCGCTGGCCGACCAGCTCGGCGCGCTGCTGGCAACATCGATCTGCGGTCACGGCCTTTTTGCCGACAATCCTTGGTCGGTCGGAATCAGCGGCGGCTTTTCGTCGCCGGTCGCAGACGAGCTGATTTCCGAAAGCGATTTTATTCTTGGTTTTGGCGTGAGCTTCACCCAATGGACGACCAAGAAAGGCAAATTGATCGCGCGTGGCGCAACTGTCGCCCAGATCGATATAGAAGCGCCGAAGCTCGGCTATCAGATGCCGGTGCAGTTTGCCGTACTGGGTGACGCAAAGGCCACAGCAGAAGCCTTACTGGCGGAGCTTGACCGGCGTGGCGCGTCGGGCGCGGGCCGTCGCGACGATCGCACGCGCCAGCGTATTCGCTCAGGCGACAATCATCATAGTCCGTATCCCGAGGAATCGAGCGCGCAGTACATCGACCCTCGCACGGTGAGCAAAGCTGTAGACGAAATTCTGCCCGGGGATCGCGTGGTCGCTTCTGACTCCGGACATTTCTGCGGATGGGTTCCGCGCTATCTTCGCGTTCCCAATCCGAAGGCGTCCTGTCTCAGCCATTCGTTCCAGTCGGTGGGACTCGGGCTTGCCTCCGCGATCGGTCTTGCCGTCGCTAATCCGGGCAAGCTCGCGGTGCTTGGCGCGGGCGACGGCGGCTTCCTGATGTCCATCGCCGACCTTGAAACCGCAATTCGTCTCCGACTGCGGATGTGTATCTTGATCTACAATGACAGCTCTTATGCCGCCGAAGTGCATTTCTTCCGGCGGCAGGGTTATTCGGTCGATATCGTCCAGTTTCCGGAAACCGATTTCGCCGCCATAGCCCGCGGTTTCGGCGCGCGCGGGGCGACTGTGCGGACGCTTGCCGATCTGGACGCGGTGCGGACCTGGGTTGGAGAGGGAGCGCCTGGCGTCTTCCTGATCGACGCCAAGATCAATCCGAATCTCGAGGCGGATTGGCATGCCGAGCACTTTCCTAGTCAGGCGGCTCACACCTGAAGATAGCGCTTGCGAATACTGGGATCGGCGGCAAGCCCTGCAGACGTACCAGTCCAGACCACGTGACCTTTTTCGATCACAACATGGCGGTCGGCAAAGCGCAGCAACACCTCGAGGTGCTTGTCGACAATCAGGATCGCCTGGCCTTCCTGTTTAAGCCGCGTGAGGCATTGCCAAATCTCAGTCCGGATTTTCGGTGCCAGTCCTTCAGTCGCCTCGTCGAGGATCAGAAGCTTTGGATTGGTCATCAGGGCGCGGCCGATCGCCAACATCTGTTGTTCGCCGCCGGAGAGTTCATTGCCCATGTGGCTGCGTCGTTCGGCGAGCGCGGGGAAAAAGTCGTAGACGCGCTCGAGTGTCCATTGCTTGGTGCCAAAGCGCGCCGCCCCGGTGGCGACGAGGTTCTCCTCGACCGTCAATGTCGGGAATATCTGACGTCCTTCGGGCACCAGCCCGAGTCCTGCCTGCGCAATACGAAACGGCGGTAGTCCGACGAGCGATTGCCCGTCAAACGTGGCAGTTCCACCTTCGGGTGGCACCAAACCCATGAGCGCGAAAATGGTGGTCGTCTTGCCCATGCCGTTGCGGCCGATCAGGGTCACGACTTCGCCTGCGTCGACCGAAAAGCTTATGTCGAACAGCACCTGTGCCGGTCCGTAAGATGCTGCGAGCCGCTCGACCGAGAGCATGGCTATTCCATCTCCTCACCAAGGTAGGCGGCGATCACCCTCGGATCTGCGCGCACGGCGTCGGGTGTACCGCTCGCAAGGATACGGCCATAGGTAAGAACGGAAATCCGGTCAGCCAACGCAAAGACTGCAGTCATGTCGTGCTCAACCAGCAGCATCGAGAAACGGCCTTTCAGCCGCTTCAGAACGCTGACCAAACGAGCGCTTTCTTCGTGTCCGGTGCCGGCCATCGGTTCGTCGAGCAGTAGCAACTTCGGCTCCATGGCGATGGCGATTGCAAGTTCGAGCGACCGCTTCTCGCCGTGCGAGAGATGAGCCGCGAGGGTTTGTCCGCGGTCGGCCAATCCGACCTCGGCAAGCGCGGCGTTTGCCGCGTCGTTGACAGGTTGTTCGTGGTCGGCACGCCCGAAAAATCGATAGCTCGTTTGATTGCGCGCCTGCACAGCCAAAGCGACGTTTTCCAGGGCAGAAAATCGGGGCAGCACCGAAGTGATCTGAAACGATCGCGCCAGCCCGAGCTTCGCGCGCTTGTCCGCGGGCAAATCGGTGACGTCAGTGCCCCTAAAGTTGATTGTCCCGGCCGTAGGCGCGAGCAGACCGGAAATCTGATTTATCAGCGTGGTTTTTCCGGCACCGTTCGGCCCGATCACCGCGTGCAGCTCGCCGAATCCAATATCGAGCGTCACGCCGTCGGTTACGACGAGTCCGCCGAAGTTCTTGTGCAGATCGTTCAGCTGGAGAACGGGATCAGCCACGGCCAGGCCTTCCACGAATTCTGTCGACCAGTCCAAGCAATCCGCCGCGCGCAAACAGAACGATGAGCACCAAGAGTGGGCCGAATATCAATTTCCACTGCTCGGTAATGCCACCGAGTGTCTCCTCAATCAGCAGGTAGGCCGCGGCGCCAACAATAGCGCCGTGCAGTGTACCGAGCCCGCCGAGCAGGATCATGATGATCAGTTCGCCGGACCGCTGCCACGACATATAGGCGGGGCTTACGAACTCCGTCGCGTTGGCGAGAAGGAAGCCGGAGAGTCCGCCGACCGCGCCGGCGATCACATATCCAACGCGCTGAAAGCTGAAAACGTCGAACCCGAGCGTAGCCATCCGTGTCGCGTTTTCGCGCGCCCCGCGCAAGACCCGCCCGAAGCGCGAATATACGATGGTGCGGAACGCGAAATAGACGACGAGTAACGAGAGAAGGACAAAATAATAAAATGTGCGATCGTTTTGCAGAATCGGGAAGCCGAGAAGCGTGCTGCGTAGTCTGACGGTGAGACCGTCATCGCCGCCGTAGGGCGCGAGCGAGCCTGCAATAAAATACGCCATTTGCCCGAAAGCCAGGGTGATCATGATGAAGTACACGCTCTTCGTCCGCAGACATACCGTTCCAGTCAGGTAAGCGAAGATCGCGCCGGCCAATAGCGCGACCGGAAGAGATACAAGCATCTCCGTGACGCCATGCGCGCCGATAATTCCCACAGCGTAGGCGCCAATGCCGACGAAGGCGGCGTGTCCGAATGAGACTAGCCCGCCGTAACCGCAGATGAAATCAAGCGCGAGTGCGGCGACCGCAAACACCATCACACGGGTAAATAGCCCCAGCACATAGCTTTCCGGGCCAAACGCCGCGCCGAACGGAACCAATGCGAGTATCAGAAAAATCGCTACGGGTAATGCGTTCGCGCGATCGGTTTGTTGCGAAGGCAGGACGCTGGAAGCGGCAAGCGTCTGGGTCATCAACGCCCCCGTGCTGGGAACAGGCCGGAGGGCCGAAAATAGAGCACCAGTGCCATCAGCACATAAATCAGCATGGACGCTATGGCCGGGCCGACGGTGCGGGCCGGTGAGGGCGGCATCACAAGCCGCAGGATGTCGATCGCGAAGGAGCGCCCCAGCGTGTCGACGAGACCTATCAAGAGCGCGGCCAGGAAAGCGCCGCGCATTGAGCCGATGCCGCCGATGACGATGACAACGAAGGCAAGGATGAGAACGGTGTCACCCATGCCCGGCTCGACCGACAGGATCGGCGCAATCATCGCGCCGGCGAAAGCGGCGAGCATGGTGCCGAAGCCAAATACGATCATGAAAAGCCGGCGAATATCGACACCAAGGGCGGATACCATTCGCGCATTGGTAGCGCCCGCGCGAACCAACATGCCGACGCGGGTATGACCCACCAATACGTAAAGGAGCAGGCCGATCGCTAGTCCCGAAGCGATGATGACCAGCCTCCAGATGGGATAGAGCAGGCCGGGCATCAGGATGATCGACCCGGAAAAGATCTCGGGAATGGGCAGCGTCAGAGGCGCGGCGCCCCAGACGGTTTTTACTGCCTGATTGAGAAAAATGATGATGCCAAAAGTCGCGATCACCTGCTCGAGATGATCACGATCGTAAAGATGGCGGAACACCAGGAATTCGAGCAGAAGCCCAAAGACCAGAGCCGCCGCGAGTGCCAGCAACAAGGCAATGAAGAAATTGCTTGTAAGCGCATAGAACGCGACGGCGAGATAGGCGCCCAACATGTACTGGACACCGTGGGCGAGATTGATGAAATCCATCACCCCGAACACGAGCGTAAGCCCGGCCGCGATCAAAAAGAGCAGGACGCCGAACTGGAGCCCGTTCAGAATCTGGACGACAACGAGCCCCGTGGACATTACATCAGTCCGGCGCCTTTCCTCACTTCATCGGACAATCTTTAGCGTACGGATCGGAGTAGCCGGCGAATACCTTCTTATCGATCTGGGTTTCAAACTTGCCGTCCGCGCGCTGCGCTACTTTTACCTGGTAGAAGTCCTGGATCGGATAGTGATTGGTGTTGAACTTGAAAGGACCTCGTAGCGACGTGAAGTTCGCCTTCATCAACGCCGCACGCAACGCGTCTTTATCCGACGTATTTCCCTTGGTCAGCTTCAGTGCACCGTCGATCAGCAACGCTGCATCGTAGGCCTGGAAAGCGTAGGTTGCCGGAACAGCGTTGTACTCTTTCTCGTATTCGGCAACGAATTTCTTGTTCTGGGGGTTGTCGAGATTGGGTGCCCAGTTGGCGCCGCCGAAAAATCCGAGCGCAGCTTCTTTCTGCGCGGGTAGGGTCGACTCATCGACCGTGAATGCGGAAAGGAACTTGATCTTATCCGCGAGGCCAGCCTGCCGGAACTGCTTGACGAAATTCACGCCCATGCCACCTGGCAAGAAAACAAAGATCCCGTCCGGCGAAGCCGCGGCAATCTTTGTCAGCTCGGCCGAATAGTCGAGCTGGCCAAGCGGAACGTAGACTTCGTCGGCAATCTCACCTTTGAAATAGCGCTTGAATCCGGCAATGGCATCTTTGCCCGCTTGGTAATTCGGCGCCATCAGGAACACCTTTTTCATCGCGGCGTCCTGAGCGTACTTTCCCATGACCTCGTGGTTTTGATCGTTCTGGTACGAGGTGACAAAGAAATTAGGATTGCACTCTTTCCCGGCGAAGTTGGAGGTGCCCGCATTCGGGCTGATCAGGATGACACCCGCGTCGGTCACCGGCTTCATTATCGCGATCAGCATGTTGGAAAAAATCGGGCCAACGACGAAATCCACCTTCGTGCGATCGACCAATGCCTTCGCCTTATTGACCGCGACGTCGGGCTTAAGCTCGTCGTCTTCGACGACAACCTCCACTTCGCGACCACCGACCTTACCGCCAAGATTCTTGACGGCGAGCTGGAATCCGTTGCGCAGTTGCTGACCGAGCACCGCCGGTGGGCCGGAAAGCGTCGCAATGACGCCTACTTTGACCTTGTCCTGCGCGCCGGCCGCCGTAGCCGAAAGTCCCATGATGGCGCCGATCAGCGCGAGCTTCTTATGCATGTCCCCCTCCTGCGGGTGATCAATTAGCGCATATCGTACGCCCATTTTCACCTGCGGAGCGAGCCGAAGGCAACTGGCGATCTGCATGAAATGTCGCTGGGTGCCGGCGAGTTCACATCGTTGGCGTCCTCGGGTAATGTTTCGCCGCGTTCTGTCGCGTGGTGCGGGCAAGAGGAGAGTTGCGTGAGTGATCAGGTCAAATTCGTCCTGGATGAAAAGGATATTCCTAAAACTTGGTACAACCTGACGGCTGACCTCCCCAAGCCATTGCCGCCCGTCCTGCATCCGGGAACCAAGCAGCCAATCGGTCCCGCCGACCTCGAGCCGCTGTTCCCCATGGAGCTCATTCTCCAGGAGGTGACCGGCGAGCGCTACCTCGATATTCCGCAGCCCATCCGTGACGTCTACCGGATGTGGCGGCCGGCCCCGTTGATCCGCGCGCGGCGTCTTGAGCAGAAGCTCGGCACGCCGGCGAAGATCTACTTCAAATATGAAGGTGTCTCGCCAGCCGGCTCGCACAAGCCGAACACGGCGGTGGCACAGGCTTGGTACAACAAACAGGCGGGCGTGAAACGTCTGAGCACAGAGACCGGGGCCGGGCAGTGGGGTTCTTCGCTCGCCTTCGCGGGTGCTCTGTTCGGCATCGACGTGACCGTGTTCCAGGTGCGCGTGTCGTACGATCAGAAGCCCTACCGGCGAGCGCTGATGGAAACCTACGGCGCGCGCTGCATTGCGTCGCCGTCGAACGAGACGGAAAGCGGTCGCTCAATCCTTAAGCAGCATCCCAACAGTCCGGGCTCGCTCGGCATCGCGATTTCAGAGGCGGTGGAGATGGCGGCGAAGGACCCGGAGCTGAAATATTCGCTCGGCTCAGTGCTCAATCACGTGCTGTTGCATCAGACCATCGTGGGAGAGGAGACCATCAAGCAGTTCGAAGTGGCCGGCGATGACCCCGATATAGTCATTGGATGTACGGGTGGTGGCTCGAACTTCGCCGGTCTCGCATTTCCGTTTTTGGGCCTGCATTTGCGCGGGGGACGCAAGCGGCGCGTTATCGCTGTCGAACCGGCAGCCTGTCCGTCACTGACGCGCGGCAAATACGCCTATGATTTCGGTGACACCGCGCATCTCACGCCGCTGGTGAAGATGCACACACTCGGCTCGACATTTATCCCGCCGGGCTTCCACGCCGGCGGTCTGCGTTACCACGGCATGTCGCCGCTCGTGTCTCACGTCTATCAACTCGGGCTCATCGAAGCGCGTGCTTATCATCAGGTGGCATGTTTCGAAGCCGGCGTAGAATTCGCGCGCTGTGAAGGCATCGTACCGGCACCCGAAGCCAGCCATGCGGTGCGGTGTGCCATCGATGAGGCATTGCGCTGCAAGAAGGAGGGCAAGACAGAGACCATCCTCTTCAATCTCTCCGGCCACGGCCATTTCGACATGCAGGCCTACATCAACTACTTCGAAGGCAAATTGGTCGACCAGGACTACGATGATAAAGAACTTGCCATGGCGCTGGCCGGCCTGCCGAGCGTCGCGGCGTGAGCGGTCCCGATCGATTATTCAGCACGGAAATTTTATTCGAAGAGGAAGGCCATGATCGAGCCGTATAACGCCGTCGGCCTCATCCCCAGCTTCTGGGGCATTCGCCGGCGCGAGGAAATAAAGCACAATATCGAGCACCTCAAGGGTCTCACCAAGGCGGCATTTTGGCTGTCCAATCTCGATATTCCGGTCCGTCTGCTCGCCATCCCCGAAGGCGCGCTGATGGGATTCAATGACGAAGTGCTCGACGTGGACCATGCCGACTACGCCCGGACTTGCTGCATCGATGTTCCGGGCCCCGAGACCGACGAGATTGGCAAGCTCGCGCGGCAGTGGAACGTCTACATCATGGCGCAGGCCAAGGCGCGCCACAAAGACTGGAAGGACCGTTTCTTCAACATCGGGTTCATCGTCGATCCGGACGGCAAGATTATTCTAAAACATTATAAGCTCAGCGCATTGTTGCCGGTCGAACGTTCAGTGTCCCCGCACGATCTTTACGACTGGTGGATAAAAAAATACGGACGCACGCTCGATGCGTTCTGGCCCGTCGCCGACACCAAAATCGGACGTCTCGGCATCATGATGGCGATGGAAGGGAACTATCCGGAAAATGGTCGAGGTCTGGCGATGAATGGGGCTGAGGTGGTGTATCGCGCCTCGATGCCCGCGCCGTTCACCGAAAACGACATTTTCGAAATCTCCAATCGCGCGCGCGCTTTGGAAAACAACATGTATATCGTGGCTCCCAATATCGGCAGTTATCATCTCGATGCCGATCATCCGGTGGGCATAGATGCCGGCGGCGGCCAGTCCATGATTGTAGACTACCGCGGTCAGCTGGTTGGCAAGCAACGCGATACCAACGGCTCAACGTTCGTTTCGGGTGTCATCAATATCGAAGCGCTGCGTCATCACCGCGAGTCGGCGCAAGTCACGAACTGGATGAAAGACATCCGGTCGGAACTTGCACAGATCATCTATGAAAAGCCGATCTATCCGAAGAACCGCTATCTGAAAAAAGTCCCGCCCAAGCATGCCGATTACAAACGCGATGTGATCGACAAACAGGTGGCCTTGATGCACAAGCGCGGAATCTGGAAAAAGTCGTCGCACTAAATACCCGCAGAGCGGGGCGGCGGGTGCATCCAAGCGCAATAAGCCATTGAGGTGGTGTAGAAAACCGCGCTTCGTCCCCTCTCGCTAAAAAGCTTTAAATTTAAATATTTTATGTTTGTAATATCTTGCCTTCTGCGGCATTCTTCTCAGGTCACCGCGAAAGGAGCCGGCGCATGCGTGCGGCAGTTCTGGGGGGCGGCCCGGGTGGGCTAAACTTCGCGATCTCGCTCAAGTTACGTGACGCCTCGCACGACGTCCTCGTTGTTGAACGCAACAAACCGAACGACACCTTTGGCTGGGGTGTCGTTTTGTCCGACGAGACACTTGGCAATCTTCACATTAACGATCCCGTTTCCTCAAAAGCAATTCGCGACTCTTTTGTCTATTGGGACGACATAGCCGTTCACTATCGAGGCAAGGTGATGCGGTCAGGAGGCCACGGCTTCAGCGGCATCGGCCGCAAGCGGCTTCTCAATATTCTGCAGGACCGTGCACGTTCTCTCGGCGTGGAGATCAGGTTTGAGACGGAAGTGGCACCGGTCGACAGCTACAAAGACTTCGACATCGTTGTTGGTGCTGACGGCGTGAATTCTCGTGTCCGCGCAGCACACGCCGACGCCTTCAAGCCTGACATCGACGTTCGTGCGTGCAAATACATCTGGCTCGGAACGCATCAGAAATTCGACGACGCATTCACCTTTATCTTCGAAGAGACTGAGCACGGCTGGATTTGGGTGCACGCCTATCAATTCGACGCCGACACGGCGACCTTCATTGTCGAGTGTTCTGAAGAGACATGGCGGCGCCTCGGCTTCGATCGCATGAACATCGACGAAACAATCGCGGCCTGCGAGAAAATCTTCGCTCGCAATCTCGGTGGTCACAGACTGATGTCGAATGCGCGCCACTTGCGCGGTTCGGCTTGGCTCAATTTCAATCGCGTTCTCTGCGAACGCTGGAGTCACGAGAACATCGTCCTGCTGGGCGATGCCGCCGCCACCGCTCATTTCTCGGTCGGCTCCGGATCGAAACTAGCCATGGAAAGCGCGATAGCGCTGGCGAACTATCTCGACAGCGAGCCCGATATTACCTCGGCCTTTAGGCGCTACGAAGAAGAACGGCGGCTTGAAGTATTGCGACTACAGAATGCCGCGCGCAATTCGACCGAATGGTTCGAGGACGTCGAGCGGTATTTCGATCTCGATCCTGTGCAGTTCAACTATTCACTGCTCACGCGTTCGCAACGAATTAGTCACGAGAACCTGCGCCAGCGAGATCCGCAGTGGCTTTCTGGCGCGGAGAAATGGTTCGAGCAAAAGGCGACAGGGCAGATACCAAATTCGGCGCGGCCGCCGATGTTTGTGCCGTTTCGGGTTCGCGGCCTCGAGCTTGCAAACAGGGTGTGCGTTTCACCGATGGCGCAATATCGCGCCAAAGACGGCACACCCAACGAATGGCACTTCGTGCACTACGCCGAACGAGCCAAAGGCGGCGCCGGGCTGGTGTTTACGGAAATGACCTGCGTTTCGCCGGAAGGCCGCATCTCGCCCGGATGTACAGGCCTTTACGCCTCGGAACACCTCAACGCCTGGCAACGCATAGTCGAATTTGTCCATACCGAGACTGACGCCAAGATCGCAATCCAGCTTGGCCATTCAGGAGCGAAAGGCTCGACCCAGCTCGGGTGGGAAGAGAGCGACGCACCGCTCGCGACCGGAAATTGGCCGGTACTCGCACCCTCGGCCGTGGCTTGGAGCCCGCAAAACCAGACGCCGCGTGAGATGGCGCGCGCTGACATGGACCAGATCCGCGACGAGTTTGTGCGCTCGGCGGAGATGGCGGCCCGTATCGGTTTCGACTGGCTCGAGCTGCATTACGCGCACGGCTACTTGATGTCGTCCTTTATTACCCCGCTGACCAACAAACGCACCGATGAATACGGTGGGCCGCTGGAGAATCGAATGCGGTTCCCGCTTGAAGTGTTTCGTGCGGTGCGAAAAGTGTGGCCGGACGAAAAACCGATCTCCGTACGCATTTCGGCTCACGATTGGGTTACCCCAGAGGGCGTGCGGCCGCAGGACGCCGTCGAGATCGCGCGATTACTCAGCGAGGCGGGCGTCGACCTCATCGATGTCTCGGCCGGCCAAACATCCACGCACGCACGTCCGGTCTACGGCCGAATGTTTCAGACGCCTTTCTCTGACCGAATTCGCAATGAGGCTGGCGTCGCAACTCTCGCCGTCGGCAACATCTATGAGCCGGATCATGTTAATTCGATCCTGATGGCGGGGCGAGCTGACCTTGTCTGCCTGGCTCGCCCACATCTGTCGGATCCGTACTGGACGCTGCATGCGGCGGCTGACCTTCGCTACGACGGCGTGAGATGGCCGAAGCCCTATTGGCCCGGCCGCGATCAACTCTACCGCCTCAAGTCACGCCCCGACATAATGACGGGGAAAGTCTGATGGGGGTGCTCGACAATCGACACGCACTGATCACCGGCGGCGGCACCGGCATAGGCGCGGCTATCGCGCGTGCGCTGGCAGGCGAAGGCGCCGCAGTTTCGCTGGCAGGCAGACGCCAGGCGCCGTTAGAGAACGTGGCAGCGAGCCTCGCCAAAGCGACGGCGATTGTCGCTGACGTGACGAAGGAATCCGACTGCGCAGCCATGGCGCGTGCGGCTTGCGAGGCTCACGGCCCGATCGATATCGTCGTCGCCAACGCTGGAACTGCCGCGAGTGCTGCCGTCGAAAAGATGGAACTTTCTCACTGGCAAAGCATGATCGACGTGAACCTCACCGGCGCGTTCCTTACGGTGAAGGCAGCTTTGCCCGATGTCACCCGCAAATTCGAGGGAACGCGCCGGATTGTCTTTATCGCGTCGACGGCAGGGTTGAAGGGATATCCCTACGTCGCGGCATATTGTGCCGCCAAGCACGGCGTCGTCGGCTTAACCCGCGCTCTCAGTCTGGAACTCGAGTCAACCGGAGTTACGGTCAACGCTGTGTGTCCGGGCTACACGGACACGCCGCTCATCGATGCTGCGGCTGAGAAAATTTCTGCCAAAACGGGCCGATCGGCCAACGAAGCGCGCGCCATGCTTGCCAAAGACAATCCGTCTGGCCGACTGGTTAAGCCGGAGGAAGTGGCGTTGGCGGTGCTACGGCTCTGCTTGCCGTCCGCCGGCTCCGTGAACGGGCAGACAATCGAGGTAACCGGAGGTTCGCAATGAACGCCGCGAACAAAGCGCGCGTCCGCAGCGCACCGCTTCCAATCAGCAAGCAACGCCTGCGGCTCTGGCTGAGGTTGTTGCGTTCGTCACGCGCGATCGAGGCCCAATTGCGGGAGCGATTGCGCACAAGATTTTCGATCACTTTACCGCAGTTCGACGTAATGGCCGCGCTCGCTCGTAGCGAAGAGGGTATGACAATGACCGAGCTGTCGCGGCAGTTGATGGTGTCCAACGGCAATGTGACTGGCATCATCGATCGGCTCGTCGCCGAGAAGCTGGTGCTGCGACAGGCGCCAGCCAGCGATCGTCGGTCCTTTATTGTCCGTCTGACCCCCAAGGGTGCCTCGCAATTTTCGGTCATCGCGAAAGCTCATGAAGGGTGGATCGACGAAATGCTTGAGGAATTCGGCGCCATGGAGGCTGAGTCGATCATCAGTCAGCTCGACGAACTTGTCAGGCGCGTGCGTACCCGGGAGGCCAGACCATGAAAATGAAGGACTTCAAGCCCGCGCATTTCAACTGGCATTGCAAGGATGACGTGGCGGTTATCACGCTCAAGGGCAGCGAGCGAAAGAACCCTATTACTTTAGATTCCTATGTCGAGCTGCGCGACACCTTTCACCAGCTCACCTCCGCTGATGACGTCAAGGCCGTGGTTTTTGGCTCGAATGGAGGAAATTTCTGCTCAGGCGGTGACGTGCGCGATATTATCGGTCCGCTGCTCGATCGGGACATGAAAGGCTTGCTCGCGTTCACGCGCATGACCGGCGATCTTGTGAAAGCTATGCGCGCCTGCCCGCAGCCCATTATCGCCGCCGTCGACGGTGTCTGCGTTGGCGCCGGCGCGATGATCGCGCTGTTCTGCGATATGCGGTTGGGCTCGCCGCAGGCGAAAACTGCGTTTCTGTTTACACGTGTGGGACTTGCAGGCTGCGACATGGGCGCGTGTGCCATGCTGCCACGCGTGATTGGGCAGGGCCGTGCATCGGAATTGCTGTTCACCGGCCGCACGATGAGTGCGGAAGAGGGCGAGCGATGGGGTTTTTTCAATCGGCTTGTTGCAACCGACAAGCTCGAAATGGAAGCGCTGGCATTCGCGCAGAAGCTCACTCAAGGCCCGGTTTTCGCGCACATGATGACTAAAACTATGCTTGGCCAGGAATGGTCCATGACGCTTGACCAGGCGATTGAGGCGGAAGCACAGGCACAGGCGATTTGCATGCAAACCGCCGATTTCCGTCGCGCATACGAAGCCTTCATTGCAAAAGACACCCCGCGCTTTGCCGGAAACTGAGTGATGAGCGACAAAAGTTTTCTGCACTGGCCCTTTTTCGAGCCGCGTCATCGCGAACTGGCCGAGCGACTGGAGGCTTGGTCCGTGCAAAACCTTTCGGGCATTGACCATCACGACACTGATCAAACCTGTCGTAGCCTCGTCGCCGCGCTGGGGCGAGATGGTTGGCTTAAATTCACCGCTCCGGGTGAGGGCGACGCCGAGCGGATCGATGTGCGCACGCTGGCGCTGATCAGGGAAACATTGGCGCGGCACGCGGGCCTTGCTGATTTCGCTTTCGCCATGCAGGGCCTGGGCGCCGGTCCCTTGTCGTTGTTCGGCAACGCGGAGCAACGCGAGGCGTGGTTACCGAAGACCCGCTCCGGCAAGGCGATAGCCGCGTTTGCGCTGTCGGAGCCCGCGTCCGGTTCGGATGTCGCAAACATCGCCACCGTTGCCAGCCGCGATGGAGCTAATTTCGTTCTCGACGGTGAAAAGACCTGGATTTCGAATGGCGGTATTGCCGACTTCTATATTGTTTTTGCGCGTACCGGCGAGGCACCAGGCGCCCGCGGACTTTCGACTTTCGTCATTGAGGCTGACAATCCTGGTCTGACGATTGCCGAGCGTTTGAACGTGATCGCGCCGCATCCGCTGGCGCGCCTTCGTTTCGAAGCGTGCCGGGTTCCAGCCTCCGCTCTTGTTGGCCGCGCCGGGGATGGTTTTAAGATCGCGATGGCGACGCTTGATGTGTTTCGAACGTCGGTCGGGGCTGCGGCGCTTGGCTTTGCACGCCGTGCACTGGACGAGACGCTGAAACGAGCGACCGACCGCCACTTGTTTGGCGCGCCGCTTGCCGACCTGCAGATGGTGCAAGGACATATCGCGGACATGGCGCTGGAGATCGATGCTGCCGCACTGCTGATCTATCGCGCCGCCTGGGCCAAGGACATGGGTGCTGCACGCGTGACCCGGGAGGCAGCCATGGCCAAACTGTTTGCGACAGAAGCCGCGCAACGTGTGATTGACACGGCGGTGCAGATCCACGGCGGAGATGGGGTGCGTTCCTGCCATCCCGTCGAAACTCTCTATCGGGAAATCCGCGCGCTACGCATTTACGAAGGCGCGTCCGACGTTCAGAAAATCGTTATTGCGCGATCCGTCCTTTCCGCATTGGAGCACTGAGATGGGCACGGCAAACAGACAGCCGCAGCTTGGTCCGTCGGCGCATGTCGATACGTTTACCCGCGACAACCTGCCGCCATTCGATCAATGGCCAGATTTGCCGCTCGATCGGCCGGAATTTCAATATCCGGAGTGCCTCAACGCAGCCGTTGAGCTGACTGACCGAATGGTCGAGCGCGGGTTCGGGGATCGCATTGCACTGATCGGAAACGGCCGGCGGCGCACTTACAAGGAGCTGACCGACTGGTCGAACCGCGTCGCCCATGCGTTGGTCGAGAACTACGGTATCAAACCGGGCAACCGCATCTTGATCCGCTCTGGCAACAATCCCGCGCTTGTCGCGGCCTGGCTTGCGGCGACGAAAGCCGGTGCGGTGGTCGTCAATACGATGCCGATGCTGCGCGCAGGCGAACTCACCAAAATCGTCGACAAGGCGCAAATCAGTCTTGCGCTGACAGACATGCGTATTGTGGACGAGATTATTGCATGCGCCAAGGACAGCCGATTCCTCAAGCAGGTGGTCGGATTTGATGGAACCTCCAACCACGACGCCGAGCTCGACCGCATCGCCCTCGACAAGCCGGTCAAGTTCGATCCGGTGCCCACCGGGCGCGACGATGTGGCCCTGCTCGGTTTCACATCAGGAACGACCGGAGAACCGAAAGCGACGATGCATTTCCATCGCGACCTGCTGATCATTGCGGATGGTTACGCACGGGAAGTCCTGAAAGTGACACCCGACGACGTGTTTGTCGGCTCACCGCCGCTTGCCTTCACGTTCGGCCTGGGCGGCCTTGCGATTTTTCCGTTGCGCTTTGGCGCGACAGCGACGCTGCTAGAAAATGCTTCGCCCGCGAACATGATTCAGATCATCGAGAACTATAAGGCAACGATCTGCTTCACGGCGCCGACTGCCTATCGCGCCATGCTGGCGGCGATGGAGCAGGGTGCAGATCTCTCGTCTTTGCGCATCGCGGTGTCCGCCGGAGAGACGCTGCCGGGCCCCGTCTTCGAGGACTGGCGACGCAAAACGGGTAAATCAATTCTGGACGGCATCGGGACGACCGAACTGCTGCATATCTTCATTTCGAATCGGGTTGACGATGCCCACGCAGGAGTCACCGGCCGTCCGGTTACCGGATATGAGGCGAGAATCGTCGACGCCGACATGAAAACGGCAAAGCCCGGAACCGTCGGTCGATTGGCGGTGCGCGGCCCGACAGGATGCCGATACCTCGCTGACATGCGGCAGAAGTCTTATGTCTGCGACGGCTGGAATTTGACCGGCGACGCCTATTTTCAGGACGAGGAAGGCCACTTCCACTTTGCAGCGCGCACGGACGATATGATTGTTTCGGCCGGCTACAACATAGCGGGGCCGGAAGTCGAGAGCGCGCTGCTCTCACACGCCGACGTGGGGGAATGCGCTGTGATTGGCGCGCCGGATATCGAACGCGGGCAGATTGTGACGGCTTTTGTCGTGCTCAAGGCCGGTGTCGAAGGTGATACGGCCTGTATGAAGCGGTTGCAGGATCATGTTAAGGCAGTTATCGCGCCTTATAAGTATCCGCGCGCGGTCAGGTTTGTCGAAGCTTTGCCGAAGACCCAGACAGGCAAAATCCAAAGATTCAAATTGCGGCAGCACGGTCAGTCATGAGCAAGAACACGTTTGAATTTTTACAGCCGAAGAACTGGATGCTTCCGAAAGGCTATTCCAATGGAGTGGCTGCCGAGGGACGCCAGGTGTTCATCGCCGGGCAGATTGGCTGGAATGAGCGCTGTCAGTTGGTCAGTGACGATTTCGTTGGCCAAGCTGAGCGCGCGCTTTCGAATATTGTTGCAGTGTTGGCAGAGGCCGGGGGCGAGCCTCGGCATCTCACCCGATTGACATGGTTTGTCACCGACAAGGCGACTTATGTGGCGCGGCAAAAGGAGATCGGCGAAGCCTATCGCAGGGTCATCGGTCGCCATTTTCCGGCGATGTCTTTGATTGTCGTCGCAGGGCTGCTCGAGTCAGGTGCAAAAGTCGAGATTGAGGGCACAGCGGTTATCCCCGCCAGTTAGCGGCCGGGTGGTCCAAAGCGTCAAAGCTGCTCGAAAGCCTATTACACTTACGTATAGGGTCCGCCCTTTCTCCTTATACTTTGCGGCTACCTACGTATGCTGGTGTGACGGCCCGGCCGCACTCTAGCTTTGTGCCCGTACACAAAAACAAAAGCTTCGGAAGTACAGGGACGGCTGCCATGGTCAATACGAGCGAACGCGTAACCACCGGTGTGTTTGGTCTATCGCTGACGGCCGTATTCGTGGGCCTCCTGTTACTCAACGCTCTTTCTTTCTGAGCGGCCGAGGCTTGGGAGTAGTGCCATGTGGTACGGGTCCGGTTTCAGTTTCAAAGGTATCGCTGGCGCTCTGCTTTTGAGCTGCTTCATAGCCGGCGTTGTTACCGCGTTGACGAGTCCCGTTACCGCCAAAAACGCCGCGCCGACCGTTTCCGTCAATCGGATCATCAAGGGCGACCGCTTGCCGCCGGTGCCGGCTACCAAGCCGAAGCAGCATGATTCAACTCCGGCCGAAACGCCGGTTCGAAAGCCGACATTGGTCGGTTGCGAGCCAGCCTTCAGCCCCTTCGCCGAACCCTCGCGGGGGCATATTCTCTCGCATTGTCTGACTTGATGCGAACGACGCGGCCCACACAGGCTTTGCGTATTACCTCATCGGGCTAGCGTGTCCGGAAGAACGGGCCGTTTGAAGGTCCAACCGGCATTGGCGGCCGCAAGAAGAAATCCTGCAACGATTGCGGCGATTGTGGCGCTGCGTATTCCGGTTTCGGCGGCTTCTTCGTCACTTTTTGTGTGACCTTCCCGACGCTACCCTTTTTCTTGCGCTCTTCCGGTGTCGCCTCCGGCGGCGCAGAGGCCATTGCGCCTGCTCCTGCGGGAGGCACCGCGGTCTCAGTTGCTACAGGCGGCACTGGCGCGGACTGAGCTGCAGGGGAGTTGTTTGCACTGGTCCAGGAAAAATTGTCGGCTCGATCGGCCGGAGGGGCCACCGCTTCGCCCTTTGCAAAAACCTTCGTAGCGGTCGCATCGCCGTGAATCTGGCTGCTGCCCGGCCCCCCGAGCAGATCATCGCCATCCTTCGTGTCTTTCGTATCTTTGTCCTTCGGCGGACCGGTTAGCGGAACGACTGGGCCCACTAGCGGCCGCTCGGCCGGTTTTGCCGCGGATGGTGACGACTCAACGGGTCCGGACGGGAGTGCCACTGGCACGCGATTGTTCATAAACCGACGCAACTCGTGTTCGACGTAACGCGCAAGCTTGACTGCGCCGTATTTGGTGAAGAAAACACCGTCGCTCAGGCGCAGCCGCCGGACCTGACCCTCATAGTCCGGACCGTAATTTGAATACTTGCCCGCTTCGTCCACAAAGCCGTCCCACACATCAATATATGTGATGCCGGCACGTTCGGCGCGCGAACGATAGAGATCGTTGAGAAAGGCCACGTCCGCTGTGGATCGGGCTCCACGAATTGACGGAAGGCCGACCCAGATCACCGGCACGCCCTTGCTTTTCAGTGCCGCGATGGTCTCATCGATGCGCCTTGAGTAGACTTTTGCCCACTCATCGCCCCGGAATTCGGCGGGGCCACCTGTTTTCCTGACGCGCTGCGCCGTGGCGCCGACATCCTCGGTATTGTCGGACTTCGCGGAACTCTCTGGCTTGGCCGGTTTCTGGCCGGCCTTTTTGTCCGCATCGTCCTTGGCCTGCTGATCCTTGGCCTTTGCTTCTGCCTCTTTGGCAAGATCCTTTTCGCCAATCTCCTGGCGATCGCCAATGCCAAGCATCATGATTACATAGTCTGCTTTCTCTTGCGCCAATGTATCGCGTGCGACATGCCACCAGTCGAGATCGCCCTTGCTATCGTAGCGCAACAGCCCCGAATTGAGTTTGTTCTTGCGGACAATGCCAATCTCGGGTGAATCCGCGAATATGTCCTCCAGGCCGTACGCAAGCCAGTCGGCCATATCGTCACCCATCACCACGATCGAGGCGACTTTTGACTCCGCTTTTGATTCCGTTTTGCGCGGTGATGGGGCGCGTGGACTTTCGGCCGGCTGTACGTGTTGCTGCGGTTGCCGCCGCGGCGGCGGAGCGTAGTACTCATCTTCGCGCTGGTGCGAATTAAACGGTTCGAAGAAATTCCGAAAGAAACCGCCCGACTGTGGCCGCGACCGTTTGTATTGATACTGCTGATCCCAGGAAAACTGGGCGTGAGCTTCCAAGCTGGCAGTCAGGCCTGTCGCCAGAAAAACCGCCGCCAAAACCCAACGCGGACACCGCACGTCACAGAGCATACTGGTCATTCCGTACTATGTAATTTCGACTGCAACGGGTCGCCAGTGCGTCAATCCGATGAAAATACCCGCGGGAACTACCGGAGTAGGGAACTACGAAAGGCGCGGCCATGGGCCCTAGGTCCATCTCGACATTGAAGTTGTCGAACGACAAATTTGTTCAACCACAAATGCGGGGAAGTTGCGGAACGACAATCTCGTTCATTCACGAATGCGGGAGCAAACGTCAATGGCCACGAACCTCGTATCACTGATCATGAAATTTCTGACGCCCGATATGATCGGGCGCATCGCCAGCACACTCGGGCTTGATCGCAACGATGCTTCCACGGCGGTGAGCGCCGGAGTTCCGGCGTTACTGGCTGGGCTGGTCGGCGCTACTACAAAGCCGGGCGGTCCGCAGAAGATTGTTGACGCTGCAAAGCAGGAAATGGGGATGCTCGATAAATTCTCGGGCATGCTTGGTGCTGCGGGCGCCACGTCAGTCGCCGACCGGGGGTCGAGCTTGCTGGCGTCGCTTCTCGGCGACCGCGACCAGACCGCGCTTGCCAATTCAGTAGGCAAATATTCCGGATTGGGATCGGCGGCGAGCGATTCCGTGCTCGGTCTGCTGACCCCTCTTGTTATGGGTGCGATTGGTCAACAGCAAGGCTCGCGCGGCCTCGATGCCGGAAGCGTCACAAATCTTCTCACCAGCCAAAAGGACAATATAGCCGCGGCAATTCCTTCGGGCTTTGGTCGATTGCTCGGCGGAACCGGTCTGCTCGACTCGCTCGGAGATACGGCAAAAAGAGCGGCTATGGCCGGCGGCGAAACCACGCGGGCCGCAGCTGCGTCAGTCGCGCGAACCTTCGATGATACGCGGCGGTCAACGGCGGAGGCGACATCCGGATCGACCAATTGGCTTTTGTGGGCCATTCCGGCGATCGCCATTGCAGCGCTGTTGGTCTACCTTCTCGGCAGGCCGACGGAGCAGGTGGTTCAGCAAGGCGTCTCGACCGCCCAGGGCTTGATGGTCGGCGGGGTCGATATCGGCAAGCAGGTTACCGACAGTATCAGTAGTGTACGTTCGACGCTCAACGGCATTACCGATGCTGCTTCGGCGCAAGCGGCATTGCCCAGACTGCAGGCCGCCACATCTCAAATCGACAAGGTCAGCGGCACGCTGGCGCAATTGTCGGACGGACAGCGAAAGATGCTCGCCGGATTGGTCAATCCAGCGATGTCCACTCTGAACCAGCTCTTCGACAAAGTGCTGGCAATTCCGGGTGTCGCCGAGGTCATAAAGCCCACGATTGACGCGTTGAGGGCCAGGCTCGCAACTCTGACCGCGTGAACCTTGGTTCGGAGGTCATCGGCCGCCGGCTCGAGCCGACGGTCGATGAGCCTCGCCTCTACTATTTTTTTATCTGTCGGGCTGGAGTAAATGCCGATGGAAATTCAAAAGGGGTCACACGTCCCACGCCCGCGCGAAGCGAAACATAAAGCTCACGCCTGGCATGAGCCTGGATCCGACTTCGTCCTGGTCGACGATTTTCAACCGCCGCCTCGAATCGAACTGGCGCGAGAGCGGATGCTTATGTGCCGCCTTTACATAGGCCTGATTCGTAGCATCAGCGAAGATTACGGCGCCGCGTTTGCGGCCCACAGTGACAGCTCAACGTTTCGAATGATTGGAATTTATGTGTTTCTTCGTACAGTGATGTGTTCGCCGGTGAGCGCCAGCAAGATAGCGAATTCTCTCAAACTGCCACGCGTAACTGTCGTGAGGCGTCTGCAGGAAATGGTCAAGCATGGATATGTGGAGCGCGTCGGCAATGCTTACCGTGTCACCGACAAGGTAAATGTTCCCGACCTCAAAAATAAATTGCAGCGACGGATAGATATGATCGTAGACACCGCTAGAAAGCTGTCGGAATTGAGCGAGACTAATTAATCAAGGCAGTCCATAAACGACGCTACAATCACCAGTGCTGGTGTTGAGCTATGCCGCTTTTGAACGCATTTGACGCGGCGTCTTGTTGGTCCACCGCTTGAAAGCATGCGTGAAAGAACTGACCTCCTGATAGCCGAGCAGCCACGCGATTTGCGAAATCGACAGGTCTTCATCGGCGAGATAGCGCTCCGCGAGATCCATTTTTAGATTCTCCAATACCGTAGAGAAGCTCAGCTGCTCCGAAGAAAGACGGCGCGCCAGCGTACGTTGGCTGACGCCAAGCCTACGCGAGATTTCATCAGCTCTCGCCTTGCCGTGCGGCAGCAGCGGAACAATTGCATTCTCGACCCTTGAACGGAACGGACCACGCTTCTTCGGTCGACGTTGCAGTGCTTCCTCACAGTAGCCGACAAGTATCTTGTTCAGATGATGATCAGCGGAGACGACCGGCATCTCCCTACTCGCCGGCGCGAAGGATACTTCGTCGATGTTCGTGTCAAATTCGACGTCACTGCCAAAGAACTCGGTCAATTCCGGATATTTGCCGTCGCGGCGATGCGCGAACTTCAGACTCGTCGGCACAAGTCGGGTGTCGGTCAGCTGCCGGCAAAGACGGATCAAAGTTGTGGCAAAAAACTCGATCTGATGGCGGTCCACATGGCGGCTGACCCCGACATAGCGGAAGATCACGCTGGGTTGATTGCCGTCCGAGTATTTGCATGCGAGGCCTTCATTGGCGATCGAGGCATACCGCGCAAGTTGGTTTAATGCGTCACCCAGGATGTCCGAGGAGGCGGAGACGTAGTAGAGAAAGCCGAGTTCGCGCAGATCAGGCTGCTGAGCAAGATGAAAGCCGAGCAAGTCATCCTGCAGTGCGTCTGCGGTAAAGTTCAGAAAATTGATCTGATCGAGAACGCTGAGCCGCAGGTTCGTATTTCTGATTTGTTGGAGCGTTAGGTCCGCTTTCTTCAAAAGCGGTCGCGGGTCAACACCACTAGCTTTTGCATGGGCATAAGCGAGTCGCGCAATCGTGCCGGTGGCGTTTGGAAGAGCGCCAAAGCGTCTGGCATCGGAGAGCCCCATAGAGCCGCCTTCCTGCCTAGGGTGGCACGCGTCGACAAAGCTTTGGCAGATAATAACAAGACGCGCGTGGAAAGTCGCGTCTATCAATCCGCCTT
>JANWKN010000108.1 GCA_025451355.1 Pseudolabrys sp. | reverse complement strand
GATGCTCGCCGAAGCCGGTGCGGAGGTGATCAAGATCGAAAAGCCCGGCGGCGAGAACGCCCGGCGCTTTCCGCCGATGGTCGATGGCGAAAGCGCGGCTTTTGTAATGCTCAACCGAGGGAAGACCAGCATCGCCCTTGACCTTAAGGCCGACCCGGATCGCACCAAACTGACCGAACTCATCAAACGTGCCGATATTCTCGTTGAACAATTCCGTCCGGGCGTGATGTCGCGTCTCGGCCTAGGGTTCGAGGATCTAAGGGCGCTCAACCCGAAGCTCATTTATTGCTCGATATCTGGCTACGGCCAAAATGGGCCACGCGCGCATGAGGCCGGTCACGACATCAACTATATCGGCAACACTGGCCTATTGGATTTGCAGCCTGGGCCACGCGACAATCCCGTGGTCCCGCCGATGCTTGCCGCCGACATCGCCGGCGGAAGCTTTCCGGCGGTCATCAACATTTTGCTTGCCTTGCGGGTTCGCGATCAAAGCGGGCAGGGCTGCCACATCGACATAGCGATGACTGACGCGATGTTCACCTTCACGTGGGCGGCGCTCGCGCTCGGCGTTGCGAGCAAGCGCTTTCCGGCGCCTGGCGAAATGTGGCTCGTTGGCGGTTCGCCGCGCTACCAAATTTATCCGGCGAAGGACGGAAAATTGATTGCCTGCGGGGCGATCGAACAGAAATTCTGGATTGCCTTTACCAAGGCAATTGCCCTGCCGGCGTCACTTGTCGATGACACCCGGGACCCGAGAGCAACGCGCGACGCCATCGCGAAACTTATCGCCGCCAGGACATCCGAGGAATGGCGACCGATATTCGCCGCGGCCGACTGCTGCACCACGGTGGTCACCCCGCTCGAAGAGGCCATACGCGACCCGCATTTTGTCGAACGCGGGCTGTTTGCGCACCAAGCCGCAACTGCCTCGGGCAAGAGTTTGGCAGCGCTACCACTGCCGATCAGTCCGGAGTTTCGCGAACCGGCTGGCGTAAAGAAAGCGCCGAAACTCGGCTAGAGTGCTTCCCCACGCATCAGTCGCGGTTGGGCCGCGGCGGGAGCCACGCCTTCGCGCATGACTGCACGCCGCAACGGGCCAATGCGGTCGATCAGGTAAAGCCCTAATCCCCGGGCGCTTTGGGCGGGCAGGAAATCGCTGAGCAATGTGCGATTGAGCAAGTCGACCGCGAGTGCTCGGCTGCCCACGTCGGCGCGCCGCAAGCGATCGTAGTGCGCGAGCATATCGTCAGCTCCAATATCTTTATCTTTGCAGCTTCGATTTGCCAGGATCGCAAGCTCGCTGATTGTTGCCGCGTCGCGCAGACCCAAATTGAGACCTTGCGCGCCGATCGGCGGAATGACGTGCGCAGCTTCGCCGATGAGCGCGATGCGCTTGTCTGCGAACCGCCGTGCGGTCGCAACGCGAAGGGGAAAACGGCCGCGGCCCGATTCGACTTCGATCTTTCCCAAAATCGAATATGACGCGCGCTCGATTTCGTCGCTCAGTTCAGCATCATCAAGAGCCGAAAGCTGCTCAGACGCTTTAGGGTCGAGCACCCAAACCAGGCTCGATCGATCTCCCGGTAAAGGCACGAGCGTGAACGGACCCGCTGGGGTATGAAACTCTGTCGATGTGTCATGGTGCGGACGGGAATGCCGTAGGCACAACGTCAGTGCCACCTGCGGGTATTCGCGCTCGCTAAGGTCAATTCCGGCCGCTGCGCGACAGATCGAATTGCGACCGTCCGCACCGATCGCGAACTGCGCATGGTATGTCGATCCGTCCTGGACGGCAACAGCAACCGAATGCCGTTCGGGCGTGAGCGCTACTGTTTCGACGTCGATCACACTTAAGTTGGAAAGATTGCGAGCCCGCTCTTCCAGGGCGTCGATTAGATGACGATTTTCGATGTTGTAACCGAACGCATCCAATCCGATTTCGCTCGCTTCAAATCTGACTTCGGGTGCGCGCCACAATCGGCCGGTGTCGTCGACAATCCGCATGACCTTGAGCGGAGCGGCCTGTGCGGCGCACAAGGCCCAGACACCGAGCGTGTCGAGCGCGGTAACGGAACCAGCGAGTAAAGCCGTGGTCCGGTTATCCGATTTTGCAGATCGTTTACCGACCAGAACCGTGGGAACGCCACCCTCGGCGAGGGCGATCGCGGCAGTAAGCCCGGCGGGCCCGCGGCCGACCACGAGGGCGGCCCATCGATCGTCATGCGCTCCTGGCATCCAAAGGCTCCGTCTTGCGTTAACCGCACTAGCACGCGCCGGCCCGATCGGAAACCAAGCCGGACACTTGCAATACCCTCACGTCGGCTTATGGGCTATGGACAAAGCTCCATGAGTGAAACTGCCCGCCATGATATGACACACCTGTCGCCCGCCGTGGCGAGCCTCGGACACGTTTTCACGCGGCCGAAGGTACTGGCTTGGCTCTGCGTGATTGTGCTCGGCGGTTTGGGCTGGCTGTACCTTGCGCTCCTTTTCGGCGGAACAGCGAGTGCTCCGGGCGGGCCAGGATTTGTGCAGGCGTTGTGCAGCACCCTGCAAGATGGCCTCTCGGGCCCTTACGCCGTGGCGGTCATCTTCTCGATGTGGTGCGCGATGGCCTTGGCAATGATGCTGCCGAGCGCCGCGCCCATGATTCTGACCTATACGGAAATTGCCGACACTGCCGCTCGCAAGGGCGAACGGATCGTCTCACCATTTGTACTTGCTGGCGGCTACGCTGCCGTGTGGTTTGGCTTTTCGGTTTTCGCAGTCCTCGGACAGATAGCTTTAACGCGGACGGCATTGCTCGACCGTGGCATGGCATCGGCGAACCCGTTGCTGTCCGGTGCAATATTTATCTTCGCCGGCATCTACCAATTTTCTGCGCTGAAGCATGCATGTCTCACGCGGTGTCAGCAGCCGTTTCCATTTTTCTTCACAAACTGGGCGACGACTAACGCCGGAGTATTCAGGCTTGGGTTAAAGCAAGGTCTCTACTGCCTTGGGTGCTGCTGGGCGATGATGTTGCTGATGTTCGGGGTTGGCTTGATGAACATCGTCTGGATGACTGCGATCGCCATCGTAATGACGATCGAGAAGATGCTCACGGGCCGACGTTTCACTCATGCCGTTGGTATCGTGCTTATGGTCGTCGGCGTCAGTATGCTTCTTGCGGCTGGGGCCGGCAGATGGCCATTGCGAACGAGTTGAAAATAAAGCGGGAGTCGTGCGTTGACGGAAAGTTGGACTTTGAGAGGCGAGTTGGCACTGTCGTGCAGCTGCACGGTGTTTTGTCCCTGCGTATTGTCGCGTGGCGAGCACCCGCCGACCGAGAGCCGTTGTCAGACCTGGGCGGGCATCCGCATCGACGACGGACATTTCGACACCGTCGATCTTGCGGGCATAAAGGTGGGCCTCATGATGGACCTGCCTGGCATCATGTCGCGTGGCAACTGGACCGCCGCTCTTTTCGTCGACGAGGATGCATCCGTTCAGGCTGTGAAGGGGCTGACACGAATTTTTACCGGCCGGGTCGGGGGTACCACGCACTTACTATCGATTCTTGTTGGACAATTTCTTGGGGTGCACCAGGTGCCCATCACCTATGAGACGCAAGGAGAAACGCGCATCATCCGCATCGAAAAATATGTTGATGGCGCGATCACCCCAGTCCGGGGCAAGGAAGCGGGCAAGAATGTAGTGATCCACAACAGTGAATATTGGATTGGTTCTGATATTATTGTCTCTCGTGCCGACAGATCGCGTTTCCGCGGCTTCGGCCGCAACTGGAATCTGGCGGGGCGATCGGCTGAGATCGTAAAGCTCGACTGGGGCAACGGTTAAGTGGCGGGATTCGAGTACGTCCGCGCATTCACGATTCATGTCTTCACCGCGACCGGCGCGGCGTTGGCATTGCTGGCGCTCATCCTCGGGACCGGGGGTCATTGGGCGGGGATGTTCCTCTGCCTCGGCCTGGCGCTCGTTATTGATGGCGTCGATGGGCCGTTAGCCCGCGCTTTCGAGGTGCAGAAGCTTTTGCCGCGCTGGTCGGGTGATACACTCGATCTGGTCGTCGATTTTACGACGTATGTCTTCGTTCCGGCTTACGCGATCGCCGCAAGCGGACTCATGCCGCAGCCGCTTGCGATTCCGGCGGGGGTTGTTGTCGTCATCAGTGGTGCTCTCTATTTTGCCGACCGCGAGATGAAGACTGCGGACAATTATTTTCGCGGTTTTCCGGCGGTCTGGAATCTTGCGGCCTTTTATCTGTATCTGCTTGAACCGCCAGGATGGGTGGCAGCTATCGCGATTGCCTTGCTCGCGGCTCTGAGTTTTGCGCCTGTGAAATTTCTCCATCCTCTGCGTGTCCAACATTGGCGATTGTTGAATATTGCGATTTTGACCATGTGGGTGGTGCTCGCCTTGGCCGCGGTTGTTCAGGATCTGTCGCCAGGTCCTTACGTCACGGTGCCGTTGTCGCTCATCGCCGTATATTTCTTTAGCGTCGGATTATTGCCTGACCGTGTGCGGTCCGCCGCGTGAAAGGCGCAGATAGCTCAAGGAGTAACTCATGTCCCGACCAGTCCTGTTAATCGCCGGCGGCAGCCGCGGCATTGGAGCCGCGACGGCAAAGCTTGCGGCGGGGCAGGGTTACGACGTGGCGGTGAACTACAAGAACAATTCAAACGCGGCGGCTTCCGTCGTCGAGGCGGTCAAGAAGGCCGGAGGAAAGGCGATTGCCATCCAGGGGGATATGGCGCAGGAGAACGATATAGAACGAGTGTTCGACACGGCGAGCGACACTTTTGGATCGCTCACGCATTTCGTGCACAGTTCCGGGATTATTGGAGAAGGCTCGCGTCTGGACGAAGTCAGCACGCAGACAATCCGCGAAGTACTCGACATCGACACGTTTGGAGCGTTGCTCTGCCTGCGCGCCTGCGTTCGCCGCATGTCGACCAAACACGGCGGCAAAGGCGGTTCGGTTGTGATGCTCTCTTCGATGGCCGCACCGCTTGGCGGCGCGAACGAATGTGTGTGGTATGCCGCGGCGAAAGCCGGAGTAGACTCCATGGTTATCGGGGTCTCTCGCGAGGTTGCTAAGGAAGGTATCCGCGTCAACGCCATTACGCCAGGCGTGATAGACACCGATATTCAGCCGCCGGGACGTATTGATCGGGTCATGCCCATGTTACCGATGGGTCGGCCGGGCCAAGCCAGTGAAGTCGCCGAGGCCATTCTGTTTTTGCTGTCGGACGCTGCCTCCTATATCAACGGCGCGAATCTTCGCGTTTCCGGCGCGCGCTGACCCCGCCTTGCGCTCGGCGTGCGGCCGCCTATTATCGCGGCCCGAATTCCTTCCTGCATAACAAGCCTATCCAAGGAGTGTAAAAATGGTCGCGGCAGTGCGCGTTCACAAACCCGGTGGTCCCGAAGTCCTCACCTACGAAGATGTCCAGATCGCCGCGCCAGGCCAGGGCCAGATCAAGATCAAGCAACATGCCTGCGGCGTGAATTTCATCGATGCCTATTTCCGCATGGGCATGTATCCCTCGCCTGTCGGTATGCCATTCATTGCAGGAAACGAAAGTGCCGGCGAGGTCATGGCGGTTGGCCCCGGCGTCACCGACCTCAAAGTGGGCGACCGCGTCGCATTTGTCGGACCTCTAGGTGGCTATGCCGGCGAGCGGCTGGTGCCGGTGGATCGCGCTGTGAAACTTCCCGACAACATTTCCTACGACCAGGCTGCAGGCATGATGCTCAAGGGCATGACCGTGCAGTATCTGATCAACCGCACATACAAGGTCGAGAAGGGCACCGTGTGCCTGATCCACGCCGCCGCAGGCGGCGTGGGTCTGATTGCCTGCCAATGGGCAAACCATCTCGGCGCGACCGTCATCGGTACAGTCGGCTCCAAGGAGAAGGCCGAGCTCGCCCAAAAGAACGGCTGCCACCACACGATCCTTTATCGCGATGAGGATTTTGTCGCCCGGGTGAAAGAGATCACCAGCGGCAAACTTTGTGATGTGGTTTACGACGGTATCGGCAAAACCACCTTTCCTGCCTCGCTCGATTGCCTGCGTCAGCTCGGTTACTTCGTCAGTTTCGGAAGCGCATCCGGCCAAATCGACGCCTTCAACATCAATATTCTGCAAACCAAGGGCTCACTTTTCGCGACACGACCGACCCTTAACAACTATGTGGCCAAACGCGATGACCTGATCGCAACCGCCACTGACTTGTTCAAGGTCGTCGGCTCGGGCGCGGTGAAAATCCCGATCAACCAGAAATATCCGCTCAAAGACGCTGCCAAGGCGCACAAAGAAATGGAAGGCCGCGACACCACGGGTTCGTCGATTTTGGTGCCGTAGAAGGCCTCTTGCATGATCCTGCACGCGGTGGCGATGATAATCCTCGCCACCGTTGCGCCTGCTGCGCAGGCTGGCAGCATATCCGACGCCGAAGTACTCGTTATTGTGCAAAAACACTGCGCGACGTGTCATACGAAAAAGTCGACGCATGAAAGTTTTCGCGAAGCGCCAAAAAATATAATTCTGGAATCTGCCGCCGACCTCAAGAAACATGCTGCGGTCATCTACGCGCAGACTGTGCAGGGCAAAGCGATGCCACTCGGCAACCAGACCGATATGACCGAAGCGGAACGCGCTGCGCTGGGCCAGTGGCTGAAGGAGTTGCCTTGAGCGACGCCGTAAAGCCTTTCGGCGTCTTTGCCACATTCGTGATCGGCGCATTCGCGCTTTTCGTCGGGCAGCTTTCCGGGATTCTGGCTTTGAGTTTGGGGTACGGCCTCAAATTGAGCGAGGTCGCCACATTGGCGCAGGACGGCGGTGCCATCGTTTTGTTTATTTTCGTATCGGCGCCGGTACAGGTAGCACTGCTCGCTCTTGCGGCCAGTTCGAGGGGAAACGTCGCGGAATATCTCGGCTACAAGCTGCCGCGCCGCGGCGAGGTGATAATTGCCATTGTTGGTGTGGCCGTGCTGATTGCCATCGGGGATACCGTGAGCTGGCTCGCCGGTCGCAACATTGTCGACCGCTTCCAGAGCGATATGTACCAGGCGGCCACTGCCGCCAACCTTTTGCCTTTGCTGCTGTTCGCCGTGACGATCCTCATTCCGATCGGCGAGGAAACGCTATTTCGCGGCTTTCTATTTCAAGGCTGGTTGAAAACACCGCAGCAAGCATGGCCGGTGATCGTTTTTACGGCCGGAATATTCGCGATCATCCACGTTCAATACGACTGGTTCCTGATTGCCCAGGTTTTCGCCTTCGGTGTGCTGTTCGGGTGGATCCGCTGGGCGAGCGGATCGACCATCCTGACTATGGTGATGCACGGCCTAGTCAATCTGGAAGGCATGGTCGAGACCATGCTGAGTTTCAACGGCTAACGGCGTGTCAAAGCAGATTGGCGATCCGGGCGATTGCCGGGTGATGCGTAATTCCGGCGGGGAGACGCGGAAGCCCCACGACTTCAACACCATTGGAAAATCGCTCGATGCTAGCCACGGTATCGTCCAGTGCAACGGCGTCGCGGTCGCTTTCACTCACGACGATAGCGGCGATCGTCAATTTGCGCTGCGCCAGCACGTCGAGCGCGGTCAGCGTGTGGCTAATCGTTCCCAAATAGCCGCCGACTATTAGCAACAGCGGAATATCAAGCGCCGTCATCCAGTCGAGCACGGTGCGTCGTCCGTCGAGCGGCACCATGATTCCCCCGACACCTTCGATGAACAGTGGTCCTTTTGCGCCGTTGATAGCCGCGCGACTGAATTCGACCAACTCGACAAAATCGACGCGACGGCCCTCGCGGGCGGCGGCGAGATCGGGCGCAAGCGGGGCGCGAAACCGCCAGGGAGCGATGCGTTCGATCTCATCTGCCGACATCCGCCGTCCGAGCGCCGCCAGCAAGACCGCTGGATCGCTTGTTTCTGCTACCGAGGAATCGTATCCGCTCACGATGGGCTTCAACGCGGCAATGGGCTGGTTGGACTCGCGCATATAGCGAATGAGCGCGGCGGTCACGAAGGTCTTGCCGATATCGGTACCGGTCGAGGTGACGAAATAAGCTGCCACGATTTATGCCAGTATCTTTTCCCGCACGATGTCAGCGAGTCGTTCGACTTGATCGTCCGGATGCTGCGCCGTGAAGGTCAGGCGCAGGCGTGCCGTTCCCGGCTTAACCGTCGGAGGACGGATGGCGACTGCTAGAAACCCTTCGTCTTCCAGCAAACGCGATTTGCGAAGCGCAATTTCTTCGTCACCGATCACGATCGGTACGATCGGACTTTGCGCGTCCGGCAGCCCCGCCCGTTGCGTAAATGCTTTTGCTTTTCGGACCGGTTCAGCAGCGTAGGAGGGTTCGCGCTCAATCAGGTCGAGCGCAGCAATTGCGGCCCCTACACAAGCGGGTGGCAAGCCGGTCGAGTAGATCAGGGTTCGCGCGCGGTTGCGCATCAGTTCGATTACGGGCGCGGATGCACAAAGGTAGCCACCGTATGAACCGATGGCTTTCGAGAGGGTGCCCATCTGCACCGGAACAGGAATGTCCGAATTTCCGACAAAGCTTGATCCGCGGCCGCCCCCGACGACGCCCAGGCCATGCGCGTCATCCGACATGACCCAGGTGTCATAGTTCTCCGCAAGCGCGACCAATTCAGGCAACGGCGCAAGATCTCCATCCATTGAGAATACGCCATCAGTCACGATCATTGCGTGATTGTAACTGCCGCGATGGGTCGCCAGGAGTTCACGTGCGTGCGTCACATCGTTATGGCGGAACGTTATGACCGTGCCGCGGGATAAGTGGGTACCGGCATAGATGCAGGCATGCGACAACTCATCGACAACGACCAATCCATTACGCCCAACCAACACGGGAATAATCCCCGCATTCGCGAGATATCCGGAACCGAAAACGCACGCAGCCTCGGCGCGCTTGAACCGCGCTAGACGCGATTCCAGTTTCGCATAGAGGGGATGATTTCCAGTCACCAGCCGCGAAGCGCCAGAGCCGGCGCCGTACTCCTCGATGGCTGAAATCGCAGCCTGTTTGACGGCTGGATGCTGGGTCAGATTGAGATAATCGTTGCAGGAAAATGAAAGCAACTTACGGCCGTTTCGTTCAATCCAGATGCCGTCCTCGCGCACGGTTTCGTTGAGCGCTCGGTATAGGTGCCGGCGTTTGAGGTCGTCGAGCTTGTCTTGCGCAAAGGCGTCGAGTGAGTGCATCAGTGACCTTGCCAGGTTCCGACCAGATGCTTAGCACGAACACAGGAGGGAAACGTCAAATGGCCGGGCGAGCCAGCGAAAACAGCGTCATGCCGGATTGGTATCTCGACGGCTTGGAGCACGTCTGGCTTCCTTATGCCCAAATGAAAACGCTGCCAGCTCCGCTGCCAGTCGCGAGAACCCAGGGCTCCCGGATCGTACTCACTGATGGACGCGAGTTGATTGACGGCATAGCCAGCTGGTGGACTGCCTGTCACGGCTACAACCATCCGCACATAAGAGATGTGGTGGCGACACAGCTCGCATCAATGCCTCATGTGATGCTTGGCGGACTCGCGCACGAACAAGCCCTCCGGCTTGCGAGCCGGCTCGCGGGCTTGTTGCCCGGTGAGCTGAATCGCGTGTTCTTTTCGGAGTCTGGCTCGGTGGCCGTGGAAGTCGCCCTGAAGATGGCAATCCAGTACTGGATCAATTGCGGTGCGCCGACAAAGTCTCAGTTCGTTGCGTTCAAGGCCGGTTATCATGGCGATACGACCGGCGCCATGGCGATCAGTGATCCCGAGGCGAGCATCCACGCGCTGCTCGCGGGCATAGTTCAGAAGCACCAGCTTGTGGATCTGCCCGAGGGTGACGCGACGACCGCAACGTTTGAACGGTTACTCGCGGAACGCAGCGAATCAATCGCCGGGATCGTCATCGAACCGTTGGTCCAGGGCGCTGGCGGCATGAAATTTCATGACGCGAGCGTGCTTCAGCGTTTACGGGCCTTTGCCGACAGGCATGATACGTTGCTCATCTTTGACGAGATCTTCACCGGGTTCGGCCGCACAGGAAGCATGTTTGCATGTGAGCAGGCCAAGATCGCGCCGGACATCATCACGCTGTCGAAGGCCTTGACGGGCGGCACATTGCCTCTCGCAGCAACAATTGCGACACGTAAGGTCTTCAATGCATTCTGGTCGGACGATCCGAAAAAGGCGCTGATGCACGGCCCGACATACACCGGGAATGCGCTCGCATGCGCTGCGGCGAACGCATCACTCGATCTTTTTGAAAAAGAGCCTCGGCTGCGGCAGGTCACCGACATTTCGGCTGCCCTGGAGCGAGGTCTTGCGCCCTGCCGGGGTATGCCGCGTGTGAAAAACGTACGCGTGAAAGGCGCGATCGGCGTCGTCGAAATCGATCGGATCGACGACCTCGATTGCCTGCGCACTCATTTCATCGAACAAGGGGTCTTCATCCGGCCAATCGGAAATATCATCTATCTGACGCCAGCTTTCACGATTGCGTCCGATGAACTTAAAACTCTGACTGATGCAGTCGTCAAAACGGCGCGTCAATTGAACCGTTGAAAGTAATCAGAACCCGACCGCGGTGCCATGCAGATCGTATTCGTCAGCGCGCTCGATCTTGACCGTTGTGATTTCGCCGATTCGTAGTGGGCGGCGGGCGTCTACGTAGACCGCGCCGTCAATTTCCGGCGCGTCGGCCATGGAACGGCCTTTTGCCACGGTCGGCCCGATTTCGTCGATGATGACTTTTTGCCGCGAACCGACCTTGCGTTTCAGCCGGCGGGTGGAGATTTTCTGTTGCGCTTGCATGAACCGATGCCAGCGCTGTTGCTTAACTTCGTCCGGTATCGCCGCCGCAAGATCATTGGCGATGGCTCCTTTGACCGGTTCATATTTGAAACAGCCAACCCTATCGAGGGACGCTTCGTCGAGCCATTCGAGCAACATCTCGAAATCCGCGTCGGTCTCGCCGGGAAATCCGACAATGAACGTCGACCGCAGAGTCAGGTCCGGACACTGTTCCCGCCAGCGCGCAATACGCTCCAGTGTTTTTTCCTGCGCTGCCGGGCGGCGCATGCGTTTGAGGACTTCCGGCGACGCGTGCTGGAAAGGAATGTCGAGATAGGGCAGCACTTTCCGTTCTGCCATCAACGGGATGACATCGTCCACGTGCGGATAGGGATAGACATAATGCAGCCGCACCCAAACACCCAGTTCACCTAAAGCACCAGCGAGATCGATGAATTTCGCGTGCACGTCGCGATCGCGCCATTTGCTAACCGCATATTTAAGGTCCACCCCGTACGCTGACGTATCCTGGGAAATGACCAGCAATTCCTTCACGCCAGCTGCGACAAGCTTCTCGGCTTCGCGCAACACATCGGCTGCTGATCGCGAAACAAGGTCTCCGCGTAAGCGCGGGATTATGCAGAACGAGCAGCGGTTGTTGCAGCCTTCGGAAATCTTCAGATAGGCATAGTGTCGCGGGGTGAGCTTGATGCCTTCGGGCGGAACCAGATCGAGAAAGGGATCATGCTTCGGCGGAAGCGCCCTATGTACGGCTTCGACAACCGATTCGTATTGCTGCGGGCCAGTGATCGCCAGAACGTCGGGATAGGCGGACGAAATGCTTTCCGGCTCCGCACCCATACATCCCGTAACGATAACCTTGCCGTTTTCCTTCAGCGCATTGCCGATGGCTGCAAGTGATTCCGTCTTCGCGCTGTCGAGGAACCCGCACGTATTGACGATGACAAGATCAGAATCCTGGTGCTGGCGCGAAAGCTCGTAGCCCTCCGCGCGCAGGCGCGTGACGATGCGTTCGCTGTCCACCAGCGCCTTCGGGCAGCCGAGCGAGACGAAGCTGATCTTTGGCGCGGCGGCATCCGCTTTCACGTGAGGGTCATTCATGGGGGGAGGGGCTAGCCGCGATTGACGGCAAGATCAAGGAGCCGTTTTGGCAAACGTCCTATCGATTCGCAGCGCTCGTGCTTCTGCGTAGTACTTCTTCTCCCAGGCCTTCTCGGGTTATGAGGGTTCCACAGGTCCTCAAGTAGATCGTTGGCGAAACCATGTCGCCGGCGTATCCTGCGCACCGCAGACGGATGCGAACATGACACTCTCGCGGATATTCTTAGGTCTCTTTTTTCTCGGCATTTTGACAGCCGCTGTCCCGGCTGCTGCCCTCGAGGGGAAGACGCCGGT
>JANWKN010000107.1 GCA_025451355.1 Pseudolabrys sp. | reverse complement strand
TCGACCACGGTGTCGGCCACGACGAGACCCAGCTTCACCAGTTCTGCGATTGCCGATTCAGACAGGACTACGAGATCGGCGTTTTCGCCGTCTTTGATCCGCTCGCGCAGGGAGCCTGCCGTTCCGAAATTGAGGTTCAGCTTGTTGCCCGCATTGCGCTCAAATTCGGCGCCGAGTGCTGATACCACCGATTTAACGGCACCCGCGCTCATGACTTTGATTTCAGCCACGTGACCTCCCTTTTGCTGGAAGGGATCGTGGCCGAGCAACAGCGGTTCGTCTAGGCGCTGATGCGTTCGATGACTGCGCCGCATCGCACGAGTTTTTCCTCAAGCCGTTCAAAGCCGCGGTCGAGATGATAAACTCGGTTGACCATTGTCTCGCCCTCAGCGGCGAGGGCGGCTATCACAAGCGACACGGACGCACGGAGATCCGTCGCCATCACAGGAGCGCCTTTGAGCCGGTCGACGCCCTCGATCGTGGCAGTCTCGCCGTCAAGTTGAATGCGCGCGCCAAGTCGCGCAAGTTCTTGAACGTGCATGAAACGATTTTCGAAGATAGTCTCGGTAATGCGCGATGTCCCTTCGGCGCGCGTCATCAACGCCATTAGCTGAGCCTGCAAATCAGTCGGAAAGCCCGGAAATGGCGCGGTCGTAACCTCGACCGGCGCAAGCCCCGCACCGTTGCGAGCGACGCGAACTCCTTCGTTGGTCGACGTAATCGTGGCACCGGCCTGACCCACCACGTCCAGTGCGGCCTGGAGCAGTTCGGGACGCGCGTGCTGCAAGAGCACATCACCGCCGGTCATCGCCACGGCCATCGCGTAGGTGCCGGTCTCGATCCGATCGGGCAAAACCGAGTGCCTCGCGCCGTGCAGCTTCGATACGCCTTCAATTACGATGCGGGAGGTACCGGCACCCGAAATTTTCGCACCCATCTTGTTAAGGCAGTCAGCCACGTCGCCGATCTCCGGCTCACGCGCCGCATTCTCAATGACGGTTGTACCGTTGGCCAGCGATGCCGCCATGATTGCGGTATGTGTGCCGCCAACTGTCACTTTCGGGAAAACGATCTCGCCACCGCGCAAACCCTTTGGCGCGCGTGCAATGACGTATCCACTTTCGATCTCGATTTCTGCGCCGAGGTTCTCCAAAGCCAGGATGAGCAAATCGACCGGGCGAGTGCCAATAGCGCAGCCGCCAGGCATTGAAACTTTAGCCTCTCCCATCCGGGCCAACAGGGGCGCCACCACCCAGAAGCTTGCCCGCATCTTGGAAACGAGATCGTAGGGTGCCGTCGTATCCACAACATGTTTCGCAGAGATGTGGATTGTGCGGCCCTGATTGGGGTCGTCACCAGGCCGCTTGCCTGCAATCATGACGTCCACGCCGTGGTTGCCCAAAATACGCTGGAGCTGGATGACGTCGGCAAGCCGTGGAACATTGTCGAGGATCAGGGTGCCCTCGGTCAGCAGGCTCGCAATCATCAATGGGAGTGTCGCGTTCTTGGCGCCCGAAATCGGAATCGTGCCGTTCAGACGTTGTCCACCGACTATGCGTATCCGGTCCATGCTCGCCCCGCCCGTCGTCGTGACGCTCTAGCTACGATGGCCGCGATATAGAGATCCACGCCCTATTTCCGCAATGCCTATATCGGAAGGCTAGCACCTTCGTCGCCAAATTGCGGCGAAAGTCCGGCTCAAGGGCGCTGGAATCAGCGACCGCGCTCGTCGCGGGTGGCCGAATCCGCCTTTGATTGCTCGCCTGCCCCAGACGACGCAATCCTCGCGCGTTCTTGCGCCTTACGCTTCCGCAAGTTTTCGCGCAATTCCATCGCCAAGCGCCAACTCCGGCTTGGCGACTTCCCGGCCTTGTTGCGGTGTTTTCCACCGGATGTCATGATCGCATTATCGGCCCTCCGGCTCGCCGTGCAACCCGACTCATCGCCTTGCGCGCGCGGAAGGCCTATGGCAGTTTCCGCCGCGTTCGCGTCGCTCTTTCGGGTTGCGCGCGTACTCGCTGCCGTAGCTCAGTGGTAGAGCACCCCCTTGGTAAGGGGGAGGTCGAGTGTTCAATCCACTCCGGCAGCACCACAGAAGCCTATAAATCATTGGCTTCTGACGCCGCCCCTGAAACACAATTAGCAGTTCCCGACAGAACGGAACCTAAACCGGAAGCTTCGACCGGTGGAGAATCCGTGGACTTTGTTCTTGTTTGGTTTCGACCAAATATTCCGCAAGGGCATTTCAACACGCGCTGTCCGCGCATGGGTTTAGCGACGCGAAACCTCCAGACAAATAGAGAGTAATGGCCCATGCCAAGCCTTGCCGCCGAACGCATGCGCCGCCACCGTCAACGACAACGCAAGGGGCTACGCTGTCTCAGGATCGAGTTGCACGAAATGGAAATCGACGAACTAATCCGCAAGGGATTGCTTAGATCGGAAACGCGTAACGACCGAAGTGCAATTGTCAGTGCACTCTATGCATTTTTTGATCGCACTTTGAGCCCAACGCTGTGACGCGTAACTGGCAACATCCTCGACTGACTGTCGTCAAGAAAAAATCTGCTATAACTGTAGCGCAAATCAATAGCGACCGACCCCGTTGGGGCATTGAATATGCCGGTTCTATCAAAATCGCGCCATGAACTTTTTGCACAGGCAGTCGCAAACGGCAGATCACTTGATGATGCCTACAGCGACGCTGGTTTTGTCAGGAACAGAGGCAACGCATCGAAGCTAATGCGGAATACAGCAATTCAAAGCCGGGTTGATGATCTCCTGCAGGAAAGAGCAAAAGGGACGCTGCAGAAGACGATTAGCGAAGTGCATTACACGCGGGATACGCTTCTGGGCTATCTCGAAGAGGCGCGCAGGATCGCGGTCGACAAGGAGAATGCAACGGGCATTACCGCAGCGACGATGGGAATGGCGCGTGTTCTGGGCCTTTCATCGATCGGCGCGAGGTGGGTGATGCCGGCGCATTCGACGACATGACCGACGAAGAATTAATGCAGGAGGCGGTGAAACGCGCGCGCGAGCTGGGCATCGCCGGGCCGCATTTGGTCGAGGACGACTCAAAAAGCAGGCATGACGACGCCAAATGCTGATGTCCGCTTTACCCCGCCCGGCCGCGCGAGTATCTGACTGAGCTCGAAATTGAAAAGTTGATTGATGCCGCTGGTAACAATCGATGGGGGACACAGGGATTCAACCGCCATTCTTGTCGCCTACAGGCACCGCCTGCGTGCCTCAGAGCTCGTTTCCCTGCGGTGGGATGATATCGACTTTGCCGCCGGCAAGCTTCATGTACGCCGCGCGAAGGGTGGCACGTCCAGCGTCCACCCCATCGGCGGTCGCGAGCTACGGGCCCTGCGCCGGCTAAAGCGTGAGACGTCCGCCAGCACCTATGTGTTTGTGTCCGAGCGTCTGGCCCCTTTGAGCGTGGCGGGCTATCAGCGCATGGCTGCGCGCGCCGGCAAAGCAGCGGGCTTCGCCTTCCTCATCCACAGCCACATGCTTCGTCATAGCTGTGGCTATAAGCTGGCAAACGACGGCCAGGACACGCGGGCGATCCAGCACTACCTGGGCCACAAGTCGATTAACTCGACCGTTCGCTACACAGCGTTAGCGCCCGATCGCTTCAAAGGATTCTGGAAGGACTAGAGGCTCTACTATATGCTTGGGGTTGCGCGGAATCCATCGGGTGTCATCGTTTCGTTTTCACGAGACATTTGGCCCGCAGGCATCGGTTGCCGGCATGCAGAAGGTGCTGAGGCACCTCAAGATGCACGGGTCGCTGGAGGCGGTTTCAGCTGAACTCGCCAGCTGCGAGGAGCGTCAACGGCTCGTCGGAAAACCGCACTACGACGCGCTCGAAAAGAAATATTCCTGACCGATCGGGTCGAGTGGACATTTTTCATGTCAGGTGCAGGCAACAATCCGCATACCCGCGCGATCGCCCAATTTATTTCACAGCTTAGCTACGAAGCCATTCCCGACGACGTCATCGGGCGCATCAAGTTATTAATGCTGGATTCGCTCGGGTGCGCGCTTTACGGAAGCGCCCTCGAATGGAGCCGGATCTTGCGGGCAACACTTACCGGGCTCGACGCCACAAAAGCATGCCGCGTGTGGGGAACGCCGGAACGCCTGTCCGCGCCGCATGCCGCGCTGGTCAATGGCGCTCTCATTCAAAGCTTCGAGCTCGACGATGTTCACCGTCAGGGCGTGCTGCACGTTGGCGCAGTCACTCTTCCGCCGCTGATTGCAATCACGGAGCTTCGCCCTGGTGTGAGCGGCCGCGATTTCTTGCGATCGGCCGTTGCCGGCTACGAGATCGGACCGCGCGTCGGCAAATGCATGGGACCGCAACATATCGGACAAGGTTGGCATTCGGGGGCGACTGTCGGAGTATTTTCCGCAGTGTCCGGCGCGGCCGCCGCGTTGCGCCTCTCCACCGAGCAAGCTGTGCATGCCCTCGGCATCGCCGGCACCCAATCGTCGGGGCTGATGGCCGCCCAATATGGCGCGATGATCAAACGCATGCATGCCGGGCGCGCCGCTCAGAGCGGCCTTTATGGCGCGCTGCTTGCGGAAGCCGGATTCACCGGCATCGTCGATGTCTTTGAATCCCCCTATGGGGGCTTTTGCTCGACGTTCTCGCGTTCGAATGACCGGTTTAACCTCGACGAGCTATCATGGGAGCTCGGGCGCGCGTGGGAGACCATGCGCATTTCGCTGAAATTCTATTCCTGCGTCGGCAGCAACCACACGACGCTTGATGCCATCAAAAGCCTACAAGGCAAAACGTCCTTCGGCGCGGACGATATTGCATCGATTGTGGTGCATGGATCGGAGGTGACCGTTGAGCACGTTGGCTGGCCCTATCACCCGCAGGGCCTCGTCTCGGCCCAATTGAATTTGCCTTACTGCGTCGCGACGCTGCTGCTTGAAGGCGATGTGTTCGTCGAACAGTTCACCGAAGAAGCCGTCAACGACAAACGACGGATCGAGTTATCGAAAAAGGTCACAGTGGTGCACGACCCGTCAATCACGGCGCGCGGCTCAAACTACCGGCATATGGTGCGGGTCGGGGTGCATCTGAAAAGTGGCGCGAAGCTTGAGCAGACCGTCGAGGCCCCGCGCGGCAGTGAAATCAGTTTCGCGACGGAGGCCGACATCGTGCAAAAGTTCAAGAAGCTCGCAACGCCTATCGTCGGCGACGCCAAAGCGGACGACGTCGTCAATCTGCTGCTCGGCGCCGAAAAGCTTGCGCAAGCCGAGCAGATTGCCCAGGCTTTGGCCAACGGTTGACGGCTACTTTTCTTTGGTGACCTTGATCTTGGCAGCAAGATCGCTGAGGCGCTGGCGCTCGGTCTTGGTGAAATTAACAAAATCCGCAACCGAACCGCCGGCAGGCTCTATGCCCGTGGGGATGAGCTTATTTCGCACCTCGTCGGTCTTAAGGGCTGCCTGCAGCTCGGCATTCATACGTTGAATGATCGGCTCCGGCGTGCCGCGCGGCGCATACAGGCCCGCCCAATGGCCGATCTGTACAGTCGGAAAGCCCTGCTCTGCCGTGGTCGTGATCGACGGATAGGCGCTGATGCGCTTTTCGTAAGTTGTTGCGATGGCTTTCAGCAATCCGGCCTGAATCTTGGGCAGCACGACGATGCTCGCTTCCGACGTCGCCGAAACATTGTTCGCCAGAACGGCGTTCACGCCTTCGCCGCCGCTTTTGTAGGGAACGATGGTGAAGGAGACGCCGGTCGCCTCCTTAATCATCTCGGCGACGAATTCAGGCGTGCTGCCATTACCAGCAGTCGCCCAGTTGACACCTTTGTCACCCTGCGATTTTGCCCAGGCGATGAACTCGGCCATGTTATTGGCCGGCACACTTGGATGAGCAATGATGGTCGACGGGGCAACAGCGATCATGCCGACCGGAACGAGATCGGAATCCGCGTAGGGCAGATCTTTCAGCATCAGGCTGTTGGTAATGGTGCTCGCCGCGCCGACCAGGAAGGTGTAGCCGTCGGGCGCCGAATGGGCGACGAACGCTGTCGCGATCACCGCGCCGGCGCCGGGCCGATTTTCGATGACGATCGGCTGCCCAAGCCGCTTGCCGATGCCCTCGGCCGCAAATCGGGCGATCAGGTCATTCGCACCGCCCGGCCCGAACCCGACGACCCAGCGGATTGGATGGTCCGGCCATTCCGCACGCGCCGACGGCGCAGCGAACCCACAGACAAGGAGGCAAACGGCAAGAATTACGGACCGATTTATCATTATTTTTTCCTCCCATCGGAGCAAAGTTCCGGGATTGCCTCGAATAAATATAAAGGCTGTTTAGCTGAAAGTATTGCCGTCGCTTCTCGCCAGTTCGTAGCTCGCTTTGCCTACGGTCTGCTAATATCGAATGTGGAGACAATCGCAGGGCGTGGGTTCGATGAAGACGATGGGACCGATACTACTTTCGGCAGTGGCCGCGATTGCACCGGCGCTCCCGGCGGCGGTGTCGGCGCAACCCAAACCGGTGCTCGACTACGGTTTTTACAAGAACCGCGTCGAGCCGATCTTTCTAGCAAAGAAGAACGGCCACACCCGGTGCGTCGTCTGCCACGCGGAATCCAATAACAACTTCCACCTCAAGAAACTGGGCCGCGGCGCGGACGCTTGGACCGAGGAGCAATCACGCCTCAACTTCGAGATGGTTGCTAAGCTCGTTAATCCGGGCGATCCAGAGAGCAGTCTGCTGACGCAGCACCCGCTGGCGCCCGAGGCAGGCGGCCACGCATTCCACTCGGGCGGCCGCCAGTTCGAGTCGAAGGATGACGAGGACTGGAAGACACTGGCGGCGTTCGTCAACGGCGCGAAGACGCCCTAGTTCATCACCAATGTATTGATCCGCTTGGGTACCTCGCCCACCGGAACGACCGCCTTCACGGTCATGCTCGCCGTGTCAATCGCGGTGACCGAGCGCATGCCTGCGTTTGAAATGTAGATCGTCTTGCCGTCGGGCGTGAACGTCACCCAGTTTGGCACCGAGGACATCTGCTCGCGGCCCGGGATCTTCAACACTGGCAGCGCCACCTCGCCAATTTGCTTTAGGTCGGCGAGCGAATAGACAAATACCGAATTGTTCGGGATGCTGGTGACCCACAGCGTCTTGCCGTCGGGCGAGACGCCGATGCCGTGCGACGGAGAGATCTCGCGGCCAGGGTCGGTTTCGAACGTCGCAGTGGCCTTCGGTAGCGTAGTACGCGCAACCTCCTTCCGCGCGGCGAAATCCACCACCGCAAAACCGTTCAGGTCGGAGAGCTGCGCGAAGATACGCTTGGGCGAGCCGTCGGGATTGGACTCAATCGCCATTGGTCGAACGCCCTTGTCGAATTTGACCTCCCAGGCCACCTGCTCCCTGTCTAGATCGATGACGGTCATCACCTTGTTCGGGATTGATCCTGTGATGACGTACTTGCTGTCGCGCGTGACATAGACGTTGTGCAGCCGGCCGTTCACTGGAATGGTAGCTCGCAGCTCCAAGGTTTCGGGATCGACGATATCGAGCGCACCGGGGCCGCGTGCGATACCGACCGCGATGCGGCCGTCCTTGGCTACCGCGATGTTGTTAGGCCGGTCGCTGAGCTTCACTTGCTTGATGAGCTTGCCGTCCTCGCGGTTGAACACGTCGAGTGTGCGGTCGTGCTCGTTGCTTACATAAACCCGCGAGCCGTCCGGCGCGAACGCGATACCGTGCATCGCTTCCGGGCCCTTGAACACCTGCACTACCTTGTTGGTCGCGGGATCGACCACGTGAACGCTGTCGCCAGCGCTGTTGGTAACGTAGATGCGAACCAGCTCAGCACG
>JANWKN010000106.1 GCA_025451355.1 Pseudolabrys sp. | reverse complement strand
AGTGCCGCCACCTGCCGCGCCGTCGCCTCGACGTCGGCCGTGTCGGTATTGGTCATCGACTGCACGACGATCGGCGCCCCGCCGCCCACCGGGACGCCGCCAACCTGAACCGCGACAGTTTTGTGCCTTTGTATGTCCGTACTCATTCAGTTTTCCACGCGATCCCGTACCAGACAGATATAGCAGGACGCGTGCAGACGAAAGTCATCTCATTTGACCCCGACCTCCTAGGACCTGTTAACCAGCAACAAACCTATTGCAACCAGCGCCACGGCGGCGGCAAAGGCGGGCGTCAACGGATCGCCCAGTACCAGGTGTCCTGCAGCAACGCCGAACAAAGGCGTGAGAAAAGTAAAAGCTGATAGCCGGCTGGCCGAATACTGCGCAATCAGCGCGAACCAGATGACGAAGGTCACACTGACCACCCAGACCGTCTGGTACGCGAGCGCGCCCAGCGCCAGCGTCGACGGCATATGCGTGATGTGCTCACCGGCAAGAAGCGCCGCTGCGGCCATAACCGGCGCCGATACAACAAGTTGGCAGAGCATCACCTTCTCGGCAGACGCGCGGGTGAGCGGGCTCGCCTTGATGGTCAGCGTGGTTGCTGCCCAGAACAACGCTGCGCCGACCATCATAATGTCGCCGGTAAGTTGTTTCGGATCGGTCGCAGGCGCGGGAACGCCAAAAGCGACCACCATGCCGATGAACGACAAACCAAGGCCCAGCCACTGCGAAATGCTAAATCGATCCGCGGGGAGAACAATACGCGCGCCAAACACCACAAAAAACGGCGCGAGATATATGAACAACGTGGCACGCGACGCGGTGGTATAGAGCAGGCCCTGAAAGATCAGGATGAATTCGACCGCGAATAAAATGCCCGCGAGCAGACCGAACCACAGCGTGCCATCTTGTTTGAGTAATGCGATGCCACGCAATCGACACCACGCGGAAATCAGAAGCGCGGCAACAATAGAACGCACTGCCGCCTGCGTTAACGGCGGGATGTCGTGAATCGCGAGTTTGGTCACAACCTGGTTGAAACCCCAGGACAGGCAGAGGACGACCACGATGCTGGCTGCAAGCGCATCGAGTGGACGCGTGGTCGATGTGTAGGCGGGGCTGGACAACGCGCGGATCGCCTCACGCGGCCTTGCAATGCGCGCAGATGCCGGAGATCTCGATCACCGGCGTTTTCGGCACGAACCCCGCCGCACGTGACGCGTTCTTGATCGTGTCGGCTACGGCGGCGGATGCCGCCTCGCCGACCGTTCCGCATTTTTCGCAAATCAGGAAAACGACCGGTTCATGGCTTTCATGACCATGCACGCATGCAATGAATGCGTTTCGACTCTCGATACGGTGGACAAGCTCCTGCTCACGCAGGAAGTCGAGGGCGCGATATACAGTAATCGGCGCTGGCCGCGCACCGCGATCCGCCAATCGGTCGATTAGTTCATAGGCCCCCAGCGGTTGGTGACTCGCCAAAAGGGCCTCGAGTACGTGTCGCCGCATGGGCGTCAGTCGCTCCTTTCGGGCAGCGCAGATCGCTTCGGCGTGCGCAATCGCGTCGCTTGCGCAGCGCCTGTGATCGTGGCCTGGCTCCGGGAATACCGCGTCCGCAGATGATTTTCTGCCCAAGAAAGTACCGCCTTCCTACACAAGTCTAACGTCAAACAGCTCGAATCCCTAAGTCACGAAACATATATATTGCGGTGCAACAAAAATAGGGGCAGTTTTCGCCCGCATTCCAAACCGGGGCGTCGCTCACACAACGAGGACCCGCAAAATGATTAAAGGCAAGACTGCGTTGGTGACCGGTTCCACATCAGGGATCGGTCTCGCTATCGCGCATGCGTTGGCACGCGAAGGCGCCAACATCGTGCTCAACGGTTTTGGCGACAAAACCGAGATCGAAAAAATCCGCGCCAGCGTTGAAAAGGACTTTCGCGTCAAAGCGCTCTACTCGCCCGCCGATATGACTAAGCCGGCCGATATCGCCGACATGATCCATACGACCGAAAAGCAATTCGGTGCACTCGATATTCTGATCAACAATGCCGGAATCCAATTCGTCGCGAATGTCGAGGACTTTCCGATCGAGAAGTGGGATGCGGTCGTCGCGACCAACCTGTCGTCTTCGTTTCATACAATCCGCGCCGCCGTGCCCGGAATGAAGAAGCAGAAGTGGGGCCGCATCATCAATATTGCGTCCGCCCATGGCCTGGTGGCCAGCACGCAAAAGGTAGCTTACGTCGCCGCCAAACACGGCCTTGTCGGTCTGACCAAGGTTGTCGCCATGGAAACGGCGAACGATGGCATTACTTGCAATGCGATCTGCCCTGGCTGGGTGCTTACGCCGCTCGTGCAGCAGCAGATCGATGCCCGCGCGAAGGCGTCCGGTACGAGCGTTAAAGAGGAAGCCATCAAGATCTTGGCAGAGAAGCAGCCGATGCATGAATTCACCAAACCGGAAAATATCGGTGCGTTCACGGTGTTCCTCTGCAGCGATGCGGCCGAGACGATAACTGGCGCGGCGCTTTCGATTGACGGCGCTTGGGTTGCGCAGTGACAAACCGGCAATGATCGAATTTCTTGCGCGGGCTTTCGGCGGCGGAAAATCAGAAGCTCCGAAGGCGGGCAAACACATCAATCTTGCGCTGCAGGGTGGTGGTGCATTGGGCGCCTTCACCTGGGGCGTGCTCGATCATCTGCTCGAAGACAGCCGGCTAACCATTGAAGGCATTTCCGGCGCGTCCGCGGGCGCGGTCAACGCAATCATGCTGGCAGACGGGCTGGCGCGCGGCGGGCCCGAGGAAGGGCGAAAGCGGCTCTCGGACTTCTGGCACGCGGCCAGCCTTGGCGGCAATCTTCCCGATGTGCAGCGACGCGCGATCGATCGCCTATTTTCGTTCTGGCCGATCGAAGACACGCCGGTAGGTCTGTGGATGCAGGCGTTGACGCGATATCTGTCTCCCTATGACTTCAATCCGCTCAATATCAATCCGCTGAAAGATCTCGTCGGACGCTTTGTCGACTTTGACGCAGTCCGGGCATGCACGGACCTACAGCTCTTCGTGTCAGCAACGAATGTGCGAACCGGAGAACTGCACGTGTTCAAGCGCGAGGAAATGACTGCGGACATGATCGTTGCGTCGGCCTGTTTGCCGCACATGTTTCGTGCCGTCGAAATCGACGCCGAGGCATATTGGGACGGTGGCTATGTGGGAAATCCGGCGCTTTATCCGCTGGTCGGCGCGACCCAGACCGAGAATCTGCTGCTGGTCCAGATCAATCCGGTGAAGCGGAAGCAAATCCCGAAGACGCAAAATGAGATCCTGGCGCGGATCAATGAGATTACGTTCAATTCCTCGCTGGTGTCGGAGCTGCGCGGCCTTGCGTTCGTCGGCAAGCTCATCGATGAAGGCAAGTTGCCGCGCGGCACCGGTGTGGGACAATACCGCCGCATCAACCTGCACCGAATTGAGCTTACCGGTGCGGCCCAGACGCTTGACGCCGCGAGCCGGCTTAGTACCGACGCCGACTTTTTCGAAATGCTCCACAACAATGGGCGGCGTGCTGCACGCCGATTTTTGGACGCGCACTACGACGACATTGGTGTGCGATCGACCGTTGATTTCGAGGCGGCGCCGGAGGGAACGGGCGCGTGATACAATAGCGGCCATGACGGAGCTCACCGCCGAGATCGGTCAGACAGCACTGGACATCATCGTCGCCGATATCACGACGCTTGATGTCGATGCGATCGTGAATGCGGCCAATCGCACATTGCTCGGCGGTGGCGGCGTGGATGGTGCCATTCATCGTGCGGCCGGACCGGAATTACTGGCGGAATGCAGCACACTGGGCGGCAGCGACACAGGGTCCGCCAAGATGACGCGCGGCTATAGGCTCAAAGCCAGATACGTGATCCACGCTGTCGGTCCGGTCTGGGGCGGCGGCGGCAAGGATGAAGAGACGTTGTTGGCTGGCTGTTACCGGACGGCGCTCGATCTCGCAGCCGACAAGAAGCTTACGTCGGTCGCCTACCCGGCAATCTCGACCGGCATTTATCGCTTCCCCGCCGACCTTGCAGCGCGCGTTGCGGTCGGCACTGTCGCCGCTGAAATAGCGGCACGACCGCGCGGCATCGCGCGCGTGGTCTTTTGCTGCTTCGCCCCTCAAAGCGCGGAGCACCACAAGACTGCGTTCGCGGAATTGGGGTTGGCCTAGGCCTTTGGCTTCACATCCAGCCGGACCACCCAGTTCTCCAGGCCGGGTTTCGCCGCCGGATAAATCTTCACAAACTCAGGATCATGGCCCGGCACAATATGGTGGCGTGAGCTCGCAAGATTCTTCAGCGTCTTGTAGCCCTCGAGCGTATCACCGACGCTATACGTGATCGGAAACATGCGACCTTCGTCGATGTGCGAATAAAGGTGGCAGCAGTCCGATGCGACCACGACCATGCCGCGTTTTGTTTTCACGCACACATTGCAGACCCTTCGAGTGGCCGCCAATCTTGTGCACCGTGATACCGGGCGCCAGTTCTTCAGCGCCGTCGTGGAATTCCACACGATAGGCAAACACTTTCCGCACCATCGCCAGCACATCGTTCTCGCTGAAGGGAATGCGCAACATCTGGTGGCACATGCAGCGTCCGGTAGCGTAGGCCATCTCGGTGTCCTGGATGTGATACCGCGCGTTCGGAAACAGGTCGTAGTTGCCGGCGTGATCCCAATGCATGTGAGATGGGTGATCTTGCGTGAACGCTCTTTTGCCGCGACCGCATCGAAACCGGTATCACGCACGAAGGTGCCGTGCGGACCCTTGATGACCCATACGTAATAGGCAATCGATGTCATATCGTCGTGTGGGTCGCCGAAGATGTAGTTTTCCGACCGCTTGCGTGCATGCGTCCCGTAAGCAGACCGCATAAACCTCGTGGATATCGTCGCTCATGATTTCTTGCCCACAATGACGCCGGCGCGTGTCTCGACCATTTTGACAATGGCGGTGAAATCACTCTCTCCACCGAATTCCTTGTTAGTCGTTTCCCACTGATCCAGCACGATGCTCATCACCGAGTTCGGAACATTCAGGCTTCTCGCTTCCTGGACGCAGAGTCGGACGTCTTTGAGCATTAGCGCGGTCGCGAACCCGTAGTTGAACGTGCGCGGCAGAATCGCCTGCGGAAATTTTCCGTCCGAAGCCGTGGTCCGACCCGAACCGGCGTTGATGACGTCGATCATAACCGCGGGATCGAGTCCCGCCTTCACGCCCATCGCCACCGCCTCGGACGTCGCGGCCATCGCGGTTGCCGAAAGAAAATTATTGGCAAGCTTCATGGTCTGCGCCATGCCGGGTTTTTCGCCGATGACAAACACTTTTCCGAAAACCGCGAGCACATCTTTCACCAAATCGATTTCGGCTTTCGGCCCCGAGACCATCACGGCGAGTGTGCCATTACTCGCGCCGCCGACGCCTCCGCTGACCGGGCAATCGATCTGCACGATGTTCTTTTTTGCCAGCACTGCTGCGATCTTTGCTGAGACGGTTGCGCCAGTGGTGGACAAATCGACGAAGCGTTGGATGCGCTTGCCTTGAATAACGCCGCCTTCTCCGATCGCAACTTTTTCAGAAATTTGCAGCGACGGCAGGCTTGCCATGACCGTTTCGACCCGGTCGGCGACATCGGCCGGCGAAGACGCAAGCTGTGCGCCCAGCGCGACCAGCGGTGCAACGGCATCATTACGCGTGTCGTAAACGATGAGCTTGTGCCCGGCCTCAATGAGCCGGCGCGCCATCGGTTGCCCCATATTGCCGAGGCCGATGAAGCCGATGTCCATGCGTTGGGTTCCTTCCTGGCGACTTTCGGGGCCTTAACTTTGCCCGAGGCCACACGGCGCGTCATCCGCGCTTCGCACGCACATCAGGCTTGCCGAATTAGCATGTTGAACATATTATAAGCTTGCTTACTATATGGCTATTCAAAACCGAGCGCAAAACATGCCTCCACAACCAGTCAAACGGGAATTCGCCTTTACAATCATGGACGTAGCGCGCCTGCTGAAGACCTATGCCGACCAACAGGCCCGGCAGTTCGGCATCTCCCGCGCCCAGTGGGCGGTCTTGGTGCGCATTGATCGCAATGAGGGTCTCAAACAGACGGAACTTGCCGACCTGCTCGACCTGCAACCGATCACGCTTACGCGCCTT
>JANWKN010000105.1 GCA_025451355.1 Pseudolabrys sp. | reverse complement strand
TGATCTCAAGCTGCAATTTGCGCGGTGGCATCCCGGATTCTTGCAGCGCCGCTGTGACCATGCTGACGAGATTGCGGCAATTGAGCTGCGCCGGTGAAAGGTTGACCGCGACTTTGATGTGCTCTGGCCAATTGACAGCTTCGGCGCAGGCCGCTTTGAGCACCCATTCGCCGAGAGGCACGATCAATCCCGTTTCCTCGGCGATCGGAATGAAATCGGCTGGCGACACGAGCCCGCGCATCGGATGATTGCACCGCAGCAGCGCTTCGAATCCGTTGACCGCGTTCGTTTCCAATACGACGAGGGGCTGGTAGTAAAGTTCGAACTGTTCGCCGGCGAGGGCCCTGCGCAGGTCCATTTCGAGCTCCCGCCGCGCTTTCATGCGCGTATTCATCTCGGGCTCGAAGAAGCGGAACGTCCCGCGCCCGTCGGCCTTGGCGTCATAAAGCGCCATGTCCGCATTGCGCAGTAGCTCGTCCGATTCGACGGCATGCATCGGTGCAATTGAAATGCCGATGCTGATGTCCGTGACGATCTGGTGCCCCTCGACCTGATAGGGCTTGATGACTGAGTCGCGGATGCGTTTTGACAACGTCGCAGCGTCGGCCGCCTGATCCATCTGTGTCATGATGATGGCGAACTCGCCGCCGCCCATACGGGCTGCGATATCGAGCTCGCGCGTGCATCCTCGCAGGCGTTCGCCAGCGAGTGTCAGGAGCTCGTCGCCGATGTGATGACCGAGGGCGTCGTTAACGCTCTTGAATTGGTCGAGATCGAGACACAGGACCGCCAGGCATTCGCCGCGCTTGACGCGCTTGATCTCGTGATTGAGCCGTTCGAGCAGCAGCACGCGATTAGGCAGATCCGTCAACGCGTCATGGCGCGCCATGTGTGCGATGCGTTCTTCCGAACGCTGACGTTCGGTGACATCTTCATGGGTCGCGAGCCAGCCGCCGCCGGCGACAGGCTTGTTGACGACCGAAAAAGCCCGGCCATCCGGCAAATTCACGACGTTGCTGAAGGTTTTGCCCTCGGCGATGCCGTCGGCGAGCCGCGCGGTATATTTGTCGGGATCGCCGGAGAAGCTGCCGCGCTCAATTCTGTGCCGAAGAAGATCGCGAAGCGAGCAGTGAGGCCTAACGATTTCCGGGGGAAAGTGCATACAACTCTATGTAACGTTGATTGCAGAAAATTAGGCGTGTTTCCGAATCAAACATCAGCACGCCCTGCGACATATTGTTGAGAACGGTCTGCAACAGTTTTTCTCTTTCCGCGACATGTGCGGAAAATTCAAAATATCCGCGCGGCGTGCGTGCTGCTTCGGCTTATCCATGCGAGGCCCCGGGCGAAAGAGGTATCCTGGTCGGATGCCACCCTTACGCATGGTCTGTGTGGAACCCCTTAGAGAATTGGCGTTGGTTTTAATTAAAAAAGGAGGAGTTAACCGAGGCGGTTGATGGCATCGGAATACCAAAACACTGGAGCGCGATCAGCAAATCCGCTTTTTTAGCACAGCGCGGATTGACAGCGCGCTTAGCGTCTCAATCAGAAAACGCGAAGGCCTCCGAGCTGCGGTTCCGCCTTTGCAGCAGAAAAGGGAGACGTCAAATGCGCATCCTCCTTGTGACTGCTTGCCTGATTGCGCTGGTCATCTCGGCCTGGTCGAACTATTCGAGCGTTGCCGATGCCAAATTGCGCGGCGATTTCACGGTCAAGCCAACGAGCTTGACCTCCACGGGTCACCAGCCTCTCGCGCAACACGACGCGTTCTGATCGCGTCTGCGAAAGGACAAACGGCCGGGTATTGCCCGGCCGTCCGCTTTTCACGGCTTTAATCGGTCGAGATGTTCAGTAACAGACGCGCGCCCATCTCCATACGCGATGACCCCAACGGTTGATCACAACCCGCCGGCGCATCACGCAATCGCCATAGGCATAGGCTCCATAATACGGGCCACCGTATGCGTAGTAGGGAGCAGCGCCAAGGCCGAGCCCAAGCGCAAATCCAGGCGCAAAGCCCCAGCCCCAACCGCCGCTCCGCCATCCGCCGCCATGCCAGCCACCGCCGTGCCAACCGCCCCATCTTGCATCGGCCGTCGTGGGAAGCGCCGCCGTGACTCCGATGATTGTGACGGCGGCTGCAGCGCTCCGCGCTTTCTTCCGGACGGACCTCTGGATCCCGAAAGGCCCGCTACCGTACAGCGGCCCGCGCGACCTCAAGCAAGTCTGGTTTCCGGGCGTTCACTGCGATGTCGGCGGTGGCTACCCGGAGCCCGAGAGCGGCCTCTCCAAGATCGCACTGCGCTGGATGCTCAAGGAGGCCATCACCGCTGGTCTTCTCGTTATCCCAGGGCGCATGGATCTCGTGCTCGGCAGGAGCGGGGCCTACGCCGTCCCCGACACGCATGCCGAGATGCACGATTCTCTGACCGGGCTTTGGTGGTTGGCCGACGTTCTCTTGAAGCGGCATTACAACTGGGCCAGGCAAAAGTGGGAGCGCCGGCCCAACCTGGGCCGGCGGCGCACCATCCCGCCAAGCTCGCTCATCCACGAATCGGCCTATCGACGCGGTGGCGATTATGCGAGGCGTCTGCCCCCCGATGCGATTCCGACAAGCTGATCGTAGTTTTCGGCGCTTCCTCTCGGTTCGCGGCAAGCGTCATGTTATGTGAGCGCTGTCACTCGATTACCGCGGGCTCGCGCGGTATTATCTGTCCGAAAATTGGCAGCTTTGGCCATTGGCAGCTTTCCGCGGGGGAAACATGCTCGCCGTAGACCCTGATTCGACGTTGGGCCGCATCCTCAATTTCATCGGGCAAAACCTGAAGGTCGACAAGCTTTTCATCGACATGGGTTTTGATCCCAATCATTTCACTTGGGACGCGGTATTTCATCGCGTAGTGGAAATTGCCTGGGCGAATGTCAATCTCGCGAACATGCTGGCGCTGGTCGGCGCGATATTCTACGTGGCGACGCTCATGATGCGCACGATCGTCCCCCTTCGTGTGATCGGTATCATCAGCATCGCGTTTTTCATCGCGTATGGCGTCGTTGCCGGGGCGGTATCGACTTTTCTGCTTTATCTTCTTTCGCTGCCGATCAACGTCATTCGGCTCCGCCAGATGTTGTCCCTGGTCAAGAAGGCACGCATGTCGGCGCAAGGCGATCTCTCTATGGATTGGCTGAGGCCGTACATGACGCCGCGACGGTACAAGAAAGACGACGTCCTATTCCGCAAAGGCGATGTAGCTAACGAGATGTTCCTGACCGTCACGGGCAAATTCCTCGTGAGCGAAATCGGCATCGAGGTTCCGCCCGGACGCATCATGGGCGAGCTCGGCTTTGTCGCGCCAAAGAACAAACGCACCCAAACGGTGAAATGCGTCGAGAGCGGAGACGTCCTGACAATCACGTATGAGACGTTGCTCGAGCTTTACTTTCAGAATCCCGAATTTGGCTATTATCTGTTGAGCCTGACCAGCGAGCGGCTTCTGCAAAATGTTTCGCGCCTCGAAGGTCTTGTCGAGGAGTACAAGACCAAACTGGACCAGCAGCAAATCGCGCAGCCCGGTGCCCCGATCTCGGTCCCGCGCTAGCGCTTCGTTGGACTGTTTCTGATCGTCTCGGTGACGCAATCTCTGAGGAATGCGCGGCTCGCAGGAAACCGGATTTTCTTGGCCTTTGCCTCGGCCTTGCACGAGGCGATCGCATTTTTGATGGCCGCGTCGTCGGCGTCGGACAGTTTCGGTGCTGCAGTTGCGGTCGACGTGAATCCCAGTCCGGCGGCCATCAAGAGACCGAATGCAACTGCGAATAGAACTCTGGTTAGTCGCAGCATGATGGGTTCACCACTTCGCGGCCAGGGGCTAATGTGTAGCATCGCCGCATAGCGTTGCAAGCACAGCTACGATGAGTCATCTACTATAGATCGCGGAAGAGTGGGGGCGATATGCGGACAGGATGTATTGGCTTGATTGCTGCGGCCATTGCGGGCGCCGCTGCGCCGGCGTGCGCGCAGGTCCGCGATGCGTGGGACGATGGTCTGCGACAAATTGCCATTCACGGCCGGCAAAAGCCGCGAGGCCATCGAGGTGACAATTGCAGGAGGCTCGGTACGTTACAGTCGCGTCGTGCGATTTCGCGGCATTGCATCATCGCCGCGTGAAGAGGGCAGTGGGAGCCTCAGTGGCCAGAACATCAGCCTGCTGGGATCCTGGAAGAGTGGCAATCGTCAGTATGAAGCCAAATATGCCGGCACCTTCGTGCGACGCCGCGCGGATCTCAAAGGGACCCAAACCTGGAATGATGGCGGCAAGACCATAAACAGGGATTGTTCCGGCACGCAAACGGCCGCTTCGTATGCCCCGCGAGAAAAAGCAGCCGTAAAACTGTGACGAAATCGCAGTAGACGGACGCCACGGCAAACGCGCATTCTAGGCGGGAACCAGAACCTCCCCATTTGCCTTTAAGGCGGGGGGTTCTTCATCCTCAAGGCGAACTTGAAGGGGAATAAGCTCTTGCGACGCACAGTTGGCCATCCATTTCCGCTTTTCCCTGCCGTTTTTCTAGGCTGTTCGATTATAGCTCTGGTTTCGGCGTTCCCTATCGGCGCACCGCCAGCCCGCGCGCAGGCAGGCGGCCCGTTCGCCGAATTCACCGGCAGTTGGTCCGGCAGCGGGCAATTGCGTCCCGAGAAGGGGACCGCCGAGCGGATTCGCTGCAACGCGACCTACCGTCCGGGCAGCAGCAAGCGCGACATTGAGTTGCAATTACGGTGCGCCAGCGACAGCTACAATTTCGATCTTGTCGGTCAATTTACAGCCGACGACCAGAATCAGGTCAGCGGCCGCTGGACCGAACGCAGCCGCAGCACCGGTGGCACCGCAATCGGTAACGCGCAAGGCGACCGGCTTCAGCTCCATATCGAAAGCGCCGGCTTCGCGGCCGAAGTCGTCATGGTGACCCGCAACCGCAAGCAAAGCGTTGATATCGACTCCCACGGCGCCGGTCAGGTGGTCAGAGCTTCGATCACCTTGAACCGGAGTTGAGCGGAGCGGTCAGCCGTCTAGTGCCAGCGGAGCTTGAGTGACGATACGCCGGCGATCACGTTGATCGCCGTGACCCTGAAGCGATAACGGCTGCAGCGCAATCGTTCGGTTCGAGCCGCCAAGGAGCACGTTCGCTCCAGCGCCCAGGCCGAGACCGACATCGGCCGAAACGCCGACATATTCGCCGGCAAGTGCTCCGGCCGGCACGCCGGTTGTCGGCGTGAAGACCGCCCAGCCCAGCACGCTTCCGGTGCTTACAGCGAGAGCAACACCGATGGTGCTGAGCGCGCCATCATAGGATTGGGGCGGCACCTGCGGAACGGCACCCGGCGCTTGCGAGTAGACACATTGCATCGGCTGATGGCCGATGATGATGAATCCGATGTTTGGATCGTCCCTGCAGGACAGGGTGCCCACTTGCGTCCAGTTCTGCGCTGCGGCGTGTTCGGAAAACATCGCGCCCAAGACGAGGGTCGCAAGCAATAAGCAATTGCGAAGCATATTTATCATCCTTTCTCCGGTAAATTTCAGTTCTTCCGAATATTCTGGCGTGGCTTTTTCACCCGGGTTCGTCAGGCAGCGTTCGATGAATTCATCGCTTTGCTTGTGTAGAACATCGAGGTTGAATTTCGTGGTACCTGACTTGCCAAGGAGAAATCCACGGAGGAATGCAATTGCGACGTCGCGGCTGGCACCACTCTCCCGCATGATGTCCTTGCATGTATATTGTT
>JANWKN010000104.1 GCA_025451355.1 Pseudolabrys sp. | reverse complement strand
CGCGAACACGGGAATGCCGGCGGCGGCGACCGTCGCGGCAGCGTGGTCCTGCGTCGAATAGATGTTGCAGGAGACCCATCGCACGTCGGCGCCGAGCGCCACCAAAGTCTCGATGAGCACCGCGGTCTGGATGGTCATGTGGAGAGAGCCGGCGATGCGCGCTCCCTTCAGCGGTTTCTTCGGCCCGTATTCCTCACGGGTCGCCATCAAGCCGGGCATTTCCGTTTCGGCGAGCGAGATTTCCTTGCGGCCGAATTCGGCGAGCGAGATGTCCTTGACGATATAGTCGCCGGCTTTGGCTTTCGGCTGGGCAGCGGTCATGGCGATCCTTGTACAGACGCGAACGAGGCGGGTGGGTTCGCCGTGCCTATAACAGGCCGGCCGATGACCCGCAACGCATATATAAAGATTTCTTTATGTAGAGAAAGGGGCGCGTCAGTCTTCCTCGCCGAAGCCGTCGGACACCAGCTTCGCCAGTGTATCGACTGCAATAGCTGAATCCTTGCCGATCGCCTTGATGGTGATGGCGGCACCCGGACCCGCGGCCAACATCATCAGCCCCATGATCGACGTGCCGCCCACGGTTTCATGGCCGCGTGTGACGGTGATGGCGGCGTCGAACTTTTCGGCGGTTTGCACGAATTTGGCGGACGCCCGGGCGTGCAGCCCTTTTTTGTTGACGATTTCAACCTCGCGTACGACGGGAGGATCATCCGCTGACGCGCGTGGGCTCATTTACCGTTGAGGACCCGGCTGGCTATCGTGCAGTACTTGCGGCCGGCTTCCTGGGCCGCCGCGACCGCATCCTGGAGCGGACAAATCTCGCGGATTTTCGCGAGCTTGATCAGCATCGGTAGATTGATACCGGCCAGCACCTCGACCTTCGGCTGGCTCATCACCGAGATTGCAAGATTGGAGGGCGTGCCGCCGAACATGTCGGTGAGGATTGCTACCCCTTCGCCGCTGTCGACACGTTTGACCGCCTCGAGAATATTTTTGCGACACTGCTCGACGTCATCGTCGGGGCCAATAGTGATTGCCTCGATCTGACGCTGGGGTCCGACCACATGTTCCAGCGCTGAGCGGAACTCGATGGCCAGCCGCCCATGGGTCACAAGTACGAGGCCGATCATCCCTAACTCCTCGCGGGCGCTTCGCTGCGCCGCACGAAAGGGCGCACATTCACGCCCATCTGAAGCCCGTTTGCAAGGGCTTTCCTCGCTATATAGGCGGTCTGTTGCACTGCGGAAAGACGGTGCCAAGGATGGGCTCGGTGCGTGCGTTTGTGGGCGGCGCGATCCTAGGCCCTTTATGGTTAATTTTTCTCGTTCGATTGAGGGCGCGGCGGTACCGCAACCGGCGGCTATAGGTCAATCACCCGCCGAGGGGGTGTGCATGGCGGCTAACACCAGGGGGAGTGCCGCCGTCCCTGCTGCGACCGCAAGTCGCGGCACCGAAACCCCCTCAATCACAGCGGTAGTTGCCGGTTTCTCGGGGAGGCGTGCGGCATCCCCGGCGCCTAGGTCAACCACCAGGCCGACAACCGCCACCGGCTCTACGTCGACCCTGCGGATGCCAAGGCCGCGGATTTCGATCATGCCAGCCAAGACCTGCGTTGGGCGCACGACCAGACGTCCTGCATGGTTTTCCAGGAATGCACGGTCATCCGCGACCATCCTTGCGAAAGGCAGGACGTTCTGGGCGGCTGCCGTGACGAGATCCCATGCAAGCTGTGATTTGCCGGATCCGGCCGGCCCGCGGATCAACACGGCTTTTGAGCCGATTAGAACCGCGGATGCGTGAATGGTGGACTCTGGCCGGGCCATCAGGTCGCCGGCAGTCGCACCACGAAACGGGCGCCGAGCACGTGCGGCTCGCCATAACCGGCTGCGACGCTGGTGCGATTCTCGACGCGGATACTGCCGCCATGAGCTTCAATGATCTGCTTGGAGATCGACAGACCAAGGCCTGAATTCTGACCAAAGCCGTGCTCAGGCCGGTCGGTATAGAAACGCTCAAATATTTTATCGAGCGCGTCCGGACGGATGCCCGGCCCGTCGTCGTCGACCAAAATTTCGACCTCATCCTTCAACCGCCGGCAGGTGATACGCACGGTGCCGCCCGGCGGCGAAAACGAACGGGCGTTGTCGACCAGATTGCTCACGACCTGCCCAAGTCTGGAATCGTGTCCTGCGACTTTGAAGTTTGAAATCGCGCTACCTTCGAATGTCAGCGTCACGTTGACATCGTCGGTGCGTATTTCGTTCGCAGCCTTGACGAGCGCGTCGAGCATTTTCGCAAGGTCGACCGGAGCGGCTTCCTGCCGCTGCAATTCCGCGTCGAGTCGGCTCGCATCGGAGATGTCGGAGATCAGCCGATCGAGCCGCCTGACGTCGTGCTCGATCACCGCGAGCAGGCGCAGCCGGCTTTGATCCGTCTTGGCCAATGGCAGCGTCTCGACGGCCGAACGCAGCGAGGTGAGGGGATTGCGCAACTCGTGCGCGACATCGGCGGCAAAACTCTCGATCGCTTCGATACGACTGTAGAGCGCGTTGGTCATCTCACGCAGCGCGCCGGACAAATCTCCGATTTCGTCGCGCCGGCCAGTGAAATCAGGAATTTCGACGCGGCTGCGAATGCGCCGACGAACCCGCTCCGCGCCGTCGGCGAGACGGCGCACCGGACCGGCAATGGTGCCAGCGAGCAGCATCGAGAGCACGACCATGACGCCGGCGGCGACGAAGAATACTTTCACAATCGCGAGCCGCTCAGCTTCCACCATGTCGTCGATGTCGGCGCCCTGTGTCGACAACATCAGCGCACCGCGGACGGCACGAAACCGCTGCACGGGCACGGCCACCGAAACGATGACCTCGCCGCGGTCGTTGACACGCACCATGCTGGCGTGCGCGCCGTTGAGCGCCTGCGCGACTTCCTGGTAGCCCTTTCCGTTTTCGGGACCGAGTTCGTTATAGAGGGGCAGATCGCCGCGGCCGAACCAGCGGCGTAACGTGATGAACGTACGCTCCATCAGGCCCGGCTTTTCTGCGCTCGGCGGCGGCAGGTCGAAGCGCAAAACGTCGCCGCGCCCGTACAGATTTCGGCTGTCGAGAATGAGAACGCCGTCACGATCGTAGATGCGGGCGCGCGTCTTGGTTGGTGAGACGAGGCGTCGCAGTACCGGCGCAACGCGTTCCGGATTGATAGGGAATTCGATGCCCGAGAGCGAATCGTCCGCTGGACCGTAGCTCTCGCCCGCCTGCAATTCGAGAAGGCGTTCCGGATCGATAGTGATGGAGTCGGTTTCGACGGTGGCGGATGCCGCAATGGCGCCGGCGATGATTTCGCTTTGCGTCAGCAAGCTTTGCACGCGCGCGTCGATCAGTCCGGCGCGGAATTGCGAAAGGTAGAGCACACCGGTGACGAGCGCGACCAGACCGGCGAGATTGAGAAAGACGATGCGTCTGGTGAGGCTGGAAAAACTTTGCGTGACGAAGAAATGCCAGACTGAGCTCAGCATGCGCCGCACGGCGCTGCCTAGCTGCCTGGATTCCGGACGCGCAGTTTCCGCGCCGGACGGTCCGGCCTCGGCGTTCTGCGCAACAATTTCCGCGGTTCGATCGAGCACTCGTGCAATCCAGCCGGGTTGACCGTTGGCCCTTTTGCCTGCGCATGATCTTCTCCGAAAAAGCGATACCGCTATTTCGAGACCACGCGCCATCCGAGCCCCGGGGGCATTTTACCGCAAGCCGGGACGCTCCGTCAGGCCGCCCAGGCGGGCCGCGTCATCAAGAATATTTCATTCCTTGAAACGATAGCCGACGCCATACAACGTTTCGATCATCTCGAAATCGTCGTCAACCACCTTGAATTTCTTGCGCAAGCGCTTGATGTGGCTGTCGATGGTGCGGTCATCCACGTAAACCTGGTCGTCATAGGCCGCGTCCATGAGCGCATTGCGGCTCTTAACCACTCCTGGCCGTGTGGCGAGCGCCTGCAGAATGAGGAACTCGGTGACCGTCAGGGTGACCGCCTCGCCCTTCCAGGTGCAGGTGTGTCGCTCCGGGTCCATGCGAAGCAGACCGCGTTCCAGGACCTTGGCGGAATCGACTTCCTTCGCAGGGGTGCCATCTTTTGGGCTGGAACGGCGCAGCACGGCCTTCACGCGCTCGACCAGGAGCCGCTGTGAGAATGGCTTTCGGATAAAATCGTCGGCGCCCATCTTGAGCCCGAACAGTTCGTCGATCTCCTCATCTTTGGAGGTGAGGAAGATCACCGGGATGTCGGTCTTCTGGCGAAGGCGCCGCAGCGTCTCCATGCCGTCCATGCGCGGCATCTTGATGTCGAGAATGGCGAGATCGGGCGGCGATGACTTGAACCCGTCCAGTGCAGAGGCGCCGTCGGTATACGCCATGATGCGATAGCCCTCCGCTTCGAGAGCCATCGACACTGAGGTCAGGATGTTGCGGTCATCGTCGACGAGAGCGATTGTCGGCATGTGCCCCTCTTCCGTGATGTCCCGCTGTTTTTGAACCCCACAAACGGGGTCCGAAATGTGGCCTCTTTGCATCAACTATGTGATTCGGTAGCGATTTCAACCCCAACGACGTAAAACAGTTGGCGGGGGCCGAAATCGTCAGTGAGCGAGCGACCAGTCAATGAAGCCCGATAACGCCTTCGACGCCCGACTGGTTGCCAAGAAGCTATTGCGCGAGGGCCGTTCCGGCGCTCTTGCGACTTTGATGCCCCGCTCCGGCGACCCCTATTGCTCGTTGGTCAACGTGGCGACGGCAATCGACGGTGCGCCGCTCTTTCTGCTGTCAAATCTGGCGCTGCACACCAAAAACATCCTGGCGGATGCCCGCGTTTCGCTGATGCTGGACGAACGCAAAGACGGCGATTCCCTGGAAGGTGCGCGCGTCATGTTGATGGGATCGTGCGCAAAGACCGACCCTGCGGTTGCTGGTGCGTATTTGCGACGCCATCTGGAAGCCGAGATGTTCGCGAACTTCGGTGACTTCGCATTCTACCGGATGGAGATCGGACGCGCGCATCTGGTCGCCGGTTTCGGGCGCATCGTTGATGTCGGACCGAAAGATTTGCTTGCCGGCATGTCGGACGCTCAGGCCCTTGTTGAATCCGAGACTGGCGCAATCGCGCACATGAACGAAGACCACGCAGATGCCTGTCGTCTGTTCGCTACGAAATTACTTGGAGGACCCGACGGAGACTGGCGTTGCGTCGGCATCGATCCGGAAGGCCTGGAGTTGCAGCAAGGGCGAACGGCGTTAAGACTGCCGTTTCCGCAGCGCGTCACCGGGCCGGGTCCGCTGCGCGCGGTTCTGAAGGAGCTCGCCGACCAGGCGCGGTCAAGCTGAAGCGCGGGCGGCATCCCAACATTTGTCCGCGGCGCGTGAATGCATTGTCGCCAAGCTCCTCCGGATGAGTCAGACTGCGCTCAACAATAAATGTCCGGGAGCGAAACAATGCGCAAGACGCTGTTCTCGATTCTGCTGAGCGCTGCGGCAATCCAATCAACATTTGCAGGCGATCCGATCACGCTGCGAGACATGGGTTCTTTTCATGTCGGGGGACGCGTCGTGGAAATTTCCGGCAAGCCAGTGAAGGAAGTCGTTTTCGGCGCCGGCGGCGTTCCAGCCAAGGTCGATCCAAACGGCCTTTATCAGGTCGAGCAGATGTATGTGCAGTACTTCCTTCCGCAGAACCGCAAGGGCAAATATCCGCTGCTGATGTGGCACGGCGGCGGGCTTACCGGCGCCACCTACGAAACCACACCCGACGGCCGCGAAGGCTGGCTCAATCTGTTCATTCGCAAGGGCTGGGACGTCTACAATTCCGACGCGGTCGAGCGTGGCCGTTCCGGCTTCGCGCCACCCGATGTGTGGAATGGCGAGCCGAATTTCCTGACCAAGGCTAATCCGTTCGAGCGTTTCCGCATCGGGCAAGGCCTTGGTTCATGGAACGCCGATCCGGCCAAGATGAAAGTGAATGTCGGTAGTCAATTCCCGGTCGACGCCTATGACAACTTCACCAAGCAGATCGTTCCGCGCTGGATCAATACCGATGAAGCGATCATCGCCGCCTATGCCGCACTGGTCGACAAAGTCTGTCCCTGTGTCCTTTTGTTTCACAGCCAGGCCGGTGGTTTTGGCTTCACCGTCGCGCAAGCGCGACCGGACAAGATAAAGGCGATCGTTGCGGTCGAGCCGGCTGTGGCGGGCGACAAGGCGCAGGCCGGCAGGTTGAAAGACATCCCGACACTGGTCGTCTATGGCGACTACATTCCGCTCGACAGCCGCTGGCCGAGAATGCGCCAGATCGGCCTCGATTACGCGGACGCGATCCGCACGGCGGGTGGTAGTGCGGATGTGGTTAACCTGCCCGACGTCGGCATTAAGGGAAATTCCCACATGCTGATGATGGACAAGAACAATGGTCAGGTCGCCGACCTGATTCAAAAGTGGCTCGTGGACAAGGGCTTGGTCGACTAGATCGGCGTTATTCGAAAACATTGATGCAGCGCAACGCGGCCTGCAGGCCTCGCATGGCATTTTTTCTTGGCTTTCGGGAACTCCCTGACTATGGTCTCGCGCCTTTGAGCAAGGGGCTATAGAATTGTCTTAATAGCCGCGGCGGGGACCTAAGAGTCCCGTAAGGGGTTCTGCCAATAAAGCGGCCTGTTTGGGAGAAATCGCGTGCAAGAGCAGGGTGTGCGGAACGCCGCCTATGGCGTCGAGAAGTTCGGTTTCAAGAATCTGGCCGAGGTGCGCTGGAACCTGAGCGAGCCGACACTGTATGAGTATGCGATCGCGGCGGGCGAAGCTTCGATAGTCGCCGGTGGTGCGCTGTGCGCGGAAACGGGCCATCACACCGGCCGCAGCCCGAAAGACAAACATACAGTCGTCGACGATCTCACCCGAGATTCGGTGTGGTGGGACGGCAATCGCAAGATGTCGAAGGAAAACTTCGACAATCTGCTCGCCGATTTCTTGAAGCATGCCGAAGGCAAGAAACTTTTCGCACAGGATCTTTATGGCGGTGCCGATCCGAAATACCGGATCAAGACTCGCATCTTCACCGAACTCGCCTGGCACTCCCTGTTCATCCGCCAGTTACTGATTCGCCCCGAGCGTGCCGAGCTCGCCGGTTTCGTTCCCGAGCTCACGATTGTCGATTTGCCGTCGTTCAAGCCCGACGCCAAACGTCACGGCGGCCGTGACGGCTCCGACACGATGGTCGCCATAGATTTCACGCGAAAGATCGTTTTGATCTGCGGTTCGTCTTATGCCGGCGAAATGAAGAAGTCGGTGTTCACCACGCTTAATTTCTATCTGCCTGCGCAGAATGTCGTTCCGATGCATTGCTCGGCCAACGTCAGCCACGAAGGCGAGAGCGCGCTTTTCTTTGGATTGTCCGGAACGGGCAAGACCACGCTGTCCGCCGATCCGAACCGCATCCTGATCGGCGACGACGAAACCGGTTGGGGCCCGGACGGTATTTTCAATTTTGAGGGTGGTTGTTACGCCAAGACCATCAAGCTCTCGCGGGAAGCGGAGCCGATGATTTGGGACGCCACCAACCGCTTTGGCGCGGTGCTGGAGAACGTGGCATTCGATCCGATCACGCGCGTGCCTGACTACGACGACGGCTCCAAGACCGAGAACACGCGTTCGGCCTATCCACTCGATTTCATCCCGAATGCCTCGCGCAGCGGGCGTGCAGGCCATCCGAAGAACATCATCTTCCTGACGGCCGACGCCTATGGCGTGATGCCACCGATCGCCAAGCTGACGCCGACGCAGGCGATGTACCACTTCCTATCCGGCTATACGGCCAAGGTCGCCGGCACCGAAAAAGGCCTGGTTGGCGTGCAGCCTGAATTCTCCACCTGCTTCGGCGCGCCGTTCCTGCCGCGACATCCGTCGGTCTACGCGAACCTGCTGCGCGACTACATCAACAAGCACAAAGTCGATGTCTGGCTGGTCAATTCCGGTTGGACTGGTGGCAAATACGGCGTCGGCCGACGCATGCCAATCAAGGCAACGCGAACGCTGCTGACCGCCGCGCTCAACGGCTCGCTCAAGACCGCCGACTTCCGCACCGATCCCTATTTTGGTTTCTCAGTGCCAACCTCGGTGCCGGGCGTCGAGCCGCATCTGCTCAATCCTTTCAAAACCTGGAAGGACAAAGCCGAGTTCGACAGGACCGCACGCGATCTGGTCGGGATGTTTCAGAAGAACTTCTCGAAGTTCGAGCAGCACGTCACCCCGGACATCAAGGCCGCAGCACCGGAAGTCCGCATCGCCGCCGAGTAGTCGGCCGCGCCGCTACACGCCGCACCAGTTCCGTATCATCCGGGAATAGATCTCGGTCGCCTGCTCGATGCGCGATACGAGGCAATACTCATCCGTCTGATGCGCCAACGCGAGTTCGCCGGGCCCGATGATGGCCGTCGGCGGCGATCCGATTGCCGGGGTCAGAACCGAGGCATCGGTAAAGTAAGGCGCGCCCGCGGGGTCACTATCGAATCCGGCTACATCGTGCGCGATGCGGAAGATCTCGCCGATCCATGCGTCGGGTCTGGTCCAGACGCTTTCTGCGTCGAGTAGTGTGCTGAGTGCAACGTCGCCTCCGAGATAGGTAGCCAGTTGGTCACGTATCTTGGCGTGGCTCTGTCCGGGGATTGTGCATATGTCGGTGCCGATCGCGGCGCGGTCCGGTACCGAATTGATGTTCAGCCCGCCTTTGATCGTGCCGACGTTGAGGGTCGGGCCGCCGAGAACGTCATGCCGCGCAAAGTTGAAGTCGAAATCCTGCAAGGCGCTGACGGCGCGCGCCACCTTGTAGACGGCGTTGACGCCCTTCTCCGGCATTGAGCCGTGCGCCGTCACTCCCGTTGTCACTGCCTCAAGCCATAGCGCGCCCTTGTGACCAACGAGTGCGCGGTTGCCCGTCGGCTCCGCAACAACCAGCGCACCGACACGGGGAAGGGGCGTTTCGGCATGCGCCAAAGCCGCAGCGCCCGTGCAACCGGTTTCCTCGCCGGCCGTGATGTACAGGACCACTCCGGGCGTATTCGCCAATTTGCCACCGAGCGCGGCGCACACTGTCACGAACGCGGCGACGCCGCTTTTCATGTCGGACGAGCCACGTCCGTAAAGCTTGCCGTCTTTGATGTCGGCGGCCAGCGGGTCGACGGTCCATAGCTGCGCACCGAGCGGCACAGTATCGAGATGCCCAGTGAAACCGATCGCCGGTTTTCCGCTGGCGCCGCCGATGCGGGCGACAAGTTGCGCCCGGCCTTCGCCGAACGGAACGAGGTCGACTGCGAAGCCCGCAGTCTCCAGCAAAGATGCCAGCCGCTCGGCACAGGCGCGTTCATCGCCCGGCGGATTGATCGTTCGGAAGCGGACAAGGTCCTGCGTGAGTTCTACGGACGACGTCATAGGTTATCCAAAGTAGGCATCCCGCACATCCTGGCGGGCTGCAAGTTCTGTCGGTGTCCCGCTCGCGGCGACGCGGCCTTTCGACAGCACGAAGCCGTAGTGGGAAATCGCAAGCGTCTGGTGCACGTTCTGCTCGACAAGCAGCACGGTGATGCCGCGCTCGTTGATGCTGCGAATGATGTTGAAATTTTCCTTCACCAGGCGCGGCGATAGACCAAGCGATGGCTCGTCGATCAACAGCAGCTTCGGCGCACACATGAGACCGCGGCCTATCGACACCATCGCCTGCTCGCCGCCGGACATGGTTCCGGCAAGTTGCGTGCGCCGCTCGGAGAGGCGCGGAAAAATTTGCATGATTTCATCGAGCCGCGCGGCGCTCACCTTGTCCGAGCGCTCCTGGTAGGCGCCGACCCGTAGATTCTCCTCGACCGTGAGCTTGGGAAACACCTTGCGCCCTTCGGGAATGCAGGCGATGCCGGCGGCGATGATCTTGTGCGTTGGCAGCCGCGTGATGTCGGAGCCGTCGAACACGATGCGGCCGACCCGCGCAAGCGTCAACCCGAGAATCGAGCGTACCAGTGTGGTCTTTCCTGAGCCGTTCGAACCAAGCAGACAGGTGATGCGGCCTGGATCGACCTTGAGCGACACGCCTTGCAGGACGTCGGCCTTGTCGTAGGCTGTAAAGACACCCTCGATTTCGAGTGTGCCGCTCATCATGCGACTCCCAGATAGGCTTCCTGCACCTGCGCATCAGAGGCGACAGTGCGGTACGGGCCTTCGGCAATCTTGCGGCCGAAATTTAGCACCACGCAGCGCTCGGTGATGCGTTCGATCACGCTCATCTCGTGCTCGACGATGATGATCGTCAGATCCTTGTTGCGCGCGCGGACCAGCATGATGTCATTCATCAGTTCCGCAGTTTCTTCATGGGTCATTCCGGCCGAAGGCTCGTCGAGCAGCAGAAGTCTGGGTGCGCTGATCAGCGCGCGGCAGATTTCGATACGGCGGCGATCGATCATGGGCAGGCCGGCTACCGGCTCGAACAGACGGTCGGCGAGTCCGGGCTCGAACACTTCAACCAGCGCGCGTGCGGCCGCGTAGCTTTCTTCGAACTGGCGCTTGAAGTCGCCGCGCTTGACCAGGTTGAACCACAAGCCCTGATTGAGACGCTTGTGATTGCCGATCATGATGCTGTCGAAGATCGAGAGCGGCAAACTGAGACGCGAACGCTGGAAGGTGCGCGCCATGCCGGCCTGATAGACCGCTCGTCCGGTCGCATTGGTCACGTCAGCGCCGTTGAAGACGACGCGCCCGGTGTCCGCGCGATAGATGCCGGTGATGACGTTGAAAAACGTGGTCTTGCCGGAACCGTTCGGGCCGATCAGGCCGAGAATTTCGTTAGGAGCGACGGTGAGGTCGAGCCCGTCGAGCGCCAGCACGCCGCCGAAGTGCTTGGACAGACTGTTCACTTCAAGCAGCGCGCTCATGGCCGCCATCCCGGAAAATAACGGCGCACCGGCCGCGGCAGCAATCCTTCGGGGCGGAACAGCAGCACCGCGATCACCATCAGCGCATAGAGCAGGAAACGGTACTCCTGGATAGTCTGCAACTTCTCCGGCACCACCACGACGATGATGGTCGCCACGATGAGGCCCCACGGATTGCCGATGCCGCCAAGCAGCAGAATCGAAACCAGAATGAGTGAATCTGCGAAGGTGTAGTTATTGGGCGCGACGAACCCGCCGACCATGCCGAACAGTGCGCCGGCAATGCCGATGAGAAAATTACCGATCAGGAAGGCTGTGATCTTCCAGCGCACGATATTGAGGCCGAAGCAATTCGCCGCCGTTTCGTCGAGCCGCAGCGCATCAAGATTGAGCCCGATCCAGGATCGTTCGAGCCGCCGGACAAGAATGAAGGCGCCGACCAGCAGCAAAAGGCTCACGACGAAGTAGTTCATATAAAACGACAATGACACGCTGCCGATCTTGATGTTGTCATTGAACGACCAACCGAGAATGCTCATACCCTTCACTTGCATGCCTTGCGGTCCGCCGAGCACGTCATTGACCTCTAGGAAGGTCTTGAACAGCAGCGCAAAGGCGATCGT
>JANWKN010000103.1 GCA_025451355.1 Pseudolabrys sp. | reverse complement strand
TGGAAAAAACCTATGACGGCATCATCATCGGCGCAGGGCATCACGGCCTGATTCTTGGAAGTTATCTGGCCCGCGCCGGCCTCGACATCCTGCTGGTCGACCGCAGACTGACCTATGGCGGCGGATTATGTACGCGCGAGGTCACGCTGCCGGGCTTCTACCACAATCTGCATTCGATCAACCATTTCCACATCAGCGAAACGCCCTGGTTCAAGGATCTGAATCTGGACGAGCGCGTCACCTACATCACGCCCCGCTATGAGTTCGGCCAGGCGCATCACGATGGGTCGGCACTCGTGCTTGGCCGCGACCTGGAAGAGTCGGTCGCCAACATTGCCCGTTTCTCGAAGAAAGATGCGGCGACTTTCCGCGAATGGAATCGTAAGGCCGAAAAGATCACCGCGCAGATTTTTTTGCCGGAGCGCTATTCCGATCCGTTGTCAAAAACGGAGCGCGAAGCGCTGTTGTCGCACACGGCGTTGGGACGTGAATTTCTCGAAGTCTCCAATCGCCAGCCACTCGATGTTGTACGCGAATTGTTCGAAAATGAGCACGTACAGCTGCTGTTTTTGTTCAAGGTATCTCTGTTTGGCACCTGGCTGGTGGATACCCTCTCAAAAACTTCGCCTATGGGCTCGGTTATTCGCGCCTTCGATCTGGAAAGCGGCTACCAGCTGTGTAAAGGCGGCTCGTTCAATCTCGCGCGCGGATTGATGGAGTCTTTCATCGCTGCCGGGGGTTCCTTCCAACCACAGATCAATGTCAGCCGTATCGTTATCGAGAACGGGCGGGCGACCGGTATTGAATTGATTGACGGACGCACCGTGCTTGCGAAACAGTTCGTCGCTTCCACACTTGACGTACATCAGACATTCGAGAACCTGATCGGACGCGAGCAACTGCCGGCGGCCTTCCTCAGTAAGCTCGATGGTTTTCAGTACACGGCGTGGAGCCTGTTTGGGCTGCATCTCGCGCTCGACGAAAGTCCGAGGTTTGCCGCCGAAAAATTCGATCCCAACATCAATCGTGCGCTCAAATGGAGCATCGGCGCTGAAACCATGGAGGACCTTTTCTCGGCTCATCAGGATGTACTGGCCGGCCGCGTTCCCAAACTTGTGCAATTTGGGTCCGGGCCCTTGAGCCTGCTGGATCCGACGCAAGCGCCACCCGGCAAGCACACGACCTACTCTTGGCACGTGATGCCGCTCAATCCTGATCTCGGCGGCCAGACCTACGATTCCTTCAAGGAAGAATTTTCCGACAAAATCATTGAATGTTTTGCGCGCTATTGCCCGAACATGACGAACAAAAATATCCTGGGGCGATACGTCTACACCGGCCGCGAATACGTTCAGGAGTTGGTCAACATGCGCGGCGGGGACATCTTCATGGGTGCCTTCAACGCCGAACAAGTGATGTACAATCATTTCGGCTATCGTTCGCCGATTCCCAATCTGTACAACTCCGGCTCTGCCGGCCATCCCGGCGGCGCGATTTCCGGCGGAGCGGGCTATATCAGCGCCAGCGTGATCGCGAGCGACCTCGGCCTCAAGCCCTGGTGGACGCCATGGGATGCGCGCGCGTTCCTGGAGTCTTTGCTCCAGTTGGAACGGGGTGCAGCATGATTGTGCCTTCACGTCTTCGGCGTACCCTGGAATGACGGGCACCTGCGAGATGGCTGATCAAGAAAATATCGTCTTTCCGGGTCTCAAAGATCGGGTCGTTATTGTCACCGGCGCCGGGCAAGGCATAGGCCGCGTCGTCGCAAAATCGTTTGCCATGGCTGGTGCACGCGCCGTTATTGCCGAGCAAAATGAGAAGAAGGCCGCTGCCGTATCCGAGGAGATCATGGAAAGCGGCGGCAAGGCTCTCGCCGTTACTACCGATGTTGCCGATCCCGCTTCGATCAAGGAAATGGTCGAGGTGGTTGAAGACGAACACGGCCGCATTGACGTTCTGATCAACAATGCGGGCCTCTTCTCAACACTGGAGATGCGTCCTTTCGATCAAATCCCATTGGAAGAATGGGACCGAGTCCTTCGTGTCAATCTTACCGGGCCATTTCTTTGTGCACGCGCCGTTCTCCCGGCAATGCGGCGGGCGGGATGGGGCCGCATCATCAATATTGCATCCGGCGCTGTGCGCCTCGGCCGGCCAAACTATCTACACTACATAGCGAGCAAGGCCGCGCTGGCCGGGATGAGTCTGTCGATGGCGCGCGAGCTTGGGGCCGATGGCATCACTGTAAACGCCATCTTGCCGGGCGCCACTTTCACCGAAATCGAGCGCAAAACAGTGACGCCGGTCCAGAAGGAGCGCATCATCTCGATGCAGTGCATCCCGCGCGCCGAGGTTCCGGAAGACCTTGTGGGCGCCGTGTTGTTCCTCGCGTCCGAAGCGTCTGCCTTCGTCACCGGTCAAAGTATCAATCTGGATGGCGGTGCGACTGGATCATGAGCGCGACCCCTGTTGTTGCCATCGTCGCGCCCGGCAACATGGGTGCCGGCATCGGACGTCGGCTGACCGAAAACAAGGTTCCGGTACTGACGTCGCTTGCCGGGCGCAGTGAAGAAAGCGCAAAGCGCGCGCGCGAGGCTGGTATGCAGCCGGTCGAGGAACGTGCCCTGGCGGAAGCCGATTTTTTGCTCTCGATCGTGCCACCCGGTGACGCGCTTGATCTCGCCATTCGTCTCGCGCCCGTTCTGACTGCTGCCAACACAAATCCGATATACGTCGAATGTAATGCAGTCAGCCCAACCACTATGCTGAAAATCGCGGACGAGATTATCGCGACCGGTTGCCCGTTTGTCGGCGCAGGTATCATTGGTCCACCGCCGAAACCGGGATCGACCAACACAAAAATTTACGCATCTGGCTCTGCCGCAAGGGATCTCGCCAAGCTTAACGACTACGGATTGATCGTGCGCGTGCTCGATGGACCCGTCACCGCCGCTTCGGCACTCAAGATGTCCTACGCGGGCATCACCAAAGGGTTCACTGCACTCGGCGCGACCATGATGCTCGCGGCAACCCGCGGCGGTTCGGCCGACGCTCTCAGGGCGGAACTGGCTGAGAGCCGACCCGACCTCTTGCGGTACCTTTCGAACCAGGTTCCATCCATGTATTCCAAAGCGTATCGCTGGGTCGCCGAGCTTGACGAGATCGCCTCCTTTGTCGGCGACGAGCGTGCCGAGCATGAAATGTTTGCCGCGGCTGCCCGGCTCTACGAGCGCATCGCTGACGATTTTGAACAGGAGAAGGACGAAATCGGCGCGCTCGATCGATTTCTCAACAAGTCATGACTGCCGACACTTCCATTCTGGTCGATACGCGCCCCGGTTATCGCGTCATTACGCTGAACCGACCCGACAAGCTCAACGCTTTCAACGAAGCGATGCATCTGGCTCTCCGCAAGGCGATAGACGATGCCGAAGCCGATGAAAGCTGCCGCGCCCTGCTGATAACCGGCGCGGGCCGTGGTTTCTGCACTGGCCAGGATTTGAGCGACCGGCTTGCCAAACCAGGTGAGACCGTTGCGCTCGGTGGCGCGCAGGAAACTTACTACAATCCGCTCGTGCGTCGACTGCGGAGCGTCCCCTTTCCCGTTGTCGCAGCGGTGAACGGCGTTGCCGCTGGCGCCGGTTGCAACATCGCGCTCGCTTGCGACATCGTTATCGCGAGCCTGAAAGCGAAATTCATCCAATCCTTTGCACGCGTCGGACTGATCCCGGATTCTGGCGGCACCTGGTTTTTGCCTCGGCTTGTCGGAGATGCGCGTGCACGTGGGCTTGCGCTGCTGGCGCAGGATTTGCCCGCGGAAAAGGCAGCGAACTGGGGCCTGATCTGGCGTGCAGTGGAAGACGAGGTTCTTATGTACGAGGCGACAAGGATCTGCGAGCACTTCGCGATGGCGCCGACACAAGGTCTCGAGCTGACCCGGCAGGCTCTCAATGCATCCGCAACGAACTCGCTCGACGCACAACTCGATCTCGAGCGCAACCTTCAGCGTGCAGCCAGTATGACGCCAGACTATGCGGAAGGCGTGCGGGCTTTCATGGAAAAGCGCAACGCTACTTTTACTGGACGCAAGAAATGAACGGGCCGAAAGACAGAAAACCGTTGCAGGTCGGTATCGCCGGTCTCGGCGCTGTGGGTCTCGAAGTCGCAAAACGCCTTATCGCCGGAGTGCCCGGACTTACGCTTGCCGCGGTTGCGGTTCGAGACGCCGAGAAGGCTCGTCGCAAGCTGCCGCAAGTCGGCGATAGCATTCCCATCCGCAAAATGACGGAACTCGCAAATGACTGCGATATAGTCGTTGAATGCCTGCCGCCTGCATTGTTTCGCGATGTTGCACTCTCCGCAATCGACAAAGGCCGCATTTTCATGCCGCTTTCGGTCGCGCAGTTGCTGGAAAATGGCGACCTGATTGAACGCGCCAAAGAAAAGGGAGCACGCATACTTGTGCCTACAGGCGCACTGATCGGCCTCGACGCCGTCCGTGCGGCGGCCGAAGGCACCATTCACTCGGTCAAAATGGTAACGCGTAAGCCTCCAGCCGGTCTGGATGGCGCACCGTACCTGCGCGAAAAAGGAATTTCGGTGAGCGGCTTGAAAGAACCGTTGAAAGTGTTCGACGGCAGCGCACGAGAGGGCGCGCGCGGATTTCCCGCCAACGTCAACGTGGCGGCGGCTCTGAGTCTTGCGGGCATAGGGCCTGACCGGACGCAACTCGAGATCTGGGCCGACCCGAATATCACCAGAAACACCCACACGATTTCCGTCGATGCCGACACCGCACGATTCACAATGACGATTGAAAATATCCCGTCGGAAAATCCGCGTACGGGCAAGAGCGTGGCACCCTCAACCGTCGCCGCGCTGCGCGCGCTGGTATCGGAACTGAAAGTAGGTACCTAACGGATTCAAGCGCGGAGAAAAATTTTGCGGCGGTACAGATAGCCAGCGAGCGCAATAGCGAAAACGAGCCCCAGCAGATGGGCAACAAAGAGGCCCATGCCGGGGGTAACGCTTTGATCAAACCAGGCCTTCACGTCACCACCCACGAATCGCAAAGCAAATGGTTCGAAACCCGTGACTCCGTTAATGAAATAAATTGCAATGGCATTAGCGCCGATCCATACGAAGATGGTGGCCCACAACTTCCAGCCCCAGACATCAATAGCCTGATGCATGATGCCGAGCAGGATTGCACTGTAACCTCCGGCAACAAGAACGAATGACGACGTCCAGATCGCCTTCACGACGGGAAATTGAAGGCCCCACAGATAACC
>JANWKN010000102.1 GCA_025451355.1 Pseudolabrys sp. | reverse complement strand
GTCCTGCACTGACGAACACTCCCGATACTGCGGCCGCGCTAAACAGAATCACTCCTAACGCATACGCGATCCTATCGAGTGCCCATCGTATTGCTCCGATGAAGCGGCCGAACACCCAATAGAACGCGTATAGGAGGAGCAGGACCACTAGAACAAGCGCTACAATCTTTAGGATCGGAGCGCCGCCCAAGTTCGTACCAAGAAGCCGCGAGACTTGGCTGATGCCCCAGAGGCATCCGAACACAATCACGTCGACGAGCCAGCCAAATCCCTGTTTAAGCCATGTACCAAACTCCCGGATCAGGTGCTCCATGCACAAGTCCTCCCGTTTGAACTCTGCAGTCATTAACGCTACGGCAACGAATGTGTTTCAAGCATTGCCCACGATTCGCAGCCTCAATGCGACTTTGATAGTGGATACAAACCCATAGAGTGCTTTATTGATGTCTTTCTTCGTCGGCTTTGCTTTGTGCGCGGGCACCTACTGATTTTACATTTCTTTTTCTGGCTCTAAGCATTTCTCTGATTTGCGCCGTTGTCTTTCCGCGAACGTCGTAACCACGGCGTTCAAGTTCGGCGAACGCGTCGCTTTTGAGTTCTTGCAACGATTTCTTGCGCGGTGCCACAACCCCAATCTAGGGCGGCCGAGTACGGTCGGTTGTGTTGGGAATCACAAAAAGCCTGAAAATATTGCCTGTGCGGCGGCCCGGCCTGTCCGGGATTTGGGCAGCCGTCCGGAAGGTGACACGATCACCGCGCTTCACACGTTGGCCATTGAGTTCGGTAACGTGCACAAATAATTCGGGGCCGACTGCGTCACTGCGAATGAAGCCATTCGCTCATTCGTTTTTATCTCCGTTAGTTGCCAGCGCCAGCAATGCCGTCACGCCGTCATTGGTGCGCGGTGCGCCGAAGATGACCAGCGCAACCTGCCTGACCATGAACCGGCATCAGGGTACACTCGGGTGGTTTGCTCATGAGAAAGTTAGATCCTGTGTCATTTTGGAAAAAGTCGAAGCACTGATAAGTCCCCGCACATCCGCAAAGCGTGACTCAAAATCACACGTTCGGCCGCGGGATCAAGACGCTTGCCTTGACCTGCGCTTGAAGATATAGACATTTCTGCGACAGCATTCCTGAGTTGCTGGGGCCCTAACCCCGGTTAAGTTTAAGAGCGGCGGCCCTGCCAGCGGGTCGCCGTTTTCGTTATGCGACTTCTTCAGCCTGCAGGTAGCCCCGCGACATCCGCGCATCGGCCAGCGCGCGGCGGCATATCGCGCTCACGTTACAGTATTCCGCTGCTGCGAGCGCTTCAGTTGCGAAAATCATTTCAGGTGGCACGGCGAACGTGATGCGTTTGATCCGGCCCCCGTCTGCTTTCTCATTTGCCATTGCATTTGCTCCGTATGCTTTGCCGCCGTCCGCGGCAGGTTGATAATTCACGGGCGCGGCCCGTCGTCCTCCTCGTCCGGAGGTACATAACGATGCCAGCTGCACCTGGCCTTAAACTGTCCGGCCCGAGCCTGCTCGAGGCTCAGAGCGGGGTAGCGCAGCGTCAGGACGAACGTGAGCCTTCCAGTGTCGGCCACACACGCACACCAAAGCCGGGAAATCTTACATCGAAAACATCGTAATGCTTGCCAGCCTTTGCAGGCTTCAACGCTTTCAACGTTCGGTCAGTAAGGTTTTTCTTTGCCACGCCCGCCTCCTTGGCAACGGCTTGGCAACAGAAAAGGTGTGTTTCAGTGTTGCCAGATGTTGCCAAGCGATAGCAGAAGTAAGCGCGCTTGTAAGCAATATCGAAGGCTTTCGACTAGAATGCGCCGGTATGTGTCACCCCGTAAAACGAAACCCACCCCTGTTCCACCGGCGGATTTTTCTATGCGGACGACGCTTTGCGTCGGGCCTTTTCAGGTTTTATGGTCCTGCCAATCGATCGGTCCAAGTGACGTGAGGTTATCTCCATGGCTCGTACGAATGGCGGCACCGCCCCCTTTCTCATTTCCGGCGGAGGCATCGGCGGGCTCATCACGGCCTATGCGCTCGCCCACCAGGGCTTTCCAGTACGGGTCTTCGAGCAGGCGCCGGAATTCCGCGAAGTCGGGGCTGGCATCCAACTTGGGCCGAATATTTTTCGGGTTCTGGAGAAGATTGGGCTGAAGGACGCGGTCCTTGCCGATGCCCATCGTCCCCCCGCCCAGGAAATGCGCGACGCTCTGACGGGCAAGTTGATTACCAATGTCCCTCTTGGTGATGCGTTCATGAAGAAGTTCGGGCAGCCTTACGGAGTAACGCACCGCGCCGACATTCACGCCACGTTCCTCAAGGCCTCTCAGGGCAGCAATCTCATTACGTTGGAAACCAGCCGTCGTGTGGATTCTTTCAAGGACCATGGCGATCACGTCTCGGTCTCGCTCAATAACGGCGAGACTGTCGAAGGCCGGGCGTTGATCGGCTGCGACGGCATGTGGTCCAAGATCCGAGAAAGCATCATCGGTGACGGCAAGCCGCGGGTATCCGGTCACATCGCCTATCGCGCGGTCCTCAGGCGCGAGGATGTCCCCAAGGATCTCTGGCGCCCCGACGTCGTGCTGTGGGCGGGGCCGCGCACCCATTTCGTGCATTATCCGTTGCGCCGTGGCGAGCTCTATAATCTCGTCGCTGTCTTCCACTCCGATCACTACGAGGAAGGTTGGAACGCGGAAGGCAGCAAGGATGTCATGTGGCAGCACTTCAAGATGCAGGTCCCGCAAGTCCTGCGCATGCTTGAGCGCATCGAGACATGGCGCATGTGGGTCCTGTGCGACCGCGAACCGGTGAAGAATTGGACATCCGGTCGCATCACGCTACTAGGCGACGCGGCGCATCCGATGCTGCAGTATCTTGCGCAAGGCGCCTGCATGGCGACCGAGGACGCGGTCGTCCTGGCGGAAAAGGTTGCGGCCTCCCCCGAAGACCCCGGGAAAGCGTTCGAGGCTTATCAGCAAGAGCGCTATCTGCGCACGGGCCGTACACAGATCATGGCGCGGGTCTATGGCGAGTTCTATCACGCGCGCGGGGTTGCGGCTGAACTACGCGAGATGGCTCTTTCTCCGCGGACGGCCGAAGAAACCTACGACAGCATCGCTTGGCTCTACGGTGGTCCTTAAGCGAACTCTCAGTCAGCGTACGGAACTGCGGAATCTGAGGTTGCGTCTCGATAACTGACTGACCGACGTGCAACCCATCAATCGCATGTCACGCTCCAGTTCAAGGCGCATCAGTTGCAATGCACGCTCGACGCCGGCTTCGCCTGCCGCAGCAAGTGCGAAAAGGTAATAGCGCCCCGCCCCGACCGCTTTCGCGCCGACCGATAAAGCTTTGAGCACGTGCGAGCCGCGACGGACGCCGCCGTCGACGAGCACGTCGACCCTGTCGCCGACGGCGTCGACGATTTCCGCCAACTGGTCAAAGCCGCTCCGTGACCCGTCAAGCTGGCGGCCACCGTGATTGGAAACAACGATGCCCGCGCAGCCGATATCGGCCGCCTTTTTGGCGTCATCGACACTCATGATGCCTTTCAGACAAAACTTGCCGTTCCATCGCTTGACCATGTCGGCCACATCGGCCCAGCTCATCGAGGGGTCCAGCATGTTGGTGAAGTAGTCGCCGATGGAGGTCGCCCCGCCTCCCATATCGACATGTTCTTCCAGCTGCGGCAGCCGAAACCTTTCGTGCGTGAAATAGTTGAGTGCCCATCTTGGCTTGACGGCAAATTGCAGCATACCTGCAAGCGTCAGCCGCAACGGAATCGAAAAGCCCGTGCGCAGATCGCGCTCGCGATTTCCGCCCGTGATTGAGTCGACCGTCAGCATCATGATCTTGACGCCAGCCGTCTTCGCGCGGTCTATCATTGCCTTGTTCAGCCCGCGGTCCTTGTGGAAATAGAACTGATAAACCTGCGGAAACGAGAAGCTCGAGGCAATCTCCTCAAGGCTTAGCGTTCCCAGCGACGAGACGCCGAACATTGTGCCGAACTTGTTGACCGCGCGCGCAACAGCGCGCTCACCCTCGTAGTGAAACAAGCGCTGCAAGGCCGTCGGCGAGCAATAAAAGGGCATCGCCAGCTTTTGGCCCATGACGGTCACCGAAAGATCGACTTGCGCCACGCCGGTCAACACGTTTGGGACGAGATCGCAATCTTCGAACGCCTGCGTGTTTCGCCGGTAGGTCGTTTCATCATCGGCAGCGCCGTCGATGTAGTTGAAGATCGGTCCGGGCAAGCGACGCCGCGCCAACTCTCTGAAGTCGTGATAGTTGGAACATTGCGCGAGCCGCATGTCGCCTCCAACTATGCCGCCCGCGCGCGCGGATGGGCGGCCGGCTGGTCGAGATTTGCATTCCAGGCGTCGTAACCATAGAGCCAGCTGGTATCGCCGTCGCCTTCGCGCATCCATGTATTGGCGCTGGAAATAGCCTGCACCACCGAGGTGCGCGGTTTGCGGTGAGCTTCGTAGCGCCTGATGGCGCCCTCGATGTCTTCGCCCTTCACGGCGTCGAGACAACGCGCGAGGATGGCCGCGTCTTCGATCGATGTCGCGGCGCCCTGCGCCATATAAGGCGTCATTGGATGCGCTGCATCGCCGAGCAGCACGACGTGGCCGTCGCTCCAGCGGGGCAAGGGCTCGCGCTCGAGGATCGCCCATTTGTGGCAATCCGGGCAGGCGTGCAGTACGTTGCGTACATCTTGATGGAAACCGTCATACGCGGTCCGCAATTCCTTCACGTCGCCTTTGGCTGACCATGACTCGCGAGTCAGCCATTCCGCGGGTTCCGGAACGCTGGTGACGAAATATACTTCGGTCTTCGCCTTGGTCGTGTAGTAGATGACGATGTGACGATCGGTCCCCCACCATTTTGTGCGCGAGACGCCGATATCGAAGCCGCCCATCAGGCTCGACGGAAATACCGCGCGATAGGCGATGCGGCCTTTGTGGATCGGTTCGTCGGGCCCGACCACGAAGTCGCGCACGACCGAATGTACGCCATCCGCGCCGACCACCGCATCCGCGGTCGCCCGCGTCCCATCTTCGAAGTGCAGGGTGACTTGGCCGCGCGCCTGATCGAGGCCGCTGAACTTCTTCTCCAAATGCACGATGTCCTGCGGAACTGCCGAGGCAAGCGCATCATGTAGGTCGGCCCGATGCATGCAGAGATATGGTGCATTGTAGAGACTCTCCGGCATCGGCAATTCGCGCGTAACCTCGCCGCTGTAGCCGTCGCGGTTGAGATGCGAATAAGGCGCAAACGATGTCTGGCGCAGTCGCTGCTCGATCCCGATGCCGCGCAGGACCTTCATGGAATTCGGCATCATCTGGATGCCGGCACCGATCCGGCCAAAGCGCGCCGCTTGTTCGTAAACCTGAACGTCGATCCCGACCCGCAGTAGTGTTGCCGCGACAGCCAGACCGCCCATGCCGGCACCCACGACTGCGACTGAAGGTTTTTTGTTGCTCATTTTCGTTCCTGACTAAGCGGATGTTGGCGCTCCGCGATTGCGCCGCGCAGAACGGTATAAAGTACGGCGGCATTAAAGACATGCCAAAGGAAATGCGTGCCGAGCGGCCAACGAGGGCATACCTCGAGGTCGGCAATGCGGAAAATCAGCGAAATGATGAACAGGCCCGCGGCAACGAGCAGCGCCTGCCCGGCACCGTGGCTGCGTAGAAGCCAGCCCAGAACAATCAGGGCGGCGAGCGCGGGAAGATATCCGGACGAGCCGTTGAGCACCTCACGCGGCACATATGATGCGAGGGCGAGCGACAGCGTGATGAAGCCAACCAACAGCGCCAGTGCGACAAGCCATGACAGCAGCAGGAACCGGCGCAGCGCCAACAGGAAATATCCATAGATGAAGAAGCCGATCGGCGTGACATCGAGCAACATTGCGCCGCGCGTCGCCAGCGTGTGAAACGCGAATGACCCCAGGCCGACAACTGTCACGACCACAATCAGCGCGAGGATGGCGGGATCATCCTTCCCTTCACGCCGCCACAGATCGAAGGCCGCATAGGCTGCGATTAGAAAGGCCATATTGCTCAGTGCGTTCACCGGCTCCGCCCAGAATGAAGGCGTCACCCGCTCGCAATAAAGATCAATCGGCGTCGACCACATTTCGTGCAACGAGCCCGGACTGCGAATCCGGGCCCGCCTTCAAGGGTATTTGCCCACGTTACTTGCGCGGGATCCCCGCCTTATCGACAACGTCGTTCCATTTCTTGATATCCGCGGTCAGGCGCGCCAGCGCCTCCTCCGGCGTGCTTGCTTTTGCGATGACCCCGACTTTGCCAAGTTGCTCCTGCACCTCGGACATGGCCAGGACCTCTCGCATCGCCTTATTCATCGTATCGATGACTTCTTTCGGTGTGTCCTTGGGCACTCCGACCCCGTTCCAGGAGATCACCTCGTAACCTTTGACGCCTGCCTGGTCGGCAGTCGGCACTCCGGGAAGAAGCGGCGACGGTTGCGGACTCGAACTCGCGAGGATGCGCAACTTTTTGTCCGCAACCTGTCCGGCAACCGCCGGAGGGAAGTCGATCATCAACTGAACGTCGTTGCGCAGCAGCGCCACGACGATATCCGGCGAATTCTTGTAGGGAACGATCTGGATGTTGAGGCCGGTCAGCGATTTGAACAGTTCGGCTCCAAGGTTCTGTGTGCTGCCAACGGCAATTGTCCCGATATTCATTTTTCCAGGATTGTCTTTCGCCGCCTTGATGACATCGGCAAGCGTCTTGTACTCCGATTGATCGTTTACCACGAAGACCAGATCGAAGGTGCCCGCCATCGAAACCATCGCAAAATCCTTGACAGGGTCGAAGGGAAGATTCTGGAACGTTGCGACGCTGATGGCGGCGCCGTTGGTAACCCAGGCCATCGTGTAGCCATCGGCGGGCGCAGTGATCACGGCGCGTGAGGCGGCGATGCCGCCGGGCCCGGGCATGTTCTCGACCACGACACGCTGATTGAGCTTCTGGCTGAGCTTGTCGGCCAGAATCCGTGCCGTGACATCGGCAACGCCTCCGGCGCCGAACGGCAGAACGAACTTGATCGGCTTTTCCGGCCAGGCCGCCTTTGCCTGCGGCGCCAACGCCACGAGCATCGCCGCAAGCCCAAGCCATGCGGTCCCGCGCACAGTCATTTTAACAAGTCCCTTCACCATAGTGCGTCTCCTCCATACCGTAGTTGTTTTATTATTGTTCAACCAAAACCATAAAGGCGCGCTGGATTGTCCACCAGCAGGCGGTTCTGCACTAGCGGCTCGGGCGCGAATTGCGGGACCAGGTCGACCAGATCCGCCTCATCTGCTTCGTGCGTCGCGTTCGGGTGCGGAAAATCGGTGCCCCACAGCACCCGATCCGGCGAGGCCTCGACCAGCGCGTGCGCGATTGGCACCGCCGCCGCGTAAGGCGGCATCGAGATGCGTTCGGATCCACAGACCTTGATCCAGCAATTTTCGAGGCACGAAAGCTCGATCAAGGCGCGCAACGGAGGCTGATCGACACCGGCCGCTGACGGGACGCGGCCCATGTGGTCGACGATGAAGGGCAGTGGAAGCCCGCGCATCATGTCGGACAGCGGAACGATATCAGGTGCGCCCACGTGCAAAACGACGTGCCAGCCGCGCCCTTTGATGCGATCGATAACGCGATCGAAAACCGCCATGTCGGGTGCGCCCCCTAGATGTTTGACGAAATTAAATCGCACGCCGCGGACACCGCCACGATCGAGGACGTCGAAGTCCTTGTCGGTGAAGCCATCGTCGACGATGGCGACGCCACGGTAGCGGCGCGGGTCGGAGGCGATGCAATCAAGCATCGCGGCATTGTCGGTGCCATGGCAACTCGCCTGCACAATCACCGCGCGATCTATTCCGAGATGCGCGTGCAGCGCCGCCAGCATCTCCTTCGGAGCATCAGTGGGCGTGTAACGGCGGTTCGGCGCATAAGGGAACTTGGCGGCCGGCCCGAACACATGACAATGCGCGTCGCAACTGCCGGGCGGCAGCCTGAAGCGCGGTTTACGACGGTGGGTTAGAACGTCAGGCTTGATATTCATGGGGTGGCTTTAGCGAAGCGGCAGACCTCATACAACCCGTCAAAGCGCTGGCAGGTCGCCCAACTCCCATCCCTCCATGATGTATTCGCGGAAGGCGGCAAATCGGCGAGCGACAATTGCGGTGCGAATCCCGGCCATGAGGGTCTGGTAATAGGCGAGATTGATCGTGGACAGCAGCACCGCGCCAAGAATCTCGTTGGCCTTGATCAGGTGATGTAGATAGGCCCGCGAGTATGTACGTGCCGTCGGGTGCGGGCTCTCCGCATCGAGGGGCCGCGGATCGTTGGCATGGCGCGCATTGGCGAGATTGATAGCGCCGTACCGCGTAAAGGCCATGCCGTGGCGACCGTTGCGCGTTGGCAGAACGCAATCGAACATGTCGATCCCGCGCGCGACCGCTTCGATGAGGTCATGTGGAGTGCCTACCCCCATCAGGTATCGCGGCCGCTCCGCCGGAAGCATCGGTGTCGTTTCAGCGACGATCCGCAACATGACCTCTTGCGGCTCGCCCACCGCAAGGCCACCGATGGCGTATCCCTGAAAATCCATGTCGGTCAGCGCACGAGCACTCTGCGATCGCAATGTGGGGTCGTCGCCGCCCTGGATGATGCCGAACAGCGCGTGACCTTTGCGCGCCTTGATTTCAAAGGCCCGCTTGCTGCGCTCGGCCCAGCGCAGCGACAGCTGCATCGCGCGGTCGATTCCCTGACGAGACGCCGGCAGTCTGAGGCATTCATCAAGCTGCATGGCGATGTCGGCGCCGAGCAGCACCTGAATCTCGATGGCCCTTTCAGGGGTAAGCTCGATCATGGTCCCGTCAAGATGCGAGCGAAACGTCACCGCACGCTCGTCGACCTTGCGAAGCTCGGACAGCGACATCACCTGAAATCCGCCGGAGTCGGTGAGGATCGGCAGCGACCAGTTCATGAATTTGTGGAGTCCGCCGAGCGCAGCGACGCGCTCGGCGCCAGGCCGCAACATCAGGTGGTACGTGTTACCGAGCACGATCTCGGTGCCCGTACCACGCACATCGTCCGGCGAAAGTCCCTTCACCGTGCCTTGCGTGCCGACCGGCATGAAAGCCGGCGTCTGTACCCTGCCGTGCGGCGTGACAAATTCGCCGCGGCGAGCCGCGCAATCTGTCGCCATCAAACTGAAGGAAAAGGGTCCGGACATGACGGTTCACGCGTGAGGGTTCAGGAGACACGCATCGCCGTATGAGTAGAAGCGATAACCTGACCGGATTGCATGTGCGTAGGCCCGCTTCATGGACTCGAGCCCACTGAAGGCTGCAACCAGCATAAACAGGGTCGAGCGCGGCAGGTGAAAATTGGTCAGCATCAGGTCGACCGCGCGGAATTGGTAACCGGGCGTGATGAAGATCGAGGTTGCCCCGGAAAAGGCGCCGAGGCGGCCGTCCTTGCCGACGGCGCTCTCAAGGAGCCGTAGGGCCGTCGAACCGACCGCCACAATCCGTCCGCCCTTGGACCGCGCCTCGTTCAACTTAGCGGCGGTTTCAGGAGACACCGTCCCGAATTCTGCGTGCATTTTGTGGCCCGAGGTATCGTCCGCCTTCACCGGCAGGAATGTGCCGGCCCCCACATGCAGCGTAACCTCCCGCAGGCCGATGCCGCGATCCCTGAGCCGCCGTACCAAGCCCTCCGTGAAATGCAGTCCGGCTGTCGGCGCAGCCACGGAGCCTTCAGCATGGGCGAATAGCGTCTGGTAGTCTGCCCGGTCTTTCTCGTCAGGCTTCCGTCGGGAGGCGATGTAAGGCGGTAACGGCATATCGCCGCGTTCGGCGATCGCCTGGTCGAGAACCGGTCCATGGAAGGAGAATGAAAGAGTTATCTCCCCTCCTTCATCTTTCTCTGAAACTTCAGCATCGAGTTGGCCCAGAAAGCAAACCTTCCCCTCCGTTCCGAAGCGCAGAACATCTCCGACGGCGAGCTTCTTGGCCGGCTTTACGAAAGCCCGCCAGCGCGAACCATCGAGGCGCTTGTGCAACGTCGCCTCGATCGTGGGCTCCGTACCCCCGCGCCCAATACGAAGGCCTGACAGGCGCGCCGCGATGACCCGACTGTCATTGACCACCAAGCAATCGCCCGGCTGCAGCACCTCCGGCAAATCTCCGACCGTGCGGTCGGTCAGCTCCGGAGTACCTCCCGGCTTTACGACCAGAAGCCGCGCGGCATCGCGGGGCACCGCCGGTCGCAACGCGATACGGTCGGCCGGCAATTCGAAATCAAAGAGATCGGTCTTCATGCCTTCCCGCGTCATGCCCGGCTTTGTACCGGGCAGGCAAGTCTTTGGCAGTTTCAAAAACGGGAACGGCCGGGACAAGCCCGGCCATCACGGTTTGGTCGTTCAGCCTGAGCGAAATTTACGCTCCCATCGTCGCCTTGACGATTTTGTCGGGATCATTTACCGGCTCGCCGCGCTTGATCTTGTCGACGTTCTCCATTCCTTCGATCACCTTGCCCCAGACCGTGTATTGCTTGTCGAGGAAGCGCGCATCATCGAAGCAGATAAAAAATTGGCTGTCGCCGGAATCCGGGTTGGAGGCCCGCGCCATCGATACGGTGCCGCGCACGTGCGGCTCGGCGTTAAACTCGGCCTTGAGCTTCCTGCCTGACCCGCCGGTACCCGTCCCTTGCGGACAGCCAGTTTGTGCCATGAAGCCGTCGATGACGCGATGAAATACGATACCATCGTAAAAGCCGTCCTTCACTAGTTCCTTGATGCGCGCGGCGTGGCCGGGCGCGAGATCGGGGCGCATCTCGATCACAACTTTGCCCTTCGTCGTGTCCAGCGTCAGGGTGTCTTCAGGCTTGGCCATCTCAAATCCTCTCACAACTGACAATACAGGCGCCCGATGCGCCTCAGCGCTCGATCGTCGCCTTCTTTATGTAGTCCATGCGGGGGAAGTCCTTCGCCAGATAGGCGTTGCCTTCGCTCTGAAGGCGGCTCTGATCGGGGCCGCGACCGCGCGGCGCACCCTCGCCGTATTCGGCATTGAGTGCATCCACAACGTTCATTCCTGACACGACCTTGCCGAACGGCGCGAAACCAGATTGGTCGAGCCGCGAGTTGTCGGCAAAATTGATGAAAACCTGGCTTGTGCGGGTGTTCGGACCGGCCATCGCAAAGGTGATCATGCCGCGCGTGTTGCTCTGGGTCACAGGGTCGTCAGGGATCTGCGCCGTGCGCCAGTTCGCCATGACTCCCGGATCGCCGCTGATGCCGAACTGCACCATGAAGCCCGAAATCACGCGGAAGAAGCGAACGTTATCGTAGAAACCATTTTTCACCAGGTTGTAGAAGCGGTCGGCACCCTTCGGCGCCCATGCCCGCGTTACCTCGACGACGAATGGGCCTTTGCTCGTATCGAACCGCACTTTAAATGTCGCTGGCGCCTGCTCGCGCAGCGCGCCCGGGTTGGAAAGTGGCGATTGTGCCGCGGCAGGCACTGCGAAGAGAGCAAGGACGGCGGCGAGCGTACAAATCCATCGACTGGTCATCAATTTCCCCATTGAAATACGGTGCGTCAGCGCGCGAACTTTTTCTTAAGACACGCGCCAACAGGGCCCGGCACGAAGGCCGAAATGTCGCCACCCATGCCGGCGATTTGCCGGACCAATGTGGCGGTGATCGGGCGTACCATCGGCGATGCGGGCAGAAAAACCGTCTGTATGTCAGGCGCCATCGTCCCGTTCATGCCCGCCATCTGCATTTCATAGTCGAGATCGGTGCCGTCGCGCAGGCCGCGGATCAGCAGGGTTGCGCCGGCCTTGCGCGCCGTCTGAACCACCAGATCCGAGAAGGTGATACAAGACAGTTCGCATTTGGCTTCCCGCGCCACCGGGCCGCAGGTTTCCCGCAACATCGCAAGGCGCTCTTCGGCGGAAAACAGCGGTGCCTTGCCGGGATGCACACCGACGGCGATGACCAACCGGTCGGCCAGTCGAACCGCCTGGCGTACTACGTCGAGATGGCCGTTGGTGACCGGGTCGAATGATCCCGCGTAGAGGGCGGTTCTCGGCATAAACCGGGGTCTAGCCCGCCCCTTCATGCCCCGCAAGGTCACGCCATTGGCGCATTGAACCTTTTCCCCGGTTGCGGCGACCAAAGCTCATAAGGCCGTTTCCGCCATCAGGGGGACCTGCATGTTGAAACCGTTCGTCGCGATCGCAACCGCTGCGACCATCGCTGGCCTCTTCACCGTGCTCTCGGGCCCGGCCGATGTCGCCGCGAGCCCGCTTCCCCAGGCCACTGCCGACGTCACGCCGGCGTGCAGGCAACAACCCTGGCCCTACCTCAACTGCACTGGGACGGATTTCGGCAATCGAAATTTCCGGCTGATCGCGATCGACCGCCACACCCGGTAGCGCTTACCCATCTTTCACTTCGGCGTTAGGCTCCCATTGGCTGTACCCCTAGGGGAGCAAATGCGCCGGGCCGTCCTCGCCGCTGCAACGCTGCTGATGTGGGCGACCTGCGCTTTCCCGCAGGATTACCCGAACCGCCCGATCCGCATCATCGTGCCGACCCCAGCCGGCGGCCCGGTCGACGTCATGGCGCGGGTTCTGGCCAATGCCCTACCCCCGTTGCTTGGACAAAACGTATTCGTCGAAAACAAGCCCGGTGCCGGTAACACGATAGGCTCACGGCAGGCGGCCGTTGCCGACCCCGATGGCTATACGCTGATGGTGTCGGCCGCGAGCGGCCTGGTCATGAGCCCGATGATCGTCAGGAACGCAGGCTATGACGCATCGAGCTTTGCGCCGGTCGTCCTGGTGGCTGAAACCCCGCAAGTGCTGGTAATCAATCCCCAACTGTCCCTCAAATCCGTCGCCGAGCTCGTTGCCTACGCCAAGGATAATCCGGACAAACTTAACTACTCGACCGGCGGGATCGGCACATTGCCGCACCTGAATGCCGAGCTGTTCAAGTCGGTCAGCAGCACAAATATCCTGCATGTCCCATACAAAGGTGGTGGCCCTTCCCTGATGGCCGTCGTAGCCGGGGAAGTTCAGATGACCTTCGATACGGTGAGTACCTCCCTTCAGTTGATCCAAGACGGCAAACTGCGTCCCCTCGCAATAGTGGGCCCAAAACGCGCGCCCGAACTGCCCGACGTCCCGGCCATGCCCGAAGTCGGGTTCCCGGCGGTCACCAGCGGCGCCTGGACCGCACTTATGGCCCCGCGCGATACCCCGGCTGCGGTCATCGCAAGACTCAATGCGGCAACCAACGCGGCGCTCGGCGGCGATCCGATGAAAACCGCTCTGGCCAAACTTGGCGCCGAGCCACGAGGGGGCACGCCACAAGACTTGGCCGATCACATCCAGCGCGAGATTGCCAAATGGAAACCGATCGTGGCCACGCTAAACCTGAAGGTGGATTGAGCGTGAAAAAATGAACGCAACGCGCACACTTCTTGTCTCGATTTTATTAGGAGTTCTGTTCGTCTCGCGGATTGCGGTCGCGCAAGTTGCGCCGAGTTCGTCGGAGGTGGCGGCCTATCGCAGCTTGCACGCCGCCGCAGCTAAAGGCGACACGACCGAGATTGCGCGTCTGGTCAAAGCAGGATCTCCGATCGATGCGCGCGACAGCCGCGCGCGCACGCCACTGCATGTTGCCACCTACATGCGCAGACCTGACGCCGCGCGCGCTTTGATGCGACTTGGTGCCGATCCCAACGCCTTGGAGGCGCAACAATACGACATCGTTACGATCGCCGCCGTCGCAAACGATGTGCCGATGCTGAAAGTCGCGCTCGAGGGCGGATGCAAAGCCACCAACGTCACCAGCCCTTATCAAGGGACCGCACTGATCGCCGCGGCGCATCTCGGTCACGACGCGGTCGTGCGCATTCTGATCGCCGCCAAGGCGCCGCTCGATCACGTCAACAATCTTGGATGGACTGCACTGATCGAATCAATTGTCCTCGGTGACGGCGGCAAGCGTCACACCGTCACCCTCAAGGCGCTCGTCGATGCAGGTGCCAATGTCAATATCACCGATCGCTCCGGCGATATGCCGCTCACGCTCGCCAAGAAACGTGGCTACAGCGAGATGACAAAAATTCTCGAAGGCGCTGGCGCGCGCTGACCCGCACTGTGAAATCGGGAAACCGATCGTCAGTTTTTCGGCGCGCCTTGCCGCGACACACTCGCGGTAAACACGTAACCGTCGCCGTGCACTGACTTCAGCAATTTCGGTTTTTTCGCATCGGCCTCGAGCTTCTTCCGCAACCGTGAAATCTGCGCGTCGACCGTCCGCTCGTAGGCGTGCCATCCGGTCCCGTGAGTCACGTCCATCAACTGCTGGCGACTGAGAACGCGGCCGGGATTCTTCAGGAAGGCCGACAGAAGCTTGAATTCGCCGCCGGTTAGCGGGATTTCCGAGCCACATGGTGCAATCAGCTGCCGACGTTCGACAATGGCTTTCCACCCTTCGAAAGCCAAAGTCTCGCAAGCTTGGGCGCAGCCGCTATTCTCGCGTGCCGGAGCGTGGAAAGAACGCAGCGACTTTCTCGCGCGCGCCAGCACGGCGCTGCCCATGAAACCGAGATGGCCGGGGCAAGCCCGGTCATTCGCCTACTCGTCGCCGTTGTCGCTTCCCTCTTCCTCGCTCAGGCGCTCGAGCGAAACAACGCGCTCGTTCTCGGCGGTGTTGAGCACGATCACGCCCTGCGTCGAGCGTCCGGCGATGCGGATGCCTGCGACAGGCGTACGGATGAGTTTGCCGGCATCGGTGACCAGCATCACCTGGTCAGCCTCTTCTACCGGGAACGACCCGACAATTTTGCCGGTCTTTTTGGTCAGCGTCATGGCGACGATGCCTTTGCCACCGCGGCCGGTCGTCCGGTACTCGTAAGATGAGGAGCGCTTGCCGAAGCCGCGCTCCGACACCGTCAGCACGAACTGCTCGACAGCGGAAAGCTCGACGTAGCGCTTCTCGCCGAGCTCGATCGCACCAACCGCCTCTTCGGCTTCGGTGCCCGCCTCCTCTTCGGCTGCGCCACCCCTGCGGATTGCGCTGGCGCGCTTGTGATAGGCCGCACGTTCTTCGGCGGTGACGTTGATATGGGTCAAGATCGACAACGAGATCACATGATCCTTTTCGGCAAGCGTAATGCCGCGCACCCCGCGCGAGGTGCGACCCTGGAACACGCGCACCTCAGGAACGGCGAAGCGGATGCATTGGCCGCCATTGGCAGTCAGCAGCACGTCGTCTTTCTCGGTGCAGATCTGCACGTCGACGATCGACTCGCCGTTTTCGAGTTTCATGGCGATGATGCCGGACGGCCGCACGTCGACGAAATCAGACAACTTATTGCGCCGGACCGTACCGCTGGTGGTGGCGAACATCACGTCGAGCTGCGCCCAGGATGCCTCGTCCTCCGGCAGCGGCATGATGGTGGTGATGGTCTCGCCCTGCTGCAGCGGTAGAATGTTGATCAGCGCCTTGCCGCGCGCCTGCGGCGCGGCAATCGGCAGCCGCCAGACCTTTTCCTTGTAGACCTTTCCGCGCGAAGAGAAATACAGGATCGGCGCGTGCGTTGAGGCAACGAACAGACGCGAGACGAAATCCTCCTCGCGCACCTGCATGCCGCCGCGGCCTTTGCCGCCGCGCCGCTGCGCGCGATAGGTCGAGAGGGGCACGCGCTTGATGTAGCCCTGATGCGAGACGGTGACGACCATGTCCTCACGCGTGATCAGGTCTTCTTCCTCGACCTGCCCTGTCGCTTCCGCAATCACCGTGCGCCGCGGCGTCGCGAATTGCTTCTTCACGTCCGCCAGTTCGTTCTTGATGATTGTCTGGATGCGCGAGCGCGACCGCAGGATATCGAGATAATCGGCGATTTCGGCGGCAAGCTTGTCGAGCTCTCCCTTGATCTCGTCGCGGCCAAGCGCGGTCAACCGTTGCAGGCGCAGATCGAGGATGGCCTTCGCCTGTTCGGCCGAAAGCTTCGCCGTGCCCTTGGCCGTAATCTTGTGGCGTGGATCGTCGATCAGCGTCACCATTGAAGCCATATCTTTCGCGGCCCAGTCGCGCTTCATCAGGGCTTCGCGCGCTTCTTCCGGGTTTTTGGCGGCACGGATGAGCTTGATGACCTCGTCGATATTGGCAACCGCAATGGCGAGACCGACCAGGACGTGGGCGCGGTCGCGCGCCTTGCCGAGCAGATACTTGGTGCGCCGCGACACAACCTCTTCGCGGAAGGCGATGAAGACGCTCAGAAGGTCCTTCAGCGTCATCACCAGCGGACGGCCACCGTCGAGCGCCACTATGTTGGCGCTGAATGACGATTGCAGTGGCGTGAAGCGATAGAGCTGGTTGAGGACAACGTCCGGCACCGCCTCACGCTTGATCTCGACGACAACGCGGTAACCGTCCCGGTCACTTTCGTCGCGCAGATCGGCAACGCCATCGATCTTCTTCTCACGCACCAGTTCGGCAATGCGTTCCACCAACGTAGCCTTGTTCACCTGATATGGAATTTCAGTGATGATGAAGGCTTCCCGTTCCTTGCGAACCGTCTCGATCTCCACCTTGCCGCGCATGACGATCGAGCCGCGGCCTTCCTTGTAGGCCGAACAGATGCCGTCGCGGCCGAGGATGATGCCGCCGGTCGGGAAATCCGGACCCGGCACGATCTTAATCAGGTCGTCGATGGTGAGCGCCGGATCATCGATCAGCGCGACCGCGGCATCGATCACTTCGCCGAGATTGTGCGGCGGAATATTGGTCGCCATGCCGACAGCAATGCCGCCCGCCCCGTTGACCAGCAAATTCGGGAAGCGTGCCGGCAGCACCACCGGCTCTTTCTCGCTCCCGTCATAGTTCTCCTGGAAACCGACAGTGTCTTTATCGATGTCGTCGAGCAGCGCCATGGCCGAATGCGCCAACCGGCATTCGGTGTAGCGCATCGCCGCCGGCGGATCGCCATCGACCGAGCCAAAATTGCCTTGCCCGTCGATCAGCATCAGGCGCATGGAGAAATCTTGCGCCATGCGCACCAGCGCGTCGTAGATCGCCTGGTCGCCGTGCGGGTGGTATTTGCCCATCACGTCGCCGACTACACGCGCCGATTTCACATATTTCTTGTCGGGCGTATGGCCCTGTTCGTTCATCGAATGGAGAATGCGGCGATGCACCGGCTTGAGGCCGTCGCGGGCATCGGGCAGCGCACGCGACACGATTACGCTCATCGCGTAATCGAGATAGCTGCGCTTCATTTCCTCGGTGATGGAAACCGGGCGCACGTCAGAAGGCGGTGCGTCCCCCGATTTCGGAGGTTCGGTATCGGCCAAGACAACGTCCTGCGTGGAGTTTTTAGCTGCGATTTTGTAACTGATTCACTGGCCATTTGCCAACCGAAACACGCTCCTATACAGGCTGATATCCGTTGTTATTTCAATCGGTTGCATGCCATGCCCGGGTTCCCCTCGCGTGCCTTTTTGGCGCGCCAGAATCGCCGCAAAAGAGTACCTTGACCGGCACGCATGCCGATCGAATTTCTCATCTCCGCTCTGGTCACTTTGCTTGTTGTGGTCGACCCGATCGGCCTCGTTCCCTCATACCTCGCGGTCACCCACGGCTTACCGCAACACGCGCGGCGCAGCGTCGCACTGCACGCGGCACTGATCGCGGCCGCGATTCTCATCGGTAGCGCACTGGTCGGCGGCTGGCTGTTGCGCACTCTCTCGATCGGTTTGCCCGCGTTCCGTATTGCCGGTGGGTTGCTGCTGTTTTCGATCGCATCCGAAATGGTGTTCGGCGTGCGCACCGAGCGTCAATCGCAACAGGCCGAGCAGGCGATAGAAGAGCACGTGCGCAACATCGCAGCTTTCCCGCTCGCCATTCCATTGATGGCCGGCCCGGGAGCTATTACCGCGACCATCCTGCTGGCGAGCCGCAGCGAAGGGGATGCCATGCGCCTTGCGATTCTTCTCGCGGTGATCGTGATCGTTCTGGTGCTTTGCTTTGTCGTCTTTGCGCTTGCAGCGCGCATTGCCAAACGGCTCGGCGTTACCGCCAATATCGTCGCCTCACGCTTGCTCGGCGTTCTGCTTGCGGCGCTCGCCGTGCAATACGTCGTCGACGGCGTGCGCGCTGCATTGGCGAGCTAGTTCTCGGGTGCGTTGCTGCTCGAGAATAAAAAACGTGTAAAGCGTCCGTTTACAACTCTGTAAGCGCGAATCGTTAGACAAGTTACGGGGCGACTCTCTATCGCGGGATGCACTTCCCGTTCGGGAGCGAGAGTCATGACTATCTCGGCTATTTCATCGTTCAGTGCGTCCCAGACATCCAACTATCAGAAATTCGACAGGCTTTCAGCCAACTCGCCAACGCGCTGCAGTCGGGCAACCTGAGTGCCGCAGTTGGCGTCATCCAGCCCAGGGGACTGGGCCTTTTGCGCAGGCGCTTGCGCAAATCGGTAAAGATTTGCAATCGAAAGATCTCGACGGTGCGCAACAGGCCCTCTCCTCGTTGCAGCAGCAACAGCAGGCGCGTGGCCATCATCGTCACCACCACGGTGGCATATCACAGAGCCAGAACAGCACGGATGCCAATGACCCCAACAGCGATGCCGACACCGTCAGTATCGGTATTCAGGTCACGTCGACCTTTGATACAGCCAACAAGGTGGACTTGAAGGCGTAATCGCGGAACGATCGGCCGCGCCAATCGTCGAGCCGCACGTCCGCGCTCAACGAAGGATAGCGGCCGTGAAGTTTCTACAATTTTTTGCACTGGTGCTGACGGCGCGGGCGCCCGTTCCGAGCGGCGCTCACTTTTCGCTTACGTGGTTGAAATGTGCGCACAGCAACCACACGCAGGAGTAGTGGTTATCCGGCCTGTTTTGGAACTTTCCTGTGGTATTTCGGCAACTGCAGACAAAATGTGGACAACCGCATGGCGCTTTCAACACGGGAATATTGCTGACGCGATGAGATGATCAATCGCGGCGGCTCAAAAAGTGCGCCTGAAATGATCGAAGAAGTGCTGCGCCAGGTTCCGGAGATCGGCGATGCCGCCGTTTTCGCAGTGCCAAATACCGACTGGGCAGCTGGTGGTTTGCAAAGGCCAGTTAAGGCAAAATGAAATCCTGGATATGTGCCGGCAAAAGCTCAGTGGAGCGGCTCCGGATCGACTATTTGTGCTCGATGAAATTCCGCGAAACGACATGGGCAAGATTATTCGCGACGAAATGAAGGCCAAGATCATGCGTAAACTTGCCGCCACATTCATGTCTTAAGCCCCC
>JANWKN010000101.1 GCA_025451355.1 Pseudolabrys sp. | reverse complement strand
GCGACCACCGGATGCCGATCGCGCGGCAGATAGTCGGCATAGGCCGCACGCACGGCACCAAAAAGCAATTTGTCGCGTACCGGGCGTCCATTGACGAAAAGATATTGCCCAAGCGAATTGGCGCGCGAGAGCGTCGGTAACCCGGCAAAGCCGGTTACTCGTACATCGTTTTGCCCGGCGTCGATCGCGACTGCGTTGGCACGGAAATCGGGCCCAAGGACGTCGCCAAGCCGGGCAAGGTGATCGCCTTCAGCCGCGGGTCCCCAGGTCAATGGGGCACGTTCCTCGCCCGCCAACGTAAAGGATACGTCGGGCCGGCTCATGGCCAGGCGCCGCACAACATCTCGCACTGCCTCAGCCTCGCTGCGATCGGCCTTCAAGAATTTCAACCGCGCAGGCGTCGCATGGAAAAGATCACGGACTTCGACCGTGGTTCCGTGCCCGAGAGAAGCCGGCTTCGCCGCCGATTTCTCGCCAGCGTCAACCGTAATGCTCCATGCATGCGACTCTTCGGCGTGGCGCGCGGTGATGGTCAGACTCGCTGCAGCGCCAATCGACGGCAGCGCCTCGCCACGAAAACCAAGCGTGCGGATCGATAGCAAATCGTCGCTATCAAGTTTGGATGTCGCATGCCGCTCTACTGCGAGTTCAAGATCCGCGCGGATCATCCCCTCGCCGTCGTCCGTGACGCGGATCAGCCGCCGGCCACCACCATCCGTCAGCACATCGATGCGGCGCGCGCCGGCATCGAGCGCATTTTCGACCAGCTCCTTGACGACACTTGCCGGCCTCTCAACCACCTCGCCGGCGGCGATCCGGTTGATGACAGCCTCTGATAACTGGCGAACACGCATTGCGGGGGGCCTGGTCCGAATCGGGCTGACTCTACCGGCGCGCTACGGCGGCTGCGAGGCAACGGAGCGAACTGCCCCCGCTATCCCAGGCCTAATCCCAGCCCGGCTTGCTGCGGCGCAGGGTTTTGATGCCCGAGCGGTGCTTTTTGGTCTCCAGCCTCTCACGCCTTTGCGCCTTGGGCACCTTCGTCGGTCGCCGCGGCGTCGGCCTGACCGCAGCCTGCCGGATCATGTCAAACAGGCGTTCGCGGGCATCTTCCCGATTGCGTTCCTGCGTCCGATGCTGCTGCGCGACGATGACTATGACGCCTTCCTTTGTCAGCCGCTTGCCGGCAATGCGCATGAGCCGCACCGCGACATCGTTCGGCAAAGACGGCGAGTGCCGCGCGTCAAAGCGAAGCTGAACCGCGGACGAAACCTTGTTGACGTTCTGCCCGCCAGGTCCAGAGGCGCGCACGAAAGATTCCGAAAGCTCGGACTCCTGAATGGAGATTGTGTCTGTGATAGGGATCATGACCCGCTGTCACGACATCAGATATTTTTTTGCAAGAACCTTGCCTTCTTCCACTGCCGGCTGGTCGAACGGGTCGATCCCAAGAAGATGCGCCGCGATGATCGTCTCCAGCATAAAATGCATCATCAGTTCGCCAAGGGCTTCCTCATCGAGCCTGTTGATGTGAATTGTACGCACCGGGCAACCGTTCTTCGCCAGCGTTTCCGCAGTCGCGCGCCCTTCGGCGGCAACCAGATCACCGATGCTCTTTCCGGCGAAACCCGGTTCGCCCGCAAGTTTTGCAAGGTCGCCGTCCATGGACGGACCGCTTCCCGCGCCATCAACCGTTATGACAGTGAAGAGCTTGTCGCGCGGACCGCCGATGAACAACTGCAATTGGCTGTGCTGATCGACCGGCCCGAGCGCCGCGAGGGGCGTCGTACCCTTGCCATTTTTGCCAAGACTTTCAGCCCAGAGCTGCAGATACCAATGCGTGAAGCGCTGTAAGCGATCGCAGTACGCCATCAGGACACTGATTGATTTCCCTTTGCTCTCGGAGACAGCAACCGAGAGCGCAGCGCCGACCGCCGACGGCACCTGCATCGCCGGCTTTTTTGCGAGAACAGGCGCCAGTGCGATGCCGGCGCCCTCGCGCACCGCGGCAATGTCGAGACCCAGAAATGCCGCGGGCAGCAGACCGACATTGGTCAATGCCGAGTAGCGACCGCCGACACCGGTATCATGGTCGAGCATGGGGACGCGGAATTTGCCGAGCAGATCACGCAAGCCGTTCACCTTGCCGGATCTGGACGGCTCGCTGATCCCCAAAAAGATATCGGGAATGCGTGTCTGCAATCCCGCCTCTCTCAATGCCGACAGGGCAGCGATGGTCTGCATCAAGGTCTCGGCGGTTCCGCCAGATTTTGATATCGCGACGAAGCGCGTGGTGGCGTGCGGCAGTCTTGCAAGCAGAGTTTCAAAGCTGTCCGGATCGAGATTGTCGATGAAATGCAATTGAGGCGGCGCCCCCAACACGCCGACCCCTGGGACCGCAAACCCGGTAAGTTGCGCCAAAGTTTGGCCGCCAAGGCTGGAGCCGCCCGTGCCGAGAATAACGATATCGGTCGCCCTGTCCGCCAGCTGGCGTGCGGTATCCTTGATGGTCTCCAGGTCCGCACGAGTTTCCGGCAAGCGCAGCAGAGGCAGAGTGCTATCGGCATGCCGGGCCCGAATCTGGTCAAGCGCGCCTTCCGCCCGCGCCAAAGCGGCCTTCAGCGCGTCTGCGGCGATGCCGTGCGGCCCAATCTTCTCTTCGCGCGCACTGTCGATCGATTGGACGATGTTCATGTCGGTATTAGCCTAGAGTCGCGCAAAAGGCGCAACGGCGGAGACCAACGCGAACGTTATTCCGTAGCTCCGCTCGACGTCAGCCCCTTTGGCTTGCCGGCAATCGTCACCAATAAGCCCCCGCCATACAGGCGTTTTGCCACGCGCTTGGCATCCTCGATTGTCACCGCATCGATTAAAGCGCTGCGCCGCTGAACATAGTCGATGCCGAGATCATCGATCTGGATCTGGGTCAGCTGGGCCGCGATCTTGCCCGAAGTGTCAAGTGAAAGGGCATAGGACCCCTTGAGAAACGACTTGGCGGCAGCGAGTTCGTCGGGCGTCGGCCCTTCCTCGGCCATCCGTTTGACTTCCTGCTCAATCACGGCCAGCGCATCGGCCGTGCGATCAGCCCGCGTTGCGGTACCGCCAAGCATCACGGCCGCGCGGCGAAACCAGACCAGACTGTCGGAGACGCCATAGGCGAGCCCGCGTTTCTCGCGCACCTCTCTGTAGAGGCGTGACGAGAAGCTGCCGCCACCCAGAATATGATTGACGATGTAAGCCGCCATGAATTCGGGATCCTGACGGGCAATGCCCTGCCCGCCGAAAGTGACGACGGCCTGCGGCACATCGACATTGATCACGATGCGCCGACCGAGGCCGCTCGGGGTCGCATTCGCAATCGGCTTGAGATCGTTTTTCGCGGGCAGTGCACCGAATGCACGGTCGATCAGCATGCCCGCCGTTTTGGCATCGACATCACCGACGATCGACACTTTCAACTCGTTGCGTGCGAACACGCGACGCACATATTCGCGCATGTCGGCGGCGGTGATGCGCGGCACCGATTCTAGGGTGCCCTTACCTTCACGGCCATAGGGGTGATCGGGAAAGGCCGTCTGCCACCAGCGACGACTGGCGAGATCGTTCGGATTGGTTGTATCGCGCTGAAGCGTGGCCATCGTCTGACCCCGCACGCGATCGATCGCATCTGCATCGAAACGGGGGCTGGTCAGCGCGAGGCGCAACAGGTCGAAAGCTTCGTCCCGGTGCTCGTTCAGTGCCCGCAAAGAGCCGTGGATGTAGTCGCGGCCCACCTGGAAACCGAGTTCGATGGCATGATTTTCCACGCGCTCATGGAAGGCCTTGCCGTCAAGATCACCGGCCCCTTCGTCCAACAGGTCAACGGCAAGATTAGCCGTACCGGCCTTTTCGGCATCGTCTTGCGTAGTGCCGCCGTGGAATGCGTAGTTGAGTGCAACCAGCGGGAGTGCCTTTTCGCGCACCAGCCAAGCCTCGATACCTGCCGGGCTGACAATCTTTTCGATTGTCATCGCCGAAGCGGTGTTCGCGCTCGCAATCGCAGCAGCGGCAGCAAAGAAAATCGACAAAACCCGAATCATGACCGCTTCTCCGCCTGCGGGCTTACATCTTTGACCAAATAGCCCGTGACGGAACGCCGTTTATCCAGCCATTGACGGGCAGCATCCTGCACCTGCTCCGCCGTTACCGCACGAATGCGGTCCGGCCAATTCTTGACGTCATTGACCGACGCACCTGTTGTCATTGCCGTTCCGTACCAGCGGGCCATGCTTGCCTGGTTGTCCAGCGCATACACAGCGTCCGCGATCAACCTGGTTTTGGCCCTCTCGAGCTCCTCTGCTGTCACGCCCTTCGCGATAACCTCAACGACAATCGCATCGGTTTCTGCTTCAAGCTGCGTCAGCGTAACTCCGGGCCGTGGCGAACCACCAATTGCGAACTTCGACAGATCCAACGTGCTGGCATCGTACCAGGCGTTGGCTGCGACAGCGACTTGCTTGTCGACGACGAGGCCGCGATAGAGGCGGCTGTTCGAACCACTGCCGAGGATATGGGCGAGTACTTCAAGTGCCATCGACTCCCCACGCTTGCTCGTCGCGAAGGACGGCACGAGATATTCACGCTGCAGAGTGGGTATTTCTGCGCGAGCATCAGCCAGAGTGAGCGATCGCGCGGCCACTGGCGGCGGTTCCTGCGCGCGAATGCGAGGCGGCAGGTTATTGTGGCGAGGCACCTTGCCGTAAGCCTCTTCGACGAGTGCCCGAGCCTTTGCGGGATCCACGTCACCGGCAATCACGACGACGGCATTGTTCGGCGCATAAAACCGGCGGTAAAACCCGATCGCGTCGTCGCGGGAAAGCTCTTCCATTTCGTGGCGCCAGCCGATAACCGGCTTTCCATAGGGATTGTTCAGATATAACGCCGCGTCGATCTGCTCGCCCAGGCGAGCGCGAGGATTGTTTCCGATGCGCTGGTTCTGCTCCTCGAGAATGACATTGCGCTCGGGCAAAACGACGTCATCCGTGAGCTGAAGACCGGTCATGCGGTCCGCCTCGAATTCCATAACCGTCTTCAACTGATCGCTCGGAACGCGCTGGTAGTAGCCCGTGTAATCCTGCGACGTGAAGGCATTCTCTTGGCCGCCGATACGCGCAACCACCTGCGAGAATTTTCCAGTCGGATTTTTGGCCGTGCCCTTAAACATCAGATGCTCGAGAAAATGAGCCAACCCCGATTTGCCCGGCGTCTCATCGGCGGCGCCGACTTTGTACCAGATCATGTGCGTTACGACGGGCGCGCGATGATCCGGGATGACAATCAGCTCTAGTCCGTTGGCGAGCGTAAAGTCAGCGACTTCGGGGCCGCGCTGCTGAGCAACCGCAAGCGAGGGCGTTGCGATCACGGTGACGAGCGCAGTCAGCGTCAAGTTTGTTCTGGAGAGCACGTTATCGGGCCTGAATATGTTGCGATCGTGCGTCAGCACGAAATCGGATGGTGTCGCCCACCACAAACCAAAATAGAATCTACGGCCGTCAAACTACTTCACCGGCTCGGAATGCGTTGTGTAGTAGTCGGTCGCCTTTGGCGCCGCCGCCTGGCCGACGCCGTAAGGTTGGCTCGGCGAAGGCGTCTGGTAGCCTGTCGGCGGATCGGTCAGCGAAGACCGCGGCGGCTCACCGGTAAATTTCTCGGTTTCCTCTTTCTTGCCGCCAAACATGTTACCGAACATGCTGTTCTTGAAGCCGAGTTCCGACGGCATGATTTGGCTACCGAAGCCGGAGGCCGGTGGCTCGTAACCATCGTCGGTGCGCACCTGCTTTTTCTTCGAGCGGCCGCCGGGCGTCAACTGATCGGGACGTAGCGGATTCTGTTCACGCTCCCGTTCGTCACTGACGTTGCGGCCCTTTTCCATGGCCGCCTGCGCCTTGCGCCGTTCTTGGTCGGGATCTTTCGGCCACGCAGGATTGTTGGCAATCGCCGCATCACTCCGCTCGGGTAGCGGCAACGCACGGCTTGGCGGAATGACGAGCGGCGAACGCTCCCGGTAGTTGATCATCTCTTCGCCATCACGCTTTAGGCCGAGCCCTTCCATGATGCCGCGCATGAACCTCTGATCGACCGTGACTTCGTCATCGGCCGCCTGCGCGGGACGAACCAATGCGACTGCGCTGAGCGCCAAGCCGAAGGCGGCGCCGGCCGCAATGATGGTCGTCATGCGCATCATGTTCATCCGAATCTGGACCATGGAACCTTCGAATTGTCGCGACTCTTGCGGTGGATCAGGGCGCTTTTGCGGCGCGGTCCATTACAAGAGAGTCATACAACAGGCCAATAACCCCCGCAACGATGGCTACATCGGCGAGGTTAAAAACGTACCAGTTGAAGCGCCAATCCGCCGTGGAAATGTGGAAAAAGACGAAATCGGCGACCCAGCCGTAGGCCAAGCGGTCGATGGCATTACCGGCCGCTCCTCCGATAATTAGGCCAAGAGAGAGCGCAATGAGCCGATCCTTTGCGCGCGCAAGCCACACGGAAAGCAACAAGACGGCGACTGCCTTGAAAGCCAGCAATATCCATTGGCCGAGCGGCCCCTGCGTCTGGAAAAGGCCGTAGCTGATGCCGGTATTGCGTGCGAGAACGATATCAATGAAAGGACCAAGTCTGACAGGCCCGTTAGCGGCGAGATCGAATACGAACAACAGGTAAATCTTGCTCGCCTGGTCCAGCGCGCAGGCGGTAAGGGCGACGGTCAGTCCGAAGCGCGTCCACGGGCCGGTAAAATAGGAACGGAGGCTCAATATCTACTCCGCCGCCTTGCGTGTTGCTTCCCATTCCCGTAGCGCCTGCGCGTCACGCGGCGACACGTCGGGATAGTCAGGATCGGCGCCGATCGTGGTGAGGATTTTCCACGAGCGCGCGCATTTTTTTCCTTCGGCGAGGTTTGGAACAACGGCTACGCCCTCGACCTCCGGCAGATGAAAGGCGCCACCAGGCCTTTCGTCCCGAACGAGCGTCGCCGCCGAGGTGATACACGCCTCCGCGAGGTCGCAATCGACTACAGCTTCGTACAGCTCCTCGTTCGACACATGCACGATTGGATGAGCTTCGAGTGACGACCCGATTCGCTTTTGTGCGCGCTCGATTTCCAATGCACCCGTCACGACACGGCGTACTGTCCGAATCTTACTCAACTTGTCGGCGAGCTTGCCATCTCGCCACAACGCAGGAACTTCGGGGAACATTTCCAGGTGCACGGATTTTGCGGCATCGCCGTAGCGCGAAAGCCATGCCTCCTCGGCCGTGAAACAGAGCATCGGCGCGAGCCACGTGACGGTACAGCGGAACAACTGGTCGAGAACCGTGAGACAGGCCTTGCGCTTTACCGAAGAATACGGGTCGCAATAGAGCGCGTCCTTGCGGATGTCGAAATAGAAGGCCGACAGATCCGACGTCATGAAGCTCGATAGCGCGGCAAAGATACGCTTGTAGTCGAAGTCGGCGTAGGCCTTGCGCACCAGAACATCGAGTTCAAATAGCCGGTGCAGCATCAGCCGCTCGAGTTCCGGCATCTTGTCCAGACCGACTCGATCCTCCTCGCGGAAGTGCGCAAGACTACCGAGCATCCAACGCACGGTATTGCGCAGCTTGCGGTACGTTTCGACCGTCGTCTTTAGAATTTCCGGACCGATGCGCAGGTCGTCGGCGTAATCCGACGCGCAGACCCACATGCGCAAAATATCGGCGCCAGACTGTCGGATCACGTCCTGCGGCGCGGTGACGTTGCCGAGCGACTTCGACATTTTGCGCCCCTGCTCGTCTAGCACGAAGCCGTGCGTCAGCACCACGTCAAATGGCGCACGTCCGCGCGTACCGCAGGATTCGAGCAGCGACGAGTGGAACCAGCCGCGGTGCTGATCGCTGCCTTCCAGATACATCACGGTATCTTTGCCGCGGTCGATTTTGCGTTTGATGCCGGCGAGTGTCGGGAAATGCTGCGGATCTTCCAGCACGAAGGCATGTGTTGAGCCGGAGTCGAACCAGACGTCGAGAATATCGTCGATTTTCTTCCAGGAATCATTGGCAAGCTTGCCGAGGAAGCGCTCACGCGCGCCCGCCTTGTACCAGGCATCGGCGCCCTCCTCCTCGAAGGCACTTATGATGCGCAACTCGACTTCGGGGTCTTGCAGGATTTCGACCGAACCGTCCAGCCTTTCCTTGACGAAGACGGCAATAGGCACGCCCCAGGCGCGCTGGCGCGAGATGACCCAGTCGGGACGCGACTCAATCATTCCGGTGATGCGATTTTCACCCTGCTCCGGCACCCATCGAGTTATCTTAATCGCCGACAATGCGCGATGACGCAGCGTATCGCCTTTCCCCGCGATGTCCTTATCCATCGCGATGAACCACTGCGGGGTATTCCGGAAGATGATCGGCTTCTTTGAACGCCAGCTGTGCGGGTACTGATGCTTGAGCCGGCCGCGCGCGATCAGCATGCCGGTGTCAATCAAAGCCTTGATGACCGCTTCGTTGGCGTCGCCTTTCTCGCCTTTGTCATTGATGACACGTTTGCCGGTGAACCCAGGTGCCGCCTCGGTAAAAGCGCCGTTCTCGTCGACGGTGTAGGGAATAGCCGGATTGATCCCGCGGTTTTGCAATTCGGCTTTGTCCGCGATCCATATCTCGAAGTCGTCCCGGCCGTGTCCGGGCGCGGTGTGCACAAATCCGGTCCCATCCTCGTCGGTGACATGGTCGCCGGCCAGCAAGGGCACGAGGAAGTCATAGCCGCCCTTACCCTTCAATGGATGGTCACAAGTCATGCCGCCAAGCACGCGAGCATCGACGGCTCTCACTTTTTCAAAAGCTGTGACGCGGGCTTGCTTGAAAACGGCCTCGGCCAGCTTGTCGGCGAGGATGAGGAGATCGCCATTTTTCGTCCAGTTTTCGGCAGGCGCATCAACGACCCTGTAAAGACCGTAAGAAATCTTCGGTGAAAAAACGATCGCGCGGTTTCCGGGCAGCGTCCAAGGTGTCGTCGTCCAGATCGCGACCGAGGCATTTCCGACAAGATCGAAGACCACCGCGACGTCGCTCTTGTTGTCGCCTTCGAGCGAAACATCCGCCACGGCAAACTTCACCCAAACCTGATCGCTGGTGTAGTCCTCGTACTCGACTTCGGCTTCGGCGAGAGCGGTCTTCTCCACCACGCTCCACATCACCGGCTTCGAACCTCGGTACAAGGTGCCGTTGGCGGCGAACTTCATCAACTCGCGCGCGATCTGCGCCTCGGCGAAAAAATCCATCGTCGTGTAAGGATGGGCCCAGTCACCCTCGACACCGAGACGTTTGAATTCCTCGCGCTGCACGTTGAGCCAGTGGTCGGCGTAGGCACGGCACTCCTGACGGAAGGCAACCATTGCAGCCGGATCGGAAAGGTTAGGCTTCGCCTTGTTCTTCGAGCGGTAGTTCTCTTCTTCGATTTTCCATTCGATCGGAAGACCGTGACAATCCCACCCGGGGACGTAATTCGAATCGTAGCCGAGCATCTGCTGGCTGCGCGTGACGACGTCCTTGAGAATCTTATTGAGGGCGTGACCGATGTGGATGTTACCGTTGGCGTAAGGCGGGCCGTCATGCAGGATGAATTTGTCGCGATCCTTCGCCGCCACGCGCAACTGCTTGTAGAGGTCGCCCTTTTCCCACCGCGCCAGGATCTCCGGCTCGCGCTGCGGTAGGCCGGCGCGCATGGGGAATTCGGTCTGCGGCAGGAACAGCGTTTCGGAATAGTCGCGCTCGGGTTTAGGCATGGCGGGCTATGTAGCAGGCCGGTTGGCTAAATGTCACCCAGCAGTGGGAATGCGTT
>JANWKN010000100.1 GCA_025451355.1 Pseudolabrys sp. | reverse complement strand
GGAGCCGGTGCTCGACACCGGACATCCACTTCTAAACATGCCCAACGTCGTATGCACGCCGCACCTCGGCTACGTTTCGCGCGACGAATATGAGATCCAGTTCACAGACATTTTCGACCAGATCACTGCCTATGTAGCCGGCAATCCGATCAACGTCGTAAATCCGGACGTCACTTTGTCGCGGACCATTCGCAGCTAAGGCATGACCACTTTGGGTCAAGGGTAGACATTATTAGCGCGAAGAGCGGGTCCGTCATGGCGGTGACATCGCAGTTGTGCGAACGAATCGCCGGCACCGACTACGAAAATCTCGGTGAGCCGGCGATCGAGGCCGCGCGACGGCTTGTGCTCGACGGCATCGCCATTGCGATCGCCGGCACCGAGGAAGAAGCAATCCACATCCTTGCGGCGCACCACAAGGAGCAGGGCGGTGCCGGCCAGGCGACGGCGATCGGCAATGCTTTTCGTCTCAATACGGTGTCGGCGTCCGCACTCAATGGCGCCGCTATGCACGTGCTCGACTTCGAGCCGATGTGGAGCCCGGCCAACCATGCGTTGTCTACTACGCTCGCAGGCGTGCTAGCGCTGGCGGAGGCACACGGCGCAACGGGTCGCGAGGTTCTCACCGCGCTGGTCAAAGGCGTTGAAATGCAGGGTTGGATTCGCCAGGCGTCGGGGCAGTTCGAGGCGAGCACGACGCGGTTTCATCCGCCCGGTGCCGTCGGTCCACTGGGCGCCGCGGTCGCGGCCGGGCATATCCTCAAGCTAGATCCGGATCAGCTCGCGAACGCCGTCGGTATCGCGGCATCGCGGGCCGGCAGCCTGCTAGCCAATGCCGGAACCATGACCAAATCGACGCATTGCGGTCATGCCTCTGCGCTGGGGCTTGAGTCGGCGCTTTTGGCCGCGCGCGGCTTCACCGCCAACGTCGCGGTGTTCGAAACTGCGCAAGGCTATGTGCCAGCTTTTTACGACGATGGCTTCAAGGTCGAGGAGATGCTCGGCTTCGGCCGCGCGCCGTTCCGTATCGTCGAGCCCGGCTATGCAATTAAGATGTTTCCTAGCCAGTTCGGAACCCATTTCGGCATCACAGCCGGGCTCGAGCTACACCCGAATATTCCCAGTGCCGCTGCCGTCCGCCGTGTCATCCTAACCGCGCCCGTGATGGCCTACGTCAATCGGCCACGGCCCAAGACCGGTCTCGAGGGCAAGTTCTCACTGCAATACACGGTCGCCAGCGCATTGCTCGACGGCAAGGTCGGAATTCGCACCTTCACCGACGCGCGGCTCGCCAAGGCCGACATGCAGGATCTGCTCGGCAAGTTTGAGGTCTGCCTCGACCCCGCGATCCCCGGCCGTTTCGAGGACATGCACGTGCTGCTCCGGGTCGAGCTCGACGGCGGACGCGTCCTCGAGACGCGCTGCGATGGCCCTCGCGGCAAGTGGGGCACGCCGCCGATCAGCGAGGCCGAGCATCTCGTGAAGATCCGAGACTGTCTGGCGACACGGCTCGAACCAGCCGCGATCGAACGCGTCATCGGGCTCGTCCGGCGCATCGACGATCTCGACGCCACCGGCGTGCGCCAAATCATGAAACTGGCCGGCTGCTTCGCCTGAATGTCCGCTTTGGGTCATTAGCGGACATTTTGGCTCGCGCATGTCCGCTTTACCCCCGAAAGCGGACATGTGCAGCGCACTGTCGCGTGTCCGCTAAGTGCCAAAAGAGACCATCTGTGGCATTTAATATCGACCTAAAGCGGCCATTGTTGACTGTGATGACAAATGCGGCGTCGGGTCGCACGATCAGAAGTTCCACGACAGCGCGCCGACATTGGACGCGTGTTCCAGCGTCGCGATGGAATCGAACATGGCCGCCTGCCGGTTCTGCCGCAGGCCGGCCGTAATCGTCTCGAACTTCTCGCGCAATCCCGCTCGGTCCAACGGCTGCTCGGGCATGCCGGGAAAATGTTCGATCTCCTCCAGCAACTCACGTCCGTCCTTCAAGCGGACCGTCACGCGGCTCGCCAACGGATTCTGCACGGTCGTTTGCTTGCGTAGCTCAAGCTTCACTTTGCGGCAGAGACTGCGGATCATTCGGTCGTTGAGCGTCGTTTCAGAAAAAACGTCTGGATCGCGTGGGTCCGAGTGGCATGCGACCGCCACGCAGAAAGGCGTACTGTATTGCGCCATGGCCAGATCGCGCGGCTCGGGAATGTTATGGTGACTCAGCATTTTCTCGCTGCCCGCGACCGTCACATCCTCGACGTCGTTGCCCGCAAAGCCGAAACGGCTTTTCAGCCGAAGGATGGCGGTGACCGGTACATGCGCCGTGATGTGGCAAGAATAGCGCTTGAACATGATGCGCGTCGTTTTCCACACCTCGCCTAGGCCCGCTGTTAGACGGTTTGCGTCGCGATCGCGGCAGAAGACATTGAGATAGCCGAACTTGCCTTCGAGGATGGTTGCTGGGCCGGCAAAGCCGTCGCGCGCCAGCATCGCCGCCATCACGCCGGATTGCGCGCCGTGTCCGAGATGCAGCCGCTTCACCGTGCCCCCGCCCGACTTCGCGAATTCCAGCAGTCCGGACGACAGCGAGCCGGCGATTCCCAGGGCATTGGTCATTTGCTCGGCGTTCAATTTCAACAGCCGGCCCGCGACAATGGCGCCGCCGAATGGTCCGGTCACGCCCGGTGCGTGAAATCCGAGTTTCTCGGCTGTCTCCAGCGCCGCGTCGCCGATCCGGTGCAGCACTTCGAAGCCAGCGACAAAGGCGGTGATGAAGTCGCGGCCCGAGGCTTCGTTCTCCTGCGCCACGGCGAGTGCAGGCGGCAGCAATGACGCACCCGGATGCACGCCTACGCTCGGCGACACCAGATTGTCCATCTCGAACGAATGCGCGAAAACGCCGTTTGCGAGCGCCGCCATTGGCGCATGCACCTTAAGCGACGTCCCCAAGACGGTGCTGCGACCGCCTTTTCCATACTGTTCGGCATAGGCGAGCACGGGCTTCGACGAGGCCACCGTGCTGCCGAACGCGCACACTCCGACAATGTCAATGACGCAATCCTTTGCGCTCTCCACGACGGTTTGCGGGATTTGTTCGAACGGCAGCTTCGCCGCGAAGTCGGCAAGCGTTTGAGCAGCGGTTATCATGGGTGAACTCTCGTTACAAAACGACGGCGGAGCGCCCTGCGCAGCCGCTTCAGGCACACAGCTCGATGGCAACCTCGTCGCCTTGCGGCGTGAGCTTGCTGCCGAGCTGCGTGCTGCCGGTGGAAACCTGACCGAAGACTTCGCCTTCGTTCTTCAGCGGACAAAGCACGGTCTCGTTGTCCTCGTTGTGGCGGACGAATTGAAACGTGGCCTTTTTCACGGCCGTGCCGTCGAAGGTCACTTTTGCGAGCATGCCGACCCAATCGCCGTGCTTGATGCCGCCGTGCCCGGTATGAAAGGAGAAGCTACCGAGACCGTAGTAGATCGGGTTGCCGCGATAGCTTTCGACCGGTAGCGAAAAATGCGGCCCGTGGCCGAAGACGACATCGGCGCCGGCGTCGATCGCGGTATGGGCGATTTCCCGCATGTACTTGAACACAGTCTGATCCACCCCCCAGTGACACGAGGCGATGACGATATCACTCTTGGCCTTGAGTGCCGCGACGTCGTCGCGGAAACGCTGCAACGACGGCGGGTCGGCCCAGGTGAGGATCGCCGGTGCCACGCCCGGCCGGTTGAGCGGGATCGCGCCCGGCCCGCTCCTGAACATCGGCACTTGATACGCCGTGTGGCCGCGAATGGTGGCAACGCCCACCGCATTGTCGGCCGCTTCATGATCGGTCGTCCAGAACACCGAAGTGCGCTGCAGCATGCCGATGCGCAGGCCCCGCCGCTCAAGCACCACAGGTTCGCGCGCCTTTTGCAGATTGGCTCCTGCACCCGAATGCGGAACGCCCAGTTGATCCAGCCGCGCGATCGACGACAAGATCGGGGCGGTGCCGTAATTGACGTTGTTGGCGATGCCGACCGCATGAACGCCCGCGATTTTAAGCGCTTCGGCCGAGGCGAGCGGGGCGAAAAATCCCTCACGGTCAAGCGCATGAGCGGCGTCTGGCTCATAGAAACAACACTCGAGATTGCTGAAGACGAGATCGGCCGACTTGAACTCCGCCGCGACCTGCGCGAATGGCTCCGCCGGGTCCGCGACATTCATCAGGTTGACGTCGCCGGTGAGAAGAACTTTCAAGGGGCATCATTCCGGCTTGATGTTGTTCGCGCGAATGACCTTGCGCCATTTCTCGGTGAAGTCGACAATGTATCTCGCGAAGTCGGCCTGCGAGCTCACAATCGGATCGAGCGCGAGGTCAGCGAGCCGCGCCTTGAGCGCCGGATCGGCGAGCGCGGCGTTCACCTGTGTATTGAGAACCGTGATGATTTCCGGCGGCGTTTTGGCGGGCGCGGCCAAGCCGACCCAGCCGGCGGCTTCATAGCCTTTGACGTATTCGCCGAGTGCTGGAACGTCCGGAAATATTTCCGCGCGCTTTGCGGTCGTCACACCGAGTGCGCGCAGCTTGTCGGACTTGATGTACCCGATCACCGAGGCGAGCGAGGTAAAGACCACCTCAATGCGACCCGCCATCAGATCGGTGAGTGCCGGCCCGATGCCGCGATAATTCACCGTAACAAGATCGAGCCCCGCCATCGACTTGAAGAGGACACCGATGAGTTGCGACGGGCTGCCCGGCCCGAGCGAACCGACATTGATCTTGCCCGGATTGGCTTTGGCGTAGGCGATGAATTCGGGAACGGTCTTGGCGGGGAATGACGGATTCACCACCAGAACGAACGGGGCGGTGATCATGCTCGCCACAGGAGCGATATCGCGGACGAAATCGAAATTGAGATTGTCGTACAGTGTTGCGTTGTAGGCATTGCCGTCACCGATTTGCAGCAGCGTGTAGCCGTCGGCCGCGGAGCGCGCGACGAACTCGGTGGCGATATTGCTGGTGGCGCCGGGACGATTCTCGACCACGAACTGCTGGCCGAGTTTCTCCGACAGCCAGGCCGAGATCAGCCGTGTCGTGGTATCGGTGAAACCGCCGGGCGGAAAGCCAACGACGACGCGCACCGGACGCGTCGGATAGTCTACGGCCCACGACTTGCGGGGGACCGTCGGCAAAGCGGCGGCACCCGCGGCAAGTTTCAGGAAATGTCGGCGAGCAAGGTCCATCGCGGGTCTCCCGTATCGTTCCAGGTATGTTGAGAATGCCGGTCACCAGCCCGCCGTTTCATGCTCGCCCCTTGGCTGTGGACGAAGCATCCTAACGGCTCAAACGAGGACTTTGATAGGGGCTAAAAACGGCACCAAAACGATTGCCGCAGCGCACAGCCAATGTCGCTTAGCGGTCAATCGCGTCATATCCAACGCACGCCAAAGACCAACTTTGTCCGCTATGCCCCCAATAGCGACCATTCGACTCTGAAAGCGTTTGTCCGTTAAGTGCCAATAGCGGACATTCCACTATTCATTCGATCACCTCGTCGGCGCGGGCGAGTACGGACGGCGGAATTGTGAGGCCCAGTGCTTTCGCGGTCTTGAGGTTGATCACCAGCTCGTATTTGGTTGGCGCCTGCACCGGCAGGTCGGCGGGCTTCTCGCCCTTGAGGATGCGATCGACATAGCCGGCGGCACGCCGATACTGGTCGATGAAATCAGAGCCGTACGAGATCAGGCCGCCGCCGGCGACGAAGAAGCGTTCGTAGTAGACCGCGGGCAGTTTGTGCCGAGCCGCCAGCTTGACGATCAATCGCGATGGCGCGTCGCGGCCGGGCCCGCCGCCACGATCAGGCCGCCGCCGGGAGAGCGCGCAAAGGCCGTGACGCCGCGCTCGATCAGCTCGGCGTCGCGCATGTTGACCGGCTTGACCTCCACCCGAGCGACGGTGCCGCGGCCTGGATGACGCCAAACTGACTGCTTCCGGAGCCTTGGGTGGCATCCCGAAGGACCGCCGCTCGCGTCACGCCTGGTGCGGTTTGCTTGAGCAGTTCCAGCCATTTCGCGCTGACGCTCCAGTCGAATGAGGTGAAGCCAGTGGCGTTGCCGCCCGGCCGCGCCATGCTTTCGACAAAGCCCTGGGCGACCGGATCGGAGACAATCGGGAACACGATTGGCACTGTGCGGGTCGCCTGCAGCAGCGCCCCCACGGTCGAGGCGCCATGGGCCAAGATAACATCGGGCGCGAGCGCGGCCAATTCTGCCGCGTGTTTGCGAATGTCGTCGGCCTTGGCTCCGGCCCAGCGGGTGTCGATCCGCACGTTGCGGCCGATGGTCCAGCCCAATAGCGCCAGCGCCTGCAGGAACGCCCCGACCCAGGCCTGAAATTCCACATCGTCCGCGGTTGTGGCCAGGAGGATGCCGATACGCCGCATCCGCTCGCCCTGCTGCGCGCGCACGGCGCGTGGCCAAGCAACCGCCGTAGCTCCGAGAAGTGTGATGAACTCGCGCCGTTGCATGTGTCCTCCTCAGGACCATGCTTCCGCAATTTAAATCATAGCAGGTTACGACCGCGCGGCGAGTGCGAAATGGCGCACAACCACCTCATATGCCGATCAGGCCCGATGTCCGCTTTGGGTCATAAG
>JANWKN010000099.1 GCA_025451355.1 Pseudolabrys sp. | reverse complement strand
CTAGGATGAACACGCCGCGTGCCGGATCGTTGGCGAACGTATGCACCGATGTGAGCACGCCCGACCGCACGAGAAAAGTACCGATGAGCGAAAGTGAGAAGGCGAGTATGGCAAGCAACAGCGTCCAAATCTTTAGTGCGTTGCGTTTCTCCATGACCACGGCGGAATGCAGAAGCGCCGTGCCAGCCAGCCATGGCATCAGAGAGGCATTTTCCACGGGATCCCAGAACCAGAAACCACCCCATCCAAGTTCGTAGTAAGCCCAGTACGAGCCCATCGCGATGCCCGCGGTGAGGAACATCCACGCGGCAAGCGTCCACGGTCGCACCCACCTCGCCCAAGCTGCATCGATACGCCTTTCGATCAGCGCAGCAATCGCAAACGAAAACGCGATCGAAAAGCCAACATAGCCGAGGTAGAGCAGTGGAGGATGAATGGCGAGGCCGATGTCCTGCAGAATAGGATTCAGGTCACGCCCCTCGAAGGGGGCCTGCGCCAGACGCGAGAAAGGGTTGGAAGTGAAGAGGATGAACAAGTAGAAAGCGCAGGCGATCCACGATTGCACTGCCTATGCGTACGCTTTGAGTGTTGCAGGCAAGTTGCTTCCGAATACGCCAACCAATGCCCCGAAAAAGGACAGTATCAGAACCCACAAGAGCATCGAGCCTTCGTGGTTTCCCCAGGCGCTTGTGACCTTGTAGATTAGCGGCATCGTCGAATGTGCATTTTCGTAGACTGTCGCAACCGAGAAATCCGAGGTCACGTAACAGACGATCAACGCCAGAAATGCCAAGCCGACAAAAGCAAACTGCATCAGCGACGTCGAGCTCGCGAGCCCCATCAGTGCGGCATCGTTGCCACGGGCACCAACAATGGGTGTAATGGCCTGAATGAGCCCCAAGGCCAACGCCAGTACCAAGGCATAGTGACCGAGCTCGGGGATCATCTCGATACACTCCCCGGGCTTTTCGCTTCGCCTTCCTGCCAGCGTCCGCTTTTCTTCAGAGCGTCTACGACTTCACGCGGCATGTAGCGCTCATCGTGCTTGGCCAGTACCGTGTCGGCAGCAAGTACGCCTCCAGATTCCAACTTGCCCTCAGCCACGACACCCTGCCCTTCCCGAAACAGATCCGGGACAATGCCTTGGTAACGGACCGCAATGTCCGCGTTGCCGTCTGTCACCGCAAAGCTGACCTGGAGATTGTCGCCCCGCTGAAGGCTGCCCGGCTTCACAAGGCCACCAATTCGCATGCGCGTTCCTAACGATATCCGTTTTTCAGCGACATCAGTTGGCGAATTAAAAAACACGATCGAATTGCGGAGCGCGCCAAGCACCAATGCCGCGGCGATTGCGAGGACAGCAAGACTCGCTCCAATCAAAGTCAGGCGTCGTTGCTTGCGGGTCATTCGGCCTAGCCTTCAAGCCCTAGACTCTTGACCATATCTTCAATCCGGCGGAGCTTGTCGGGATCGCTGGCGAGCGCCCGCTTCGCGTCGGCGGCGGCGGCATTTGCCTTGTCGCGCTCACCCAAAACCATATAGGCGCGCAACAGCCGCTGCCATCCTTCAACGTCACTACCACTCTCCTTCAATCGATTGGCAAGCCGCGCCACCATGCCGCGGACCATATCGTCACGGTCCCTTTCGCTCATGGTGTTCGCAGCGGCGGCTACGTCGTCAGCGCTTGGCGCTGTTGTCCCCGCGATCGGCGGACTAACGCCCAGGCGCGCCAAAGCATCACGCACCATTGGCAGCCAGGACGCTCCGGCAGGTGCTTTATCGATCATTTCGCGCCAGATCGCGGCAGCTTTGGCACGATCGCCGTCCTGTTCCGCCGCCATTCCGAGATAAAACCTTGCCTTGAGCTCGTCGGGCTCTAGCGTAAGGGCGCGCTCGAAGGCGGATTTCGCCTCCGCTGTTACGAGGCCATTGGCTTCGGCGACCAGAGCCTCCCCGAGATCGGATTGCCTTTCGCCACTTTCCCCACTCAGTGCGATGAGTTTGCGGCGTGCGTTGACTGCGTCAGCGAAACGTCCAAGCCGAAGATAAACCGGCGCAAGAACCTCGTAACCACGTGCATCATCGGGACTGCGCTCAAGATGCGCCTCAGCCTGCGATACCAGAGCGGCAATCGATGTGTCCCGATGCACGGCTCGCAGCCTGGCTTCCAGCGGTTGGCCTGGCAGTTGTGGCGACCCGTTCGCAAGGTACAGCGCCGAGGCGACAACGGGCACCAGGACGATCGCCGCAAGGGCTGCAGTGCGCCGACGCCACAACGATGAGCCAATCGGCACGGAATGTTCAGTTCGATCAGCTGCCGTGATAAGACGGCGCGAGACCTCGACCCGAGCCGCTTGCGCTTCCGCCTCCCCGATAAGACCTGCTTTGTGATCGCGATCAACTTCTTCCAATTGATCGCGATAGACCGCAATATCACTTCCGCCCTGCGCTTCTACGGCGCGGCTCAATGGCCACAGGACGGACAAAATCGCCACTGCCGTCATCAGCGCAAAGATAGACCACAGGAGCATCAAGCCTCACATTCGCTTGTCCGTTCCCCCCGGACTGATCAGGGCATACATCACGCCCGATCATGGCCGCAATGCGCAAGAGCGACGATATGGCATCAAGCGAAAAGCGCTTTGTTTCAAGCGCGCGCGGCTTTGGGCTCCGCAGCTCCGGCAACCTCTGCGGCCTTCCCCAGCAAGGCGGCATATTCCCTGCCGAACACTTTGGCGCAAAAACGCACAGCCGCGTCAACCTGCGACTGTCGGAAGGCACGGTCAGCCTCTCCAGCGTGGCGCAAGCCTTCGAGCAATGCCTGTGTCCCGTTATCGAGATATTGCCGAAGTTCCGTAAGGGCGCGTTGTGTCATTTCATTTATCGCGCGTTCACCCGCGAAATAGCGGCAAATTCCGACGAACTCAGGGCCTCAACTTCAGCAACTTCATTCGGATCCAGCACCGAATTTGGCCGGATCTCCCGCGATGGCCGTAGCCGCAACAGTCGGCGTACACGCCCCGGCATTGATTCTATTTCCGTTCGAAGCGGAAATCTGAGTCCGTTCGGCTGCCAGTGCACGGCCCCAGGTGCTGTCAACGGGTAGCGCCAACTCGGTGCGCAGACCACGCGCCGCGTCATGGATCGTCTTTAGCAGCGACCCGACAGCAAAGCCTTGGCCGCTCCGCAGATCGTCGCGCAACTCAGCAACCATTCGTTCAAGCTCGGCGAGAACAATGTTGAATGCCACGCCATAGTTTGTGTCTGCAACGCGTGCCGCAGTGTCGCTACCCGCAGCCTTGACCCCCAACCGGATCAATTGCCACGGCGCCGTCATTCGATTCATTACCGTCAGCAATGCATACAGAAACAGTTCGCCATCGCGTGCAGCGGCATTCTCGATTAGCGCCTTGCGCGCGGAGTACCGATGTGCTGCAATATTCGCCTGCGAACTTTCTCATCTTCGGCGGCGACATTAAAGTTTACCTCGATGGCTGCAGCAACGCGATCCTGAAAAATGCGCGTGAGCCGCTCGGTTTTTGCCCGGTCCCCAGCAAGCATTGCGTCACTGACGTCGGCGGCCAAAGTGTTCGCGTCGTCTGGAAGCAGGTCACGCTGGACCCAACTCCACAGTGCCTCGACTGGACGCGCCCGGGATGCTTGTGGTCGCCGCGATCGTCGACCAGAAATGGCTCAAGCGGCTTGAACAGCAATTGAGCGGACTCGTCGAGACGAGCAGCACCGTCCCGCTGCTCGCGCATGATGCGTCGCAATTCCTGGAGGACGAGATCGCCGCCGGCGACCTCGTCGCCGCGCAGCACGTTTCGCTCAAGTTCGCCGACCAGCCGCGAACGTGCTCCCGGCGAAAGCTCGCGCAGAAATTTCCGTAACTTCTCGACGGTCGTTTCGGCGCCCGCCATTCTCGGTCTACCCATCCAGCCCTTCGGCTTGATACGGCGGCGGCCGTTAAGACTCTGTTAAGTGTGTGGAAGTTAGCCGACGGCTGTCCACGTACCGTCCGGATTGCGGCACGCGGTGCCGCGCGCAGTCTGAGGTTGGCCGTCAATATAGATGGTGTGGGTAAAGGCACGACACTTGCGGTCGGCCTGCTGGTAGGCGGCACCCGGAACAATGGTGCCATAACGCCCCGAATCGGGGTTTCGCCAGGAAACCGGGGCTCCAGGCTGGCCGCGCTCGAGGGCGTCCATTTGCGCCGCATAGGCGCGCTGCTTGTCTTCGTCGTCCAGCGACGCGCCGATACGATTGCCTATCAAGCCGCCGAGAACGCCACCAATCGCCGCGCCAGCGAGTCGGTTTCCGGCCCCGCCACCTGCGACCGCGGCCCCAAGGAGCGCTCCGGTACCTGCACCGACCACAGTTCCGGCACCCTCCCGCGGCCCTGGTCCGGACACTGGTCCTGGTCCTGGCCCTGACGCGTCCGGGCTTGCAACACAGCCGCCAAGCGCAAGGCCAACGACCGCGAAAACGGCAAACTTGGGCGCGGACATATCGACTCGATCCTCGAAAAGCGGGTGGATGGGTGATTAGTCTATCGACGTGGACGCAATAGGGCAAAACTTCGGCCCGACTAAAATTCAGACCGGACACTAGGCCGTGGGGAGGACTAGCTCCGCCCGCAACCCGCCGAGCGGCGCGGTACCAAGTGTCAGACTGCCGCCATAGAGAGCCGCCAGTTCGACGACGATCGAAAGCCCAAGACCGGAGCCTGGTTTCGTTTCGTCGAGCCGTTGGCCGCGCTTCGCGACTTGCTCGCGTTCGGATGGCGACAGACCTCGACCATCATCGTCAACGACGATGCGAACGGCTTGTCGGTAACCCGCCCGCTCCGTTGGCTCCCGCACCACCTCAATCGAAACGCGAGAAGATGCCCATTTGCAGGCGTTATCGACGAGATTACCCATCATCTCTTCGAGATCCGGACGTTCGCCCTGGAACTGAGCCTTGTCATCAGCGTGCACGTCTATAGTTAGGTTCTTGTCGCGATGGATCTTTTCCATGGTCCGGGCAAGCGCGATTACAACCGGCGCCACCTCCGTAACCGATCCGACCACAGTCAGACGAGCGGCAAGTCGTGCCCGCTCTAAATGACGCGCGACCTGGTCGCGCATGATGTCGGCTTGTTCGAGTACTTTTTGCGCGAACGGCTCACTCCCACGCGCCGTCGCCTCGTTCACCATCACCGACAGGGGCGTCTTCAAAGCGTGAGCAAGATTGCCGACATGCGTACGCGCGCGCTCAACGATTTCCTTGTTCGCCTCGATCAAAGCGTTGGTTTCCCGCGCGAGCGGAGCAATTTCTTCGGGAAAGGTCCCTTCGAGCCGCTCCGCACTTCCTGAGCGAATAGCCGTGAGGCGGTCGGTAATACGTTTGAGTGGCGCAAGACCGAAACGAACCTGAAATACGGTCGTAAGAAGCAACACAGCAGCAAGTATTGAAAACGTAATTATCAACGCCTGATCGAACGAACGTGTCTCCTCAGAAATTTCAGCGGCATCGCCGGCCACTGCCACAAGATAGTGGCCCTCATCACCGAGATCGATATTGCGCTCAACCAAGCGAAGTCGTTGATCCTCAGGACCTGCCACATAGCCCTCGCGAGAGCCATTTGGTCCGGCTGCAATACCGTAGTCTTGCAAATGCGGCAGACCACCATCCCAAAGGGAGCGTGACGCTCGCACTTCGGTTTTGGCGGGATCCAGCCTGGTAACCTGCCAATACCACCCCGACAGTGGCAATTCGAATAGCGGTTCTCCGAGCGACTGCGGAAATTTTTCGCCTGATTCTTCCGGAGAAGCGACGTCCGCCACCAGTGTTCGCAGATAAACACCGAGGCGACGATCGAAAGCGCGCTCGACGGCCTGGCGATATAGCGAGGACAGCACAATTCCAGTAATAAGAAGAATAATCACCGCCCAAGCGGTGGCCGACAGGAACAGACGCAGCGCGAGCGAATTGGCACGCATTCCATCAACGTGCATCAGGTGGGGTCAGCAAATATCCTAGGCCACGCACGGTCTGAATAATTTCGACGCCAAGTTTTTTGCGAATACGGCCGACAAATACTTCGACCGTGTTCGAGTCGCGATCAAAATCCTGATCATAAAGATGTTCCACAAGTTCAGTTCGGGACACCACCCGGCCGGTATGATGCATTAAATATGCAAGCAACCGATATTCGTGACTTGTAAGCTTGACCGGATTGCCATTGACCGAAACACGACCTGTGCGCGTGTCGAGCCGTACCGGTCCGCAATTGAATTCACTCTTGGCGTGGCCAGCCGAGCGACGCAGGAGAGCGCGCACGCGCGCAAGCACCTCCTCCAGATGAAACGGCTTGGCGACGTAATCATCGGCTCCGGCATCGAACCCTTGCACCTTATCGCTCCAACGGTCGCGCGCGGTGAGCATTAGCACCGGCATTGCGCGTCCTGTTCGGCGCCAAGCTTCAAGGACAGAGATGCCGTCCATCTTCGGTAAGCCGATATCCAGGATGATGGCGTCGTAGGGTTCCGATTCGCCGAGATAGTGGCCTTCCTCGCCATCGAAGGCGCGATCGACGACATAGCCGGCATCGGTCAGCGCTGTGGCGAGTTGGCGATTAAGGTCGGGGTCGTCCTCGATCACGAGGAGGCGCAAGGCACTATTCTCCAATCACGGGCCGGCATGGTACTCGCCGTTTATGGCGTCAATGGTAACGTCAACCACTTTGCCACTGCGGCCAAGCAGAGTCAGTACATACACGAGTTTCTCGTCTTGCCGACATAGCCGAGCCCGCACGACTTCGGAATGCTT
>JANWKN010000098.1 GCA_025451355.1 Pseudolabrys sp. | reverse complement strand
TCTTGGTATCGCTCTTGGGGTCCGATTTGGGGTCCGATTTGGCGTCTGTCTTGCTGTCCTGGCCGTGCTTCGTCGCATGGCCTTCCGTCTGCGGCTTTTTCCCGCGCGCGGCCCGTTGCGCTAATTTCACCTGGCGCGCCTCCAGCACACGCGGGCTCGGTGGCGGCATCGGAATTGCGTCGGGTCCATTCCAGGCGAGAAGTCCGGCGAGCTCCTGACACGGTGCCTGCTGCGGCAGTTTCACCGCCGGACTGCCCGCTTGTGCTCCGGTCCATGTCGCAGCGGGCCAACTGGTGATGTTTCGCACGTAGTCCTGGGTCTCCTGCGGCAGCGGACCCTTGTTGGCAAGCCAGTCCTGGATGCGCTTCGGGCCGGCATTGTAAGCGGCGGCAGCAAGACCGAGATTGCCAAACTTTCGCGACAGGTCGCGCAACAGACGCGCGGAGGCCGGGATCGCCTGCGCGGGATCAAACGGGTTGTCGAGACCTCTTTCGTTGGCAGTCTCCGGCATGAATTGCGCTATGCCCAACGCACCCGCCGAGCTGATCACATAAGGTCGGAAACTGCTTTCCTGATACAGCAGGCGAATGAAGAAATGCGGGGGCAGATCGTTGCTGCGGATCGCTTCAGCCAGCGAACTGCAGATTTCCTCGCGCGAACGGTAAACGATCGGCTTCATCATCGGACGCAGTGGTCCCAACGGAAGCATGACCACTTGATAAGGTGGTGGCGCCCAGCTCAGCAGGTCGTTTTCCGGCGTATTGTCTTCCGCTACTTTGGCTTCTGGCAGCTTGGCGGGCGACAGTAGTTTGATCGGCGACAGATCAATCACAGCCGGAATAATGTCGCGCGCGCCGGGCGTCAGCCAAACGCCAATCAGGGCGCCGAGCATGCCGGCGGCAATTGTGCTGATTGCACCGAATCCTGTCAGCCGGACAATCTTGTGCAGGGTCCAGGCTACAATGAGCCCGACCAATAGACTGATGACAAGACTTTCGCCCAGCAATTCCATCGGCCCTGCCCCTGAAGGGTCTATCATAGTCCTGCTTTAGCATGACAAATATGAGGCAGGCGCTCACTTCGCCACCACCGGCTACCGCCCATATTTCACCAACCGGCTGAAACTCGTTGGATATTTGCTTCAGCCGCCGTCGCTTTGACCCAAATTCGGACAGCGCAATGGTCCCAGGCCTCTCTCTGTCGCGGTTTGAGCCGACAACGACGGGCTGGTATCGAGCGGCCAATGGCCTCCGCGACTGAAAATAACGCGACCGATTCCGTCACCGCCGCGGTGTGGATTGGCTTCGCCATGATGTGCATCGGCATGTTCATGGCGATCCTGGACGTGCAGGTCGTCGCGACATCGCTGGCAACCATTCAGGAAGCGCTGAACATCGCTCAGGATCAAATGAGCTGGATTCAGACTTCTTATTTGATCGCGGAAATCATCGCGATCCCGCTCACCGGGTTTCTGACGCGACTGCTGACGATGCGATGGTTGTTCGTCGTCGCCGTCTCGGTGTTTACGTTTGCGTCAATCGCTTGCGCAATGAGCGGAAGTTTCGCGTCTTTGATCGCGTGGCGCATATTGCAGGGTTTTTCCGGCGGCACCCTTATTCCGGTTGTCTTCTCGGCGGTCTTTCTGCTTTTTCCAATTCGTCTCCAGCCGCTCGCAACGACAATCGCCGGTGTTCTCGCTGTGCTCGCCCCTACGGTCGGACCGGTGGTGGGGGGCTGGATAACGGCAACATACTCCTGGCATTGGCTCTTTTTGATCAATGTACTGCCAGGAATTGTCGCCGCCTTGGTTGCATCGATATCATTGGCCAAAGAACGCACGTCTTTCGATCTGATTCGTCATTTCGACATCTTCTCATTGGCGCTGGGCGCAATCGCTCTCGCGGCCCTCGAAATTGGAATCAAGGAAGCACCCAAGCGCGGCTGGACGTCACCAATCGCCGCCGGCCTCCTCGCGCTGTGCCTCGGCAGCGCGCTGATATTCGTTATTCGCGTGCTGCGATCGCCCAACCCGCTGGTGAACCTGCGCACCTTCCGCGACCGGAATTTTTCGATCGGCTGTCTGTTCAGTTTCGTGCTCGGTACCGGGCTTTTTGGGTCTATCTATCTGATGCCCATCTTTCTGGCCTATGTCAGATCGCACAACGCGCTCGAAATCGGCAAGATCATGCTGGTGACAGGCGTTGCCCAGCTTGTCGTCGCCCCCGTTGCGGCTTTTCTGGTGCGGCGCGTCGATGAGCGTCTTCTGACAGCGGCCGGCTTTCTGCTTTTTGCAATCGGCTTAGGAGTGAGCACCGTTCAGACCAAGGCCACCGATTTCGACGAAATGTTCTGGCCCCAACTGGTACGTGGCGCTGCTATCATGTTTTGCATTCTTCCCCCGACACAACTTGCCCTTGGCCATCTGGCGAAGACCGCCATTGATGATGCCAGCGGTCTCTTCAACCTTATGCGCAATCTCGGTGGCGCCATTGGAATTGCGCTGATCGATACTGTTGTCTATACGCGCGCACCCGATTATGCGCAGGACATTATCAGCCGCCTCGCAGCCGGCGACTTGGATACAGCCAAGACGCTTGGGATCCCGCCTGAGGCCCTCGCATCTGCGACGCTCGATCCGGAGAAACAAGCGCTTCTAATTTCGCTGGTCGAGAAAGTGGCTTTTGTCGATGCCATAAACGATGCGTGGGCTCTGGTCGCCGTGCTGACATTTGCCGCGCTCATCTTCCTGCCATTCGCACGACGCGTGCCGACACCGGCAGCAGCAACGCTCCATTGATGCGTGGCGCCTCCACCGAGTTTCCAATAACATCATTTTCCGTAGCCGCTGGAGGCCACGACGAGTCAGCACGTTGATCGCCGTTGTGGATCGCGGATCGGGGGCGGACATGGCCGACGCTTTTCGCCATACCTACATCCCACGTTCCTGGAAGGAGATAACTGATTACGCGCGCGCCCTTTGGGCCGTGGTACGTCGTTACATCCCACGCTCCTGGAGCGATGTCCTCGATTTCGCGCACATCCTTTGGGTCATACGCATTCCGGTTTGCGCCCTTGCTGTCGGTTTCGCACTGCTTTGCCTCGTGCCGCAGGCGCAGGATCTGCTGGTCGAACTGATCGAATATTCGTGGCACGTCGTATTTTTCCTCGCGCTGGTTTTTTTCGTATGGGCGTCGACCACCCATTATACCGCACGTTTGCTGCTCGACACCGATGAACGGTTTCGTGCGCGCGTTGCCGAGCGCAATACCGATTTCATTAAGGGTTGGGAAATCCTCCTCCCCCGTCTCCTTGGCGCGCTGGCTTTCGTTGCCGTCTTTCTCTCGGCAGAACGTTCAATCGAAAACCTGCCGGTGATCGACGACCCCTACATCGTTCCTTATGTCACCAGAATGCTGCGATGGTTCCAGGTGGTGACCTTGGCCGCCTTGGGCCTCTTCATCTGGTACCTGCTCAGCCGTCAAGCGCTCAGCGCGCTTCCACCCGTCCGCACACTCGAATCGAAGACCGGATTCGTCACACGCTTTCTGCGACGGCTTGGCATCGAACCCAAGCTTGATTCAAACAATGTCGGCCCGCTGATGTTGTTTGCGGTGTTTCTGATATGCGCCGTCATCCTTCTGTTCAGCCCTGTCTGGGTCGCACGTTGGTTCCCCCGCAGCCTCGCGGTCCCCCTGCTTCTCGGGGCCTGGGTCCCGTTCCTGTCGTTACTCTCCGGCATCGGCCGTCGCTACGGCGCGCCAGTTATTGCGGGTGTTGCGTTCGTATTCGCGATCTTGTCGTTCCTGTTCGGCGACAATCACTCCGTACGTCGTATTGACGCGGCGCAAACACTCGGCCGGCAGCCGAACGGCGCCGAGGTATCGCTTAATCGCGCCGTCGATACGTGGATGAACGCAAACGGCTGCAAACAGGACCCCGCCAAATGTCCAAGACCGATCCTTGTCGCAGCCGCGGGTGGGGCAAGCCGCGCCGGTTTCTTCACCGCCAGCATCATCGGTTATCTGCTCGACACGGCGAAGGAAAAGGACCCTCGGCTCGATGCTTCCGAAGTGACAAAGCGTTTGTTCGCGATCTCAGGGGTATCCGATGGTTCGGTCGGAGCAGCGATGACCACTGCGGCGATGGCGCGCACAAAAAGCGGCGAGCAGCCTTGCGTCGAGCGTCGGCCAAGCCTCTGGTACGGTGATACAATCGGCAACTGGCGCGATTGCCTGGAAGCTCTGTCGGCGGGCGATTTTCTCACGCCCGTTTCGATCGGCCTCGTCTTCCGTGACACTGTGCGTTTCGGTTGGTGGGAAGACCGCGCTACCGCTTTGGAAAGATCGTGGGAAGAACGTTTTTCCCAATTGGCGGGCTCGGACACAGACAAATGGCCGGAGCAATGCCCGGGCGATCTGCGCTGCCCGTTCATGACGTCACGGCCGCAGGAGAGCCACTGGATTCCGTTGCTTGTGCTCAATGGTGTTTCGTCTGCGACCGGCCGACGTATCCTCACCACCGTGCTTGCGTCAGATTATCACCCCAAGGCCACCTGCCCCGTCGCAGGCGCCATGAAGACCGACGCCAACATCAAGGCCACGGCAGCGCAGATCTTTAAATCCGCCGTGAGCGGGCCCGCCAGGCAATGTGCGATTTTTCTGGAAAGCGTTCGCTTTCACGATTTACTGGCGAACAAAAATCCACCCAACTGGCTCGGCCGCATTCAGCGGCTCGCGGTCTGGGATTATGTGCGCAACAAATTGCCGTTCCTCACGCCGCGCAACCTTGACGACATACGCCTGAGCACCGCGGCTCACAATTCCGCGCGTTTCCCCATTGTTTCTCCGGCGGGCGAAATCCGCAACCGCCAACATCAGGTCGTCGACCGCATCGTCGACGGCGGTTATTTCGAGAATTACGGCGCGCTCGGCGCCATGGAGTTGGCCCAAGCCATTCGCGCTATCGAACCGAAGCTCGCGCCATTTGTGCTGGTGATATCGAACGACCCCGATGAAGACCCCGATCTCACCAAGGTCGACGTCGCCGACGACGCGGTCCTTGCCGACGTTTCGGTCCCGATCGCGGCCGTTGTCAATACGCGGACGTCGCGTGGCCGGCTTGCCGTCGGCCAACTCGAAGCGGCCATGGAAAGTGTCGCAGAACCGGATTGCGGCGGTGGAACGGCACATATCCGCGTATGGCCGCGTTTTCAGCAGACGGCCAACGGTGATCTTGAAAATGTGTCCCGCCCTATCTCGATGAGCTGGTGGCTGTCACGTCCGATTCAGATCCTGCTGCATCAGCAGACCGAGGAAAACAAAAACCAGAATAAGAACCCGGATCAGATCGAACGCGTGTGGCGCGCAATCATGTCTAAGTCGGATTGCACAAGGTAGCCGTCCGACCTGTGGATGCACAGCCTACTTTTTGCTGTGGGGTTCGGGCTTCGCTTTCAGCTGCGTCAGCTCGTCAGCCAGCTTATTGACGGTCGATTTAAGCGTGGCAATCTCGGCTCGCGCAGCGGCAAGATCACGGTTGGCGGTGGTCATCTTGTCTTGGGTCTCGCGTGCAAGCTTGACCAGCGCCTGCTGCAGAAACTCCATATTGGACTGCAGGCATCCGGTACGGCGCTCCATCTGCTTTTCAGCGGTGCAGACCTCCAAACCGCGAATGTCCTGTGCGGCCACAGGCGACAGCAGGACGACGAAGAAGACTCCCCCAACACGCAAAAATTGCGTCCCTGAAGGCCATGTGCGTCGCCATGGCCGCTGTCGTTCCGGCGTCATGGCCGAGAGCCTACACGATAATGGACCGGCGCGAGCCCTTCCAATTAGGTAGTGTGAGCCGGTACGATGCCCCGTCCAGAGCTTCGGGGGAAGTGAATGAACAATTGGGTTCGCGTTTCGACTTTATCGGCCGCCGTCTTTTCACTGGTGGGCCTTGCTGCCCAGACTGCCGGTGCGCAGGTCCTCAAGGCGGTCAAGGACCGCGGCACGCTCAATTGCGGCGTGAGCGAGGGCCTCTATGGATTCTCCGCCCGTGACAACAACGGCAGTTGGAGCGGCTTCGACGTCGATCTATGTCGTGCGGTCGCGGCAGCAATTTTCAACGATGCCAGCAAGGTCAGTTACGTCCCGCTCGACGCCAGCCGCCGGTTCGAGGCACTTCAGTCCGGCAGCATTGACGTATTGTCCCGCATTACCACCTGGACAATGTCGCGTGAGGTCGACCTCGGCCTTCTCTTCACGGCAACGAATTACTTCGACGGCCAGGGATTCCTTGTTCGCAGAGACTTGAAAAAGGACACCGCGCTCGAGCTCAACGGCGCGAAAATCTGTGTGCAGAGCGGAACGACAACCGAGCTAAACCTCGCAGATTTTTTCGCCGCGAACAACATGCGGTACGAGGTTGTCGCCTCGACGACCGCCGAGAACGCGGTCAATGGTTATGATTCCGGTCAATGCGTTGCGCTCACGGCGGACGTCTCGCAGCTTTTTGCTATCAGGCTTTTGCTCGCCAAGCCCGACGATCACGTCATCTTGCCGGACGTCATCTCCAAGGAGCCGTTGG
>JANWKN010000097.1 GCA_025451355.1 Pseudolabrys sp. | reverse complement strand
CGATTGTAATGAAAAGTATCGCGGTTATCAGGAACTTGTTCGCCTTCATCGATGAAGGCCTTCTGTATTCTGACCGATGTTTGCTGCGCTTGCACAGCGGTTGGATTTGGACATGTTATTCAAGACGAGCCTCCTGAGTTTAGTTCAACCCTAAACTCTTGCAGCAGGGACCCTCAGCGCAATGATCGGAACGCGGCTCGCAGCTCGACGCTGAAGAGCTCGGGCTGTTCCCACGCAGCGAAATGCCCGCCTTTGTCGACTTCGTTGAAATAGATCAAGTTGCGATAGGCGCGCCGGGCCCATGCCTCCGGGGCTCGATAGACGTCGTCAGGAAACACCGTAATTGCGACTGGGAGCGATATCTCGCTGGTCTTCTGCGCAGCCGCAACGATGACGCTGCCTCGTGCGCCGTTCTCCCAGTACAACCGCGCCGCCGAGGCCGCTGTGTTCGTCAGCCAGTACAGCGTGATGTTGTCCAGCACGTCATCTTTCGTTGGCGATTTTTCGGGATCGTTGCCGTACGCCCACTGCGCGAACCCCGGATGCACGAGTATCCATGCCGCCAGGCCGGCCGGAGAGTCCGCCGCGCCATAGCCGACCGTTTGCGGCCGCGCGGTCATCATCGTGAAGTACGCCGAATTCCCCTTTTTCGCATTGGTCATAAGCGCGTCGAGTACCGCACGCTCTTTCTCGGAGAGCTGCGCAGGTACGGGTCCGCCGCCGAGCGCTGCCGCTACTTCGGGCGGTACCGACGCGGGTAAATTGATATGGATGCCGAGCAATCCTGACGCACCCTGTCGCGCCATCGCGCTGGCTACCGGGGCGCCCCAATCGCCGCCTTGAGCGACATAGCGGGTGTATCCGAGGCGCTTCATCAGTTCCGCCCACGCCCGCGCAATACGGTCAGGATCCCAACCCGTGCCGGTTGGCCTGCCGGAGAAGCCGTAGCCCGGCAAAGATGGGATCACGACGTCGAATGCGTCCTCGGCGCGGCCCCCGTGCGCGGTCGGGTCCGTGAGTGGACCGATGAGCTTAAGCTGTTCAATGACGGATCCGGGCCAGCCGTGCGAAATGACAATCGGGAGCGCATTCGGATGACGCGAGCGGACGTGGATGAAGTGAATGTCCACGTCATCGATCATTGTCACGAATTGAGGCAAGGCGTTGAGCTTGGCCTCGGCTTTTCGCCAGTCGTAGTCGGTTCCCCAATAACGAACCAGCTCCTGGAACTGTGCGAGTTGCACGCCCTGCGACGGACCATTCACCGTCTCCCGGTCGGGCCATCGCGTGGCGCCGATGCGCCGGCGCAAATCGACAAGCTGATCTTCCGAAACGTTGATACGGAACGGGCGGATTGCGCTGTTTTCGGTTGCGGCAGCCGCATGCTTGGGAAGAAAACTCAAAGTAGCCGCAGCCGCAGCACTGATCGCAACGCCTTCGACAAAACGGCGGCGACCATGGTCGATATCCCCCGATTCCACGGCATTAAATGATTTTGACATGCCATCCAGAAGATTTGCCATGACACATTCCTTGAGGTTGATGGCTCGTTTCCTTCTTGCTTTCCGTTCGTGCGGCCACACCTCACGCCGACTTCTTTAATGCGGCAGGATCGACCGGTAGCTTTCGCAAGCGCTTACCCGTTGCCGCAAAAATCGCATTGGTGATCGCGGGTACGATCGCTGAAGTCCCGGCCTCGCCCATCCCGCCAGGTGGCTCGGGACTCTGCACGATGTAGACCTCGATCGCCGGCGCCTCATCTATGCGCAGTATTTGGTAACTATCGAAGTTTGTTTGCTCAACACGTCCATCCTTAAGCGTAATCTCGCCATGTAGTGCGGCCGTGATGCCAAAGACTGCCGCGCTCTGAATCTGCGCCTGGACCGTATCGGGATTGACCACGGTGCCGCACTCGACCGCACAGACAACGCGCCGGACACGAACATTGCCAGCCGTCGACACCTCGACTTCAGTAACCACTGCCAAATAAGTTGCGAATACAAATTGGACAGAGACACCACGGCCAACTCGTTCAGGCAGGGGCTGTCCCCAACCAGCCTTTTCCGCGGCAAGCTCAAGAACAGCTTTTGCGCGGGGCGATTTGTCGAGAAGGGCCTGCCGATAGGCGACCGCATCCTGTTTCGCGGCTGCCGCCAACTCGTCCATGAAGCTTTCGGTCACGAAGACATTGTGTGACGGGCCAACGCTCCGCCAAAAAGCGGTTTGGATACCCGGAGGCTCAACCCGCACATATTCCACATGGAAGTTCGGGAAGTCATAGACCAGATCGATCGCGCCCTCCGTGGAATCAGGGTCGAGGCCGTCTTTGAACCCCGGAGGCAGCCATCGCGCGATGACCGAGGAGCCAGCGAAACGGTTGTGCCAAGCTGTCGGCTTTCCGTTTTCGTCGAGAGCGGCGGAAATCCGGTCGAACCAGTACGGTCGGTACATATCGTGCTGGATGTCTTCCTCACGGGTCCACACAACCTTTACGGGGCCGTCGACCTGCCTGGCGATTTCAACGGCTCGGATGACGCCATCGACGTCAAGTCTTCGTCCGAATCCGCCGCCGATGAGATGATTGTGAACCACCACCTTGTCGAGCGGCAGACCAAGGGTCTTCGCGGCCCCCGCCTGGGCGCGGGCGAGCGCCTGACTGCCGACCCAGATCTCGCAGCCATCTTTGCGAACATGGACGGTGCAGTTCATCGGCTCCATTGTTGCGTGTGCAAGAAACGGGACTTGGTAGATCGCCTCGACCTTTGTAACAGCCGCCGCCATAGCCTTGCCGGCATCGCCGATATTTTGGGCCACTGCACCTGCGTTAAGCGTTGCCGTCGCAAGTTCTTGCGCGATGTTGTCCGTGTTGAGTTTGGCGTGCGGGCCGTCGTCCCATTCGATTTTGAGCACCGCCAGACCTTTCTTCGCAGCCCCCATATGGTCAGCAACCACAGCGACGGCGTCGTCAAGCTGCACAATCTGACGCACACCCTTTACGGCTCTGGCTGCCGTATCGTCGACACGCTTAACGCGACCGCCAAAGGCGGGCGATTGGGCAAGGGTCGCAAACTTCACGCCCGGCGGCCTTACGTCGATGCCGTAGACGGCTGTCCCGTTGACTTTTGCCGGCGTGTCCAAGCGCTTGGCCCGCGTGCCAATGAGTTTGAAATCGTCGGGACGCTTCAGCGCAACCTTCGCAGGCACCGGCATGTGTGCTGCGTCGGCGGCAAGCTCGCCATATTTGAGACGTCTGCCGGTCGGCATGTGAAGCACCTCGCCGCTTTGCGCACGGCAGGACGACGGATCGACGTTCCAACGCTTGGCCGCCGCCGACACGAGCATGGTTCTCGCGGTCGCGCCGGCTTCACGCAGCGGTTGCCAAGCCCCTCGTATCGCGTTCGAGTTGCCCGTTGCCTGCACGCCCAACAAGGGGTTGGCATAGAGCTTTTCGTTGGGTCGAGCGTGCTCGGGCTGTACCTGTTTCAGGTCGACCTCCAGCTCCTCGGCGATCAGCATCGAGATGGAGGTATAAGTGCCCTGCCCCATTTCGACGTAGGGCATCGTCAAGAAGATCTGCCCATCGCGGTCGATGCGGATGAACGCGTTTGGCACGAACGCATCGGCCGCTTTGGTTTTATCGTCTCCGAACGGCAGGCTGAGACTCAACATGAGGCCGCCGCCAGCGGCCGCTCCAGCCTTTAGGAAACCGCGCCTGGAGAAACCGTCTGCCGATGGCGGGCGACGGAAGGGGGCGGCGCTGGATGTGTGGTGATCCATGGTCACGGGACGCCTCCTTGTCAGCTCGACGCGGCTGCTTTGATTGCTTCTCGAATGCGAACATATGTACCGCAGCGGCAGATGTTGCCGGACATTGCGTTATCGATATCGGAATCGGTGGGGCGCGGATTGCTTGCGAGGAGCGCCGCCGCCGACATGATTTGGCCCGACTGACAGTAGCCGCATTGAACAACCTCGCGGTCGAGCCAGGCCTTCTGGATCTTGGCGCCAGCTGACGTCGCGCCAATGGCTTCAATGGTCGTGATCGCGGAAGTGCCCATGCTGTCGATCGGTGTGATGCAGGAACGGGTTGGCTCGCCATTGACGTGCACAGTGCAGGCCCCGCAGAGCGCCATACCACAGCCGAACTTTGTGCCAGTCATGCCCAGAACGTCGCGCAACACCCATAGGAGTGGTGTGTCATCATCCACATCAACGCTGTGCGTCTTTCCGTTGACTTTAATTGCGAAGGCCATAGCCATTTTCTCCATTCACCAAAGGCGAACGATCGCCCGTAAAGCGCGGACGGTATCCGTCACTTCACCAGTGTGATGAGCGTCTTTCCTTTTTCTACGACATACGTGGCGAGTTCAGCCCCGGGGCCGCTCCCGACGTTCTTCGCCGAATGGACTGTCCTGGCCGGGATGAACAACACGTCGCCGGCCTTGAGCGTCACCGGCGGCTTGCCCTCGACCTCAATACTCCAGCGAGCCTTCGAGCACATAGATAATCTCTTCACCCGGATGCCAGTGTTTGGGAGCCGTCACGCCCGGGGACGCTGAGATCATGCCGCTGGAGATCGATGCGCCTGTTTCCCGGTTTCTGCGCGTGCGCCATGTACAGCGCCAAACCGCTCGCGATCAGTACGGCTATCGCCAAGATTCGCGTGCTCTTCATGCGTACCCCATTGATGCGAGGAGCCGGCGCACATTCCGCGCGCCGAAGTTTTCAGCGCTGCCACAAAATTAGCCGGCCGGTCTATTCTGCAAAGTCTCCCGACAGGGTTCGAGTTGGACCAAGGGCCAACATTTTACCCGCATTCACATGCAAAAGGCGTTCGTGCTCGTCCGCTTTGGTCATTAGTCGACATCGCCGCGGCGTCAAAAACAGACATGTGCAGCGCAAAAGCCCATGTCCGCTAAGTGCCAAATGCGGACACCGGCAACAACGCCATTGCATATTCGCCTATCCGAGATTCTTTGGCGCTGCCGCTCCAATTGACCGCATAAACATCTGCATGCCGTAGTGAAAGGCTATAAAGGCCCCCAACTCCATAATCTGCGGTTCTGAGTAATGCTTTTTGAGCTCATTGTAGAAAGCGGCATCGATCTTCGTCGCATCCAGAAACATCTGGTCAGCATAACGTGGCGCCCACTTCTCCGCCTCGGTAAACGAGGCATCACTTTCATACTCATAGCAACCGGCATCGATGCGGGCCTCCGTGAGCCCCATATCTTGAGCCTTGCGCGAGCGTAACGCCACGTAAATATTTGTCGTTGGCGAATCTCGCCAGCAAAACTCGAATGATCTCCTTTAAGCGATGGTCGACATTGCCTTGCGCGTGGCTCAGTAACAAAGCGCGCATTAGAGGTTTTGCCTGCTCGGGCGTACGCGCGCGATAATGCGCGGAAATAAATCGTCCGGCATGCCAAGTTTTTCGGATTGCGCGATCAGCTCGATCATTTCGGGATCGGTAATTGCCTCCCGGGGTATCGGCGCAATGTGGCTCATTCCGCGGCCTCACTTGAACTCAAGGACTTCGGTGCCGCGCCGTAAAGTTCTTCCGACTCGGCCTGTGTCAATAGCCGACCGTCTGGTGAGAAGAGTGGGTAGAATTTTAGCGAGCCAAAGAATGTGTGATACCCGAGGTTAAAGCCGATGTGTGGCCCATGATCGCATGGAATGCCGGGTCGGGTGCACGGTGTTCAAGGCATTTGTCGATGTATGGCCGAAGCTTCGTTTTCCGAAGCTCGTCTATGTCCAGCATTGTGATGTTAGCCATGACTTTGTCCTTGGAAAGGTCGGGTCACCACCCGGATGCGATATGAAATCATAACAGGTTACGACCCGGCAGCGAGTGAGAAATGGCACACAACCTACCGCCCATTCGTCAGTACGCACGATGTCCGCTTTGGTGATTAGCGGACATTTTGCAGCGCGATCGTCCTGTCCGCTTTAGCCAATGGCCGACATTGGCCACGGCGGAGATGGATCGCTAGACTTCACATTTGTACGTAGCTCTATGACTGGAGCAGAGGTTGGCACCCTAATCTCAGCGGGAGAGGCTCGTGGCAAAATTTCAAAACATTCTGGAGACTATCGGCAACACGCCCGTGGTACGGATCAACCGGTTGGCACCGCCCGATGTCAATCTGTTCGCAAAGATCGAGGCGT
>JANWKN010000096.1 GCA_025451355.1 Pseudolabrys sp. | reverse complement strand
AGCCACGGAATTTCCGTGATGACGATCACGTAAGTGCCGCGACCGGTATCTTCCTGCTTCCACCGCGCGCGCACGCGAAACGAGCCGCGGCCGGTGTTGTATGCTTCCGCGATGGTCTCGGGCGTATCGACAATAATGCCGCCGGTCGGGAAATCCGGACCCTTGACGTATTTGAGCAGAGTCTTGCTGCGCGCTTTCGGATTGTCGATGAGAAACAGCGCCGCGTCGCACAGCTCTGCCGCATTGTGCGGCGGAATGGACGTCGCCATGCCGACCGCGATGCCTTGAGAACCATTGGCCAGCAGATTGGGAAACGCCGCCGGCAGCACCACCGGTTCCTGATTGGTGCCGTCATAGGTTCCGCGGAAATCGACAGTGTCTTCGTCGATGCCGTCAATCAGCAACCGCGCCACTTCGGTGAGCCGCGCTTCGGTGTAGCGCATGGCGGCGGCATTATCGCCGTCTACGTTTCCGAAATTGCCCTGCCCGTCCACCAGCGGATAACGCTGCGCGAAATCTTGCGCGAGCCGCACCAGCGCGTCGTAGATCGCCTGATCGCCATGCGGGTGGAAATTGCCCATAACGTCGCCGACGACCTTCGCGGACTTCTTGAAAGCGGCCCCCGGATCGAGCCGCAGCAGCCGCATGCCATAGAGTATGCGGCGGTGCACCGGCTTGAGCCCATCGCGCGCATCGGGGAGCGCGCGATTCATGATCGTGGAAAGTGCGTAGGCGAGGTAGCGCTCTTCCAGCGCCTCGCGCAGGGCGACCTCCTCGACCGCGCCTTTTTCAGGGGGAATCAGTCGTTTTCCCATGTCCGATAGCTAGACGGTTGTGCCGCGGTGAACAAGCGATGAACGCACCGGCCATCTATTCTTCCAAGTTTTTCCTGTAGATTTAATGAACTCGAAGACTTGGTCGGTGTTATCCAGCGCTGACCTTGTTCGGATCCAGGCTTTACACGGATGGAGAACGCAATGCGCCGGATTGTACTCGCAACCTGCCGCCATCGCGATGCTCGCGGCTGGCTCACTCGCCTCAAATCGCGCTGAAGCCATGATGGCCACGGCGTCGAGCGGTCTCAATGCCGCCGTTGAGGACAATAATCTGCTTCAGGACGTCCAGGTTGCCTGCCGCCGAGTCTGGCGTTGCGGGCCGTATGGCTGCGCTGGCGGCGGGTATGTTGGCGCGCTGCGCCATGCTACGGCGGCTACGGCTACTATGGCGGCTACGGGTACCGTCCATACTACGGCGGCTATCGTCGTTGGGGGTGGTAACTAGGCAATGCTCGGCAAAGCGCGGTTCAGCGCAGCGATAAAGTGCGCGCGCTCGTCGCCGAGCCCGATACCACGCGCCTCCAGCACGTGGCGTGTCAGGAAATAACCGGTGAGCGCAAACCCGTCGGCAATATCGTTGCCGACGGGTTTTGCATCGCGTTCGCGCAGGAACGCCGGAAGCCGCAGCATCCTGTCGGCCCACGGTTCGCCGGCGCTACGTGAAACCGCGCGCCCGGATTTTGGCGATACATAGACGAGATCGCCCGAACTGCCCGTTGCGACGCAGCGTTCGAGGTCGAGACCAAAGCCGAGTTCGGACAGAACCTGCAGTTCGAAGCGAACAACCACCGGTGCGCTGAGCCTTGCGTCGTCGAGATGGCTCAGGATTCCTTCGAGGCGTTCGTAGAGAGCGGCGTGCGGATCGCGCTCGGGCAATAGCCGCATCAGTGCGGCGAGGTGCGTGATGCCATAGATTGCGTGAGGCGTCGAAAAGAAACTCGCCGCGCGCAGGGCGAGGCCTTCCACTGCGTAATTGCCGAGATGCTCGTCGAGCCGCGCCCGCCAGATGGCGTTCACCGTATTGCCCGGCTGCAGGACCGGCTTGAGGCGTGAGCCGAAGCCTCCGCGCACAAGACCCAGATGGCGGCCGTGTTCACGCGTCATCAGCTCCAGGATGGCATTCGCCTCCCCGTGGCGTTTGACGCCGATCACGATGCCTTCATCGGTCCATTGCATGGTCTCAACCGGAATCACCACGTGTTCCTAGATTAGTGACGTAGGGCGGTGTCACAAGTGCGGCCTACTAAGTTTCGGGAACCACAACCGTCTGATCGGCCTTGTGCCGGCCATCTCGCTCGGGAAGGCACTCCGTCGCCTCGTCGAGGGTGGCACTGCGTCGCTAAGCGAGATCGCCGGGTCAAGCCCGGCAATGACGATTGGAGGGGCCATGCGATGGCACCTCAATCCTTCGGGAATTCCAGCCCCATTGCGCGATAGCGTTCCGGGTCGTCGCCCCAGCCCTCGCGCACTTTCACGAAGAGGAACAGGTGTACCTTGGCTTCGACAATCTTGGCGATCTCCTTGCGAGCAGCTTCGCCAATCGCCTTGATGGTCTGACCGCCCTTGCCGAGCACGATCTTGCGTTGACTTTCGCGCTCCACATAGATCGTCTGCTCGATCCGAATGTCGCCCTTGCGCAATTCCTTCCAGGCTTCGGTCTCCACCGTCGAGTGGTAAGGCAACTCCTGGTGCAGACGCTCGAACAGCTTTTCACGCGTGATTTCGGCCGCGAGCTGGCGGATCGGAGCATCCGACATCTGGTCAGGCGGATAGAGCCAGGGTCCCGGCGGAACGTGCTGCGCCAGCCAAATCTTGAGATCTGTGACGCCGTCACCCGTCAGCGCGGAGACCATGAAAGTGGCTTCGAACTTTGCCGCTTTGTTGGCCTCATTTGCGAGGCTCAACAGCACTTCTTTGGCGACGACATCAATCTTGTTGAGCACGAGCAGCTTCGGCGCTTTGACGTCAACGAGCCGGCGCAGAATATCCTCCGCCTCTTCGTCGAGACCCTTGCGCGCATCGATGATAACGCCCACGAGGTCGGCCTCGTGCGCGCCGCTCCAGGCCGTCGTCACCATGGCGCGATCAAGTCGACGTCGCGGTGAAAAAATGCCGGGCGTATCGACGAAGATCAGTTGCGACTGTTCCTGAATTGCGATCCCGCGGATCAGCGCACGCGTCGTCTGCACTTTGTGCGAGATGATGCTGACCTTCGAACCGACCAATGCGTTGAGCAGCGTCGATTTGCCGGCATTGGGTGCGCCAATCAGGGCGACGAAGCCGCAATTTGTCTTGCCGTCTTGCGTGTTCGGATCAGCCATCAATCTTATCCACCGCTACACCGACCCGCGTGAGCATCGCGGCGGCGGCAGCCTGTTCGGCAGCGCGTTTGGAATTGCCCAGCCCTTCGGCCGGCGGCCGGTCCGGCAAAACGACAGCGACCCGGAACTCGGGGTCGTGATGCGGGCCCGTTCGCGCGAGCTCGCGATAGGCCGGTGTCGGCAGACCGCGCGCCTGCGCCCATTCCTGCAGCATGGTTTTTGGATCGCGCAGCGGACGCAGCGGCTTGAGCATCCGCTCTTTCCAGAACCGAGCGATGAGGCCATCCGCCGCCGTGTAGCCGCTGTCGATGAACACCGCACCGACGAGAGCCTCGCAGACATCGGCGAGAATGGTCGTGCGGCGGCGTCCGCCGGCATGTGATTCCGAGTTGCCTAACTTGAGCGCCGGGCCAAGATCCATCGCCCGCGCCACCTCGGCGCATGTCTCCTTTCGCACGAGATCGGCAAGCCGCCGCGAAAGTTCGCCTTCGTTTGCCCGTGGAAAGGCGCGATACAACATGTCGGAAATGACAAGGCCGAGCACGTGATCGCCGAGAAACTCCAGCCGCTGATAGCTGGCCGCGCGATTGCCTCCTGACAGTGCGGAAATGTGCGTGAGCGCTCGTTCGAGCAAATCCTTATCGGCGAATTTATAGCCGATCCTGGTCTCGAGTGCCGTCCTGTCCTTGGCCTTGCGGCTCATCTGACGATCGTGAACAGCCTGTTCCAGCGAACGGACACCGGCCAGCGCCAGAATTGCCAGGCGCGCTCGCCCTCGAAGACGGAAAAGAAGATGATCTGTGCCTTGCCGACGATATTTTCGAACGGCACCGTTCCGACCTGACTGAATCGGCTGTCGGTTGAGTTGTCGCGGTTGTCGCCCATCATGAAATAATGATCGGCGGGCACCGTGTAGACCTGGGTATTGTCGGCAAATCCGTTATCGACCAGATCGAGTGCGTAGTAGCTCACGCCGTTCGGCAGTGTTTCCTTCCAGCGTTTAACCGGCGCTTCCCGCGTGCCCTCTTCCGTCTCGATGAAATCTGGCGCGCGCTCACGCTTGACCGGAACGCCGTTAATATTGAGAACGCCGTCGATGACCTGAATTTTGTCGCCCGGCAATCCGATCACGCGCTTGATGTAATCGGTCGAAGTGTCCTTCGGCAGACGAAATACCACCACGTCGCCCCGCTGGGGCAGCCAATCGCCGGGGAGTCTCCCCGAGAACAGCGGCGGTGACAGTGGCAACGAAAATTTGCTGTAGCCGTAGCTGTATTTGGAGACGAACAGATAGTCACCGACCAGCAGCGTCGCCTTCATCGAACCGGAGGGAATATTGAAGGGCTGAAACAGGAACGTGCGGATCACCAGTGCGATGATCAGCGCGTGAATAATCACGCGGACTGTTTCGGCAACGCCGCCCTCTTTACGCTTAGTTCCTGATGTCACACTCATCGGCCTTTCGTCCCGCATTACGGCACACTCACCCCGGCGACCTTGTAGCGGCTGATATACGAGCAGGCAATCAACAAGGCCGACACATGACAAACGTTTGATCCCATTAAAGGACCTTTTTTCAACGTATTTCTCCCCGCGCAGGGACTGCGGAAATAATGACGATGGCCTGCGCGGTCGGGCCTTCGTCGGTCAATGAAACGTCGATCCTGGCTTCGCATCCGGGTGGGGTGATCGCCTGCAGCCGCGTGAGCGCTCCGCCGGTGAGCTTCATCGTGGGTCTTCCCCCTAAAAGATTGACGACGCCCATATCACGCCAGAAAACGCCGCGCCGCAGGCCGGTACCGAGAGCTTTGGAGCAGGCTTCCTTGGCCGCGAAACGCTTGGCGTAGGTTTCAACCGTATTCGCGCGTCCCTCGGCTTTGCTGCGTTCGGTCGCGGTGAAGATTCGGTCAAGGAAACGCTCGCCATGCCGATCAATAACATCGGCGATCCTTCGCACATCGACGATATCGGAGCCGAGACCGATGATCATGCCCGCACCCGCTCGTTCGCAATCATTCGCTTACCTTCTTGCGGCCGCGGTCCATTGCGGCGCGCATGAATTTTACAGTCTCAGGCAGGCCCTCAAATACCGCTTCGCCGATCAGGAAATGACCGATGTTGAGTTCGACCACCTGCGGCAGCGAAGCGATCGTTTCAGCAGTCCCGTAGTCGAGACCATGGCCGGCATGCACCTCAAGCCCAAGACTGGCGGCGAGTTGCGCACCGTCCTGAATAAGCTGCCATTCCGTTTTCGCCTCGGCGACACGACCTTCGGTCAACGCGTCGCACCAGGAGCCCGTATGGATTTCGATAACCGGCGCGCCCAGTTCGGCGGCCATCTCGATTTGGGCCGGAGCCGCCCCGATGAACAACGAGACACGGATGCCGGTGTGCTTGAGCTCGCGCACGACAGGTGCAAGCTGCGCCCGCTGTCCGACCGCATCGAGCCCGCCCTCGGTCGTCCGCTCCGTGCGTTTTTCCGGCACGAGACACGCCGCATGCGGTCGCGTCTTCAGCGCGATATCGACCATTTCCCTGGTTGCCGCCATTTCGAAATTGAGCGGCTTGTCGATCTCCGCCTTCAGGCGCGCGATGTCATCATCCCGAATATGCCGGCGATCTTCGCGAAGATGGGCGGTGATGCCGTCGCAGCCCGCTGCGATCGCAAGCTTGGCCGCACGCACGGGATCGGGATGGCGCCCACCGCGGGCGTTGCGGATGGTGGCGACGTGATCGACGTTAACGCCAAGGCGGAGACGTTTCATGCGTGACCCTTGCGCACGGCCCTAGCCGTTCACGCGCTCTGCCTTGGCCACCACCGATTTGGCGCGCAACTGCGCAAGGATGGCGGTGAGATGCTTGAGGTCGTAGACCTCGAGATCGATCGTGACGTCGGTGAAATCGGGCGCCCGCCGTGTCATGCGGATGTTGTCGATATTCCCGTCATGCTCGGCGATGACTTGTGTAATCTGTGCAAGCGAGCCCGGCTCATTCACCGATTGCACCGCGATGCGCGCTGGAAAGCGGCTCGGCGCTTGCTCTTCCTCGTCCCAGCGCACGTCCAGCCACCGCTCGGGCGTGTCTTCGAACTCGCTCAAGGCGGGCGACTGGATCGGATAGATAGTGATGCCCTCGCCGGGCGTGAGGATGCCGACGATACGGTCGCCCGGCACCGCGCCTCCATCCGGCGCGAAACGCACCGGCAGGTCGCCATTGATGCCGCGGATCGGGATCGCGGGCCCCGTCGCGTTTTCCGGCAGCTTGAACTTCACCGACGTCAACTTCTTCAGGCCGAACCAGCCGCTTTCCGACTTCGGCTTCGCCGCCATTGCGGCCGCGCGCTCTTCTTTGTAGTCGGGATACATAGCGCGGGCTACGTCGGAGGCCTTCAACTCGCTGCGGCCCACGGCCGCCAAGACGTCATCGACCGAAGCACGCGCCAGCCGCGGCAATGCTCCCGTCAGAATTTCATCGGAATAGCCGATCTTGGCGCGCTGGAAGAGTCGCTCGACCATACGGCGGCCGAGCCCCGCATATTGCCGGCGGACCGCGAAACGCGTTGCCCGTCTGATCGCCGCGCGCGCCTTGCCGGTAACGACGATCGATTCCCAAGCGGCAGGCGGGGCGGTCTGCGCTTTTAAGCTCGCAATTTCGACTTCGTCGCCATTGACGAGTTCGGAAGTCAGCGGCGCGATCTGGCCGTTGATCTTGCAGCCGACAGCGGTGTTGCCGATGTCGGTATGCACCGCATAGGCGAAGTCGATCGGGGTCGCCTTGCGTGGCAATGCGATCAGCTTGCCCTTCGGCGTGAAGCAGAACACCTGGTCATGGAACAGCTCGAGCTTGGTGTGTTCGAGGAATTCTTCCGGATTCGAGCCTTCCGCCAGTAGCTCGATGGTTCGGCGCAGCCAGGCATAGGCGGTCGATTCCCGCGACAGGAGCTCGGTTGGCGAGCCGACATGGTCCTTGTAAAGTGCGTGCGCAGCGATGCCGTATTCGGCGATTTCGTGCATCGCGACGGTGCGGATCTGCAGTTCGACGCGCTGCTTGCTCGGACCGATCACGGTCGTGTGGATCGAGCGATAATCGTTTCCCTTCGGCGTCGAGATGTAGTCCTTGAAGCGACCCGGCACCATCGGCCAGGTGCTGTGCACGACCCCGAGCGCCTGGTAGCAATCGGCCAGCGTGTTCACGAGCACGCGGAACCCGAAAATATCGGAGAGCTGTTCGAACCCCACCGACTTGCGTTCCATCTTGCGCCAGATCGAATAGGCACGCTTGCGCCGTCCGACGACCCGCGCATCGATGCCGCGATCGGCGAGCTTTTTGGTGAGCTGTTTTTCGATCTCCGAGATCAGCAATTTGCTGCGCTCGGTCAGTGCATTCAGGCGCGCGGTTACGACGTCGTAGGCTTCCGGATAGAGCTCGCCGAACGCCAGATCGTCGAGTTCCTCGCGCATCTCGTGCATGCCCATGCGACCGGCAAGCGGCGCATAGATTTCGAGAGTCTCCTCGGCGGCACGGCGACGCGCTTCGGACGGCATGTAGCCAAGCGTGCGCATGTTGTGCAGGCGGTCGGCGAGCTTGATCAGCAAAACGCGCACGTCGTCGGCGATCGCCAGCAGCAGCTTGCGGAGGTTCTCCGCCTGCTTGGCTTCCTTGGTGACGAGGTCGAGTTTTTTCAGTTTGGTGAGGCCCTCAACCAGTGTGCCGATATCGCGGCCGAAAAGGCTGTCGATTTCGGCGCGGGTTGCCTCGGTATCCTCGATGGTGTCGTGCAGGAGCGCCGCGGCGATAGTTGCGTCATCGAGCTTCAGGTCGGTGAGGATCGCGGCTACCTCGATAGGATGCGAGAAATACGGATCGCCCGACGCACGTCGCTGCTCGCCATGGGCCTTCATGGCGTAGACGTAGGCGCGGTTGAGCAGCGCCTCGTTAGTATTGGGGTTGTAGCGACGGACCCGTTCGATCAGATCGTACTGCCGCATGATCTGCGGCTTTCGGGCCGGCTTTTCAGTGACTTGAGGCACAGGGGCAACGGCTGGCGGGCGCGGCGCCCGGATCGGGGCCTGCTTTTGCATCCGCGGAAGGTCGGAGCGCGTGCGCGCCATATCTGCTGCCTTTTAGCCGCTCCTGATGATACCACCTCAAGATATCACGCTGTTTCAGCTTAGCCGCAAGGCTTTGACCAACTGGTTGACGAAAAGCGACGGCCCGGCTTTTGGCCGGGCCGTTACGTTAAAATTTACTGGATTGGCTATTCAGCGTCTTCTTCCGGCGGCTCTTCCGGCGGCGCCAGGCCCTCGAGGCCCTTCAACAGCTCTTCCTCGGTCATACGGTCGGCCGTTACCTCTGTATCGTCGGAATCGACGCTGGCACCTGCACCAGCTCCGATCAACGGCACTTCGGGCTCGGGCTCGTCGACCTCGACATACTTCTGCAGGCTATGAATAAGGTCTTCCTTGAGATCGCCGGGCGATACGGTGGTTTCGGCAATTTCCCGCAACGCTACGACCGGATTCTTGTCGTTGTCGCGCTCAAGGGTGATCTGCGAGCCGGATGAAATCATCCGCGCGCGGTGGCTCGCGAGAAGGACGAGATCGAAACGGTTCTCAACTTTATCGATACAATCTTCTACGGTGACACGGGCCATCGACTCGTCACTCCATCGGGTGGAACTTGTCCTGAATTTTGTCCGGTAGGTACCCTCTGGCGCATGAAATTTCAAGCGTTTTTGTCTTGGTTTAGCCGCAACCGTCTGTTACTCGACGATTCCGCGGGCAAGCCGGTGGCAGGGGATTTGATCGGCACTGCGGGATTGCGCTGGCGGCGCACCAATTGTTGGCGAGGCCGCGATGCTCAGTTAGGGCGATCCGAAAACCGCGCACGCGGCGCAACCCGCGTGTCGTGCGGGCCCGGATCTGGAAGTAACCGTATTGGATTGTGAGACGAACCCATGACCGTATCTGGCGAGAAAATCGCTTTATTCATTGATGGTGCCAATCTTTACGCGACCGCAAAATCTCTCGGCTTCGACATCGACTACAAGCGGCTGTTGCGTGAATTCCAATCGCGCGGCTATCTACTGCGCGCCTTCTATTACACCGCGGTCATCGAAGATCAGGAATATTCCTCGATCCGCCCGTTGATCGACTGGCTCGACTACAACGGCTATTCCGTCGTCACCAAGGCGACGAAGGAATTCGTCGACCAGACCGGCCGGCGCAAGGTCAAAGGCAATATGGATATCGAGCTCGCCGTCGACGCTATGGAAATCGCGGGCACGATCGATCACATGGTGCTTTTCTCCGGGGACGGCGATTTCCGCTCGCTGGTCGAGGCGGTTCAGCGCAGAGGCGTACGCGTCACCGTTGTTTCAACGGTTTCGACGCAACCGCCGATGGTCGCGGACGAGCTGCGACGGCAAGCTGACGTCTTTCTCGACATCGTGGAATTGCAGACTAAGATCGGCCGCGATCCATCCGAGCGCGTAGCCCGCGAGGGCCGGCCGCCGCGCGAGGATCGTGCGGCGTCGCATACGCCCCAGTTCCTGCAGCGACCGCCGACTGCGCCGCAGCGCGCCGGGGCCCACGTCGGGGCTGACGACGACGAAGATTCGTTCGAATAGTGACCTAGCGTTTTCATTCGGGATCGTGGGCTATGGCTGGGGCCGACGGAAAGCCTGGGCGCGATTGCCCGCGTTGCGTGCGCCTTGCTGTCTTCCGTAAGACCTGGCGCGCCAAGGAGCCTGCCTGGTTTAACGCGCCGGTCCCCTCCTTCGGCCCCCTCAACGCACGTGTGTTGATTGTCGGTCTCGCGCCGGGACTCCAAGGGGCCAACCGCACCGGCCGGCCATTCACCGGTGACTATGCGGGCGTACTGCTTTACGAGACCCTCGGTAAATATGGTTTCGCGCGCGGCGACTATGGCGCGCATCCTGACGACGGACTTGAGCTGATTGATTGCCGCATCACGAACGCCGTCCGTTGCGTGCCACCGGAAAACAAGCCGACGCCGGAAGAAATAAGAACCTGCCGGGACTTTCTGTCTCCGACCATCGCGGAGATGAAAAAACTGCGTGCCGTCGTTGTACTCGGCCGCATCGCGCACGACAGCACGGTGCGCGCACTCGGCGGCAAGTTGTCCGCCGCTGCCTTCTGTCACGGCGAGCGGCATCAGCTCGGGTCGCTGACGCTTTTCTGCAGCTATCACTGCTCTCGCTACAACACGAACACCGGGGTGCTTACGCCCGAAATGTTCCGCACCGTGTTCAGAAACGTCCGCGCCTATCTCGATCGCTGAAGCCAAGCGATCACTTCCGCAGCATTCTTGTCCGGCGGGAAAACCGGGTAGAAGACCTTGGTGATTGTGTTGTCATCGATGACAAGCGCCATGCGCTTGAGCTCGGTGGAAAATGTCGGGAGATTGAGGGCGCGGGTGAGCGTGAGCTTCTCGTCCGACAGAATCGCAAACGGCAGGTGCAGCCGCGTGGCCGCCTCCTTCTAATAGGCGGTGTTCTGTGTCGACAGACCATAGAGCTGCGCGACGCCCAAGCGCTTGAGCTCGCCGAAATGATCGTGGAATGAGCACGACTGCGGCGTGCAGCCTCTCGCGCCAGGGATCTGGTCCCAACCGTCAGGCGTATCGACACCGGGCACGCCCGTACGCGGATAGACATAAACAACAGTCCGGCCACGGAGCTCCGACAGATTGACCGGTGCGCCTTCGGTCGCCGGCAGCGCGATAGGCACCGGATGTTTGGCGGCAGGAATTGCGGGTTATGTGTGCCGGGGGCTTCGGTCATGGTTTTCTCCCTACTCTATTCGGCCGCTCATGGCGCTTGCTCCGTCATGCCCGGCTTCCACGTCTTGTTGCCTTGCGAAAGATCAAGACGTGGATGGCCGGGTCAAGCCCGGCCATGACCGGACCGAGGGTGCGCCAGATTCCAACTTGCATAGTTGTATCGGCGTCGTGTCCGCGCTTCTTCCCGGCCATGACAGACTAACCGTACGACATAAATTCCATGAGCGAGCCGTCAGGATCGCGGAAATAAACCGAGGTGCCCGGCCCTTTCGCACCAAACCGTCGCATTGGCCCGTGCTCGACGGCAATTCCGTGCGTATTCAGATGCGCGATCGCGCCCTCAATCGGGCCCTGCCACTCAAAGCAAAGGTCGCTGTTGCCAGGTCGCACCGGCAGGCGTGCAACCTCGGCCGGCTGTACGCCTGGCCCATGCACGTTGAGCTGTTTGTCGCCGAAGCGGTAGGCCCAGCCAGTGGGGCGCTGCACCAGCTCGGCACCCATGACTTCGGCATAAAACCTGTTGGACCGTCCCCAATCCGACACATGGATGACGCAGTGGTCCAGTTTGGTTGGCACCATATCGGCCTCCCGGCGTTGAGTGTCACGGCAATGTTATTACCGCCGATCGTCAAGTCGGCAATGCTGTTAATGTGTAAGGCTGTTTTTCTCCTCTTGAATGGGAGCGACCTTATGACCTTTCTCAAACCGGTTTATGCGGCCACCCTGTTCCTCAGCGCAGTTCTACCCGCCGCGGCACAGACCGCCAGCGCGCCAATGAAAGGCAGCGACGGCAAGGAAGTTGGATCGGTCAATCTCACCCAGACGTCGCAAGGTGTGTTGATCAACGTCGCTGTCAAAGGTCTGGCGCCGGGCGAGCATGCGATCCACGTGCACGCGGTCGGCAAGTGCGAGCCGCCCTTCACCTCGGCCGGCGGGCACTTCAATCCTGGCAACAAGAAGCACGGAATGCTGTCACCGGAAGGTCAGCATGCGGGCGACATGCCCAATCTGCACATCCCGCAGAGCGGCGACCTCACCGTCGAGATCCTCAACGTCAACATCACCCTGGAAAAAGGTAAACAGAATTCAGTGTTCGACGCTGACGGCTCCGCGATTGTCATCCATGCCGGAAGCGACGACTACAAAACAGATCCCACGGGTGAGGCCGGCGGACGCATCGCCTGCGGCGCGATCCAGTAGCTGCGCGGGCTTGTCTTACGAAGACTCTCAAAATCGTCATGGCCGGGCTTGTCCCGGCCATCCACGTCTACCCAGCCGCCCCGTGGTTAAGACGTGGATGCCCGGCACAGGGCCGGACATGACGGATTGAGATGTCGTCCCTCAGCCCTTCATTCGCATCAGGCGCCCGCGCTCGCGCTCCCAGGAACGCTTCTTCAGCGTTTCGCGCTTGTCGTGCAATTTCTTTCCGCGCGCCAATGCGATCTCGACTTTGGCTCGCCCTTTTTCGTTAAAGTAAAGCTTTAGCGGTACGATCGTCATGCCTTCGCGTTCGACTGCACCGACCAGACGGTTGATCTCCCGCTTCTGCAGCAACAATTTGCGTGGTCGTTTTGGCGCGTGGTTGAACCGGCTCGCCTGCAAGTATTCCGGGATATTCGAATTTATCAACCAGAGCTCGCCCGCCCGCGCGTCGGCGTAGGACTCCGCAATCGTCGCCTTCCCGGCGCGCAACGATTTCACCTCGCTGCCAGTAAGGACGATCCCGGCCTCGAACGTTTCTCCGATTGCGTAATTGAAACGCGCCTTGCGATTGTCGGCGACCACCTTGAAGCGGCGCTCGGGTTTTACGGCCATGGGACGTCGGATGCGATTGCGTTCGTTCAGCGCGCCTTGAGCTGGTCGCGGATTTCGGTGAGGAGTTCTTCGGTCTTCGTCAGCGGCGCCGGCTTCTCTTCTTCGGCCTTTGCCTGCTTGAACGCAACTTTGTTGATCCCGCGGATCACGAGAAACAGGATAAACGCGATGATGATGAAGTTAAGCGTGACGGTGAGAAAGCTCCCCCACCCGATGACCGCGCCTTGTTTTTTTGCCTCGACCAGACTGTCCGCCGTGACTTTCGAAGAAAGCGGGATAAAATGGTTGGAAAAATCGAGCCCACCGGTGATGGCACCGATGATGGGCGTGATGACATCGCCGACCAGCGAATTCACGATCGATGAAAACGCCGCGCCGATGATCACGCCGATGGCGAGGTCGACGACATTGCCGCGCAACGCGAATTTCTTGAATTCCTCGAGCATGGCCTACGGTCTCCCCTTCGTCATGTTCGGCCTTGTAGCGAACATCCACTCCTAAAAGACGTAGATGGCCGGGACGAGCCCGGCCATGACGGCGATTGCAAAGCGCGGTCGTGACCCAGCGAACGTCAGGCCGCTAGTTGATCAGCCCGGCGTGCACCATCGCCTGACGGACTGCCGCCTGCGCGTTCTCGGTTGCCGGCACCATCGGCAGCCGCACCGTGTTGGTGCATTTGCCGATGAGTGACATTGCGTACTTGATCGGCGCCGGACTCGTTTCTACGAACAGATCGATGTGCAGCGGTGCGAGTTTGTCCTGCAGCTTGAGCGCGGCCTTGAAGTCGCCTTTCAGGCAAGCCGCCTGGAATTCGGCGCACAGGCGCGGCGCGACATTCGATGTGACCGAGATGCAGCCGTGGCCGCCGTGCGCCATGAAGCCGAGCGCAGCGATGTCCTCGCCCGAGAGCTGATTGAAGTCCGGTCCCATCGCCGCGCGCTGCTGCGACACGCGTGTCATGTTCGCAGTCGCGTCCTTCACGCCGGCAATGTTCTTCAGCTCGAACAGTCGCGTCATGGTTTCGACCGACATGTCGACGATCGAGCGCCCCGGAATGTTGTAGATGATGATCGGAATCCCGATGGCGTCGTTGATGGCTTTGTAGTGTTGGTACAAACCTTCCTGCGTCGGCTTGTTGTAATAGGGCGTGACGATCAGCACCGCGTCCGCGCCCGCTTCTTCGGCGTGGCGCGACAGCTCTATGGCCTCAGCGGTCGAATTCGATCCGGAGCCGGCAATCACCGGCACGCGACCGTCGGCCTGATCGATGCACCATTCGACGACCTTCTTGTGTTCGTCATGCGACAGCGTCGGGCTCTCGCCGGTCGTTCCGACCGGGACCAGCCCGTTCGTGCCCTCGGAAATCTGCCATTCAACGATGTCGCGGAAGGCTTTTTCGTCGAGCGCGCCGTTTTTGAACGGCGTGACCAGCGCGGTAAAAGAGCCGCGAAAGCTCGTCTTGGCAGTCATGGCACGACTTCTCCAACTAGGGTTCCAGGTTGCGGTCCCATAAATATCGGGTCGGCGGGGATGATGATAGTCCCTGCTAACCCACTAAATTACCGGTCTGCCGCGTTTTTGCCTGCGTCGCTAAGTACTGTGCCGGCACATGAATTTTTTGGGTATCATCTATCAATGATTTTGGCCTAATAGGCCAAATGCCTGCGGCCCCGCTCTGATTCGGGTCGCCGGGGACCGATCGCACGGGGTTTAATGATAGCGACTGGCCGAAGCCGCTTGAGCATTCTTTTGGCGTTGGCAGCCTCATGCGGGCTGTGCGCGGAGTCGTATTCGGGCACCGCACAAAAAGTTCCTTTGCCGCGCCCACGCCCGCCGCTGAATGCCGGCAAGCTGGCGCCAGTTCCCGCCCCGCAGCCGGCCGCCAATGGCACCGGCATGTCCTCATACGCACAAGCCAATGTCGGTTTGCGCGGCGCGCTTTTTGAAACGCGCGCCTACTTCACGCCGCTAGCGCGACCCGCGGCCGGTCCTTTTGCGGTCGCACCGACGAAATCGACATCGGAAGCCGACATTGCCGCAGTAAAGCGCGTGATCGAAGCGTCGCGCAAAGGCCGCGAAGCGGAAGCCAACGCGACCGAGGCGAGCATCAGCGATCCCGTGGCGCGCAAACTTGCCGAATGGCTGATCTTGCGCTCCGACAACACCAACCCCTCCTTCCAACGCTACGCCGCCTGGGTCGAAGCCAATCCGAGTTGGCCGCATTCCCCGTTGTTCCGCCGCCGCGCCGAGAACGCGCTGTGGAACGACGGCGTGGACGATCGCACCGTGCGTGCCTTCTTTGCGAAACAGCAGCCGGTCACCGCCAAGGGCCGCTACATGCTGGCGCGCACTCTGCTCACGCAAGGTGATCGGGAGGGCGCCGCCAGACTCGTGCGTCAGGCCTGGCGTAACGATGAAGCCAGCGAGGGCGTCGAAACACGCGTGCTCGAGATGTTTGGCGGCATGCTCACCGCCGCAGACCACAAAGTGCGCATGGACGCGCGCTTCTACGCCGACGATGCCGCTGCCGGCATGCGTGCCGCCCAGCGCCTCGGCGGCAACGAGATCGCCATTGCGCGGGCACGCGCGGCGGTGCTGAGCAAGGCCGGCAATGCAAAGGCATTGCTCGATGCCGTGCCGGCCGCGGCGCAGAACGACGCCGGCTATATTTTCTCGCGCGTACAGTGGCTGCGCCTGAACAACAAGGCGGAAGATGCCGGCCGGTTGATCCTCACCGTGACGAAGAATCCGGAAGCGCTCGTCAACCTCGACCAATGGTGGCAGGAGCGTCGGCTGCTCGTGCGCAAGCTGCTTGACGAAAACGACGCGCATGCCGCCTATCGCGTCGCGCGTGATGCCGCGACGCCGATGAAAGGTTTCTACCGCGTCGATGCGCACTTCACTGCCGGCTGGGTCGCGCTGCGCTTTCTGAAGGATCCGAAATCCGCCGCGGAACATTTCGCGCGGATCGGTGAAAACACGCAGAACCCGCATGCGCTCTCGCGCGCCGGCTACTGGCAGGGCCGCGCGGCGGAAGCCATGGGCCAGAACGCGCAGGCCAAGGAGTTCTATGAAACGGCTGCCCAATACACCGCGGCCTATTACGGGCAGCTTGCGCGCGCACGTCTCGGGCTGAAGGATCTCGGCCTGCGCGGGCCGCCGGTATTCACGCAGCAGGAACACGCCGCACTGAGCAACCTTGAAGTCGTGCGCGCGGCGGAGATTCTCTACACGCTCGGCGAACGCGACATGCTGGCCTCGATCTATGCGGAGCTCGGCGAAAGCGCGACCGACATAGCCGGCATGGCGATGATGGGCGAGCTCGCTGCGAAGAACGGCGACGGCCGCGCGATGGTGCTGCTCGGCGAATACGCTTATGCACGCGGCCTGCCGCTCGACTACTATGCTTATCCGACAGTCGGCCTGCCCGACTATCAGCCGATTGCCCCGCCGATCGAATCCGCCGTCGCCTATTCGATCGCGCGCCAGGAAAGCCACTTCAACCAGAAAGTCGTCTCGAGCGCCAACGCCATGGGTCTGATGCAGGTGACGCCGGCGGCAGGCATCGATACGGCCGCCAAGTTCAAGGTCACCTACAATCGCGAACGTCTGCTGAAGGATCCGGTCTACAACGTGCAGATGGGGGCGGCCGAATTGTCGAACCTCTTCACCGGCTATAACGGCTCCTACATTCTAACGTTCGCCGGCTACAACGCCGGGCGCGGCCGCGTGAAGCAGTGGATCGCGGCCTATGGCGATCCGCGCGATCCTCATGTCGATCCGGTGGACTGGGTCGAACGGATCCCGATCGCTGAGACCCGAAACTACGTCGCGCGCATCATGGAGAACCTGCAGGTCTACCGGGCGCGTTTCGGCGGCGGCAACAGGCTGGCAATCGAGGCCGACATCAAGCGCGGCGGCACGCACCGGTAAAGACGTAGATGGCCGGGACAACCCCGGCCATGACGGATTGCGGTGCGTGGACAGTCTGCTGTTATGCCCGCGTCTGTCGCGGGCATCCACGTCTTAGGCTCACGCAGCAAGCAAAGACGTGGACGGCCGGGACAAGCCCGGCCATGACGAGATAGGCCACTGCGCGCGCCGGTCTTCTTCGCGAGAACTTGTGGGCTGCGCTCCGCGAAACCAGCAACGCCCAAGGTGGTATGTTATAACCACTGGATGCAGAACGGCGTGTCCAGCACCTTTATTACCGCGCCCGACGGCTTGCGCCTGCATGCCCGGTGCTACGGCACACGTACGGCGCCGGCGGCCCCCGTTATCTGCCTGCCCGGCCTCACGCGAACTGCGGAGGATTTCGAGGCGCTCGCTTCCGTGCTTACGAATGAAAAACCCTCCCGCCGCGTAATCGCGCTCGACTATCGCGGCCGCGGCCTGTCCCAATACGACCGCGATCCGGCGAACTATGCGTTGCCTGTCGAGCTTGCCGATGTGCTGGCCGTCGTGAGCGCGCTCGACGCGTCGCCCGCGATCTTTGTCGGAACATCGCGCGGCGGCATTCTCACGATGCTGCTTGCCGCCGTGCGACCGACCGCGATCGTCGGCGCCGTGCTCAATGACATCGGTCCGGTGATCGAGCCGCAGGGCCTGATGCGCATCAAGAGCTATGTCGGCAAGCTGCCGCAGCCGCGCAGTTTCGAGGAAGGCGCCGAGATCCTGCGCCGGCTCTTCAGCGGACAATTCCCGAAGCTCGAGATGGCCGACTGGCTTGCCAGCGCCCCTCGCGCGTTCAAGGAAGAAGACGGCCGGTTGGTGCCGAGCTATGACGTGAAGATCGCGGCCACAATGAACGGCGTCGACGCCGCACGTCGTGTCCCGCCACTCTGGATGCAATTCGACGCGCTCAAGGCGAAGCCGGTGATGGTGATCCGCGGTGCCAACTCGGACCTTCTCACGGCCGAAACCGTCGAAGCCATGCGCGCCCGCCGCGCTTCGATGGACGTGCTTGAAGTGCCCGACCAAGGTCACGCGCCGCTCCTCACGGACGCGGATACGATCGGACGCATTTGCGAGTTTGTGCACCGCTGCGATCGTACGGTGCATTAGCCCTTCGCCACTACCGCGCAGTCCTCCGCTGTCATTGCTGGGCGAAGGCGCGAAGCGCCGTCTTCGCGCCTGAAGACCCGGCAATCCATGAGGCCACTCTGCCGACGTAGCCGTAAGAATTTTCGCACGGGCATGACGGCTATTTTGTTGCGCGGAACCCAGACAAGCAAATCCCCGGCGGTTTCCCGCCGGGGCTTTGCAATTCGTGAGATCGCCACGCCGCGATCAGGGATAGAAATCGCGGTGCACGCGAAAGCGGAACTGCGAGCAACCGTGCCTGTGAATTCCGTCTGGAAGACCGTAACAGGGGCGGTGGTTCGAACTGCTTCGTCCGTTTCCGTGATGAGGTACGAGCGTAATCTATCCCTACAGTAAATTGCGAGAGACCGTCCTTGTCACCTCGACGCCAGCTAGTGCGCCGCACATGTCCGCTTTTGGGGGTAAATCAGACATTGCCTTGAAGCTGTCGGAATGTCCGCTAATGAAAAGCGGATTAAGATAAGATAAGGAATAATCATCAGATCGGAACTTCGAACTACTTGCGCGGTTCCGGTGTGAGTGACTTAGGTTAGCACCCCCGATGAAACTGCTCTTATTTGGTATTGCCTTTATAACGCTAGGAGCTATTGGCCAAGCGAAAACCGCCAACATCGAATTTGGCGAAGCAAAGATTCGGTCTGAATACTCGTCGAGAGCCGTATACGGCAAAGCCCTCCTGCGGCCATGGGAGTACGATTGGCGGCGTCACACGAACTTGCCTCCCGTCGCGTCACAACGTGCGGTGTCACCCGCTTACAATCAATCTACATT
>JANWKN010000095.1 GCA_025451355.1 Pseudolabrys sp. | reverse complement strand
CGTCCTCGACCTCGTTCGGGAAGACCTTGAAACCCGAGACCGAGATCATGTCCTTCTTGCGGTCGACGATTTGCACTCTTCCCTCGGCGTCCATCACTCCGATGTCACCGGTTCGGAAGAACCCGTCTTCGGTCATTGCCCTAGCTGTTTCCTCGGGTCGCTGCCAATAACCGGACATGACCTGCGGCCCACGCCCGCAGATCTCGCCCTGTTCACCGAGTGGCACCTCCCGACCGCTGTCATCCCGGATTGAAATGTCGGTCGAAGGCAGCGGCAACCCGATGGTGCCGGTCCACGCGGCGATGTCGCCACGGTTGCAAGTGAGAACCGGCGACGTCTCCGAAAGTCCGTAGCCCTCGATAATTGGTTTGCCTGTAACTTTCACCCAGGCATCGGCTACGGATTTTTGAACCGCCATGCCGCCGCCGATCGCGCATTTGAGCATGCTCCAGTCGATCTTGCCGAAATCGGGCTGGTTCAACAGCGCATTGTAGAGAGTGTTGACAGCCGGAAACATGTTGACCTTGTAGTGGCTGAGTTCCTTGATGAGGCCGCGAATGTCGCGCGGGTTCGGAATGAGCAGACAAGATCCGCCAGTCCGGATACCGAGCAGGAAACAACCCGTCAGGGCGAAGATGTGATAGAGCGGCAGTGCGGTCACGATGAGAAGTCGATCTATCTTCGGTGGCACATCGACCATCGGCTGATTCCATGCTTCGACCTGCAACATGTTGGCCACGAGATTTCGATGAAGCAACATCGCGCCCTTTGCCAGCCCCGTGGTACCGCCCGTGTATTGCAGGAATGCGATGTCATCGGGGCCGATCGCCGGAGTTTCAAATTTCAATTTGCGCCCGGCCGCGAGGACATCGTTGAATTTGACGCTGTCAGGAAGCGAATAGGTGGGCACCATCTTCTTGATGTGGCGCACGACGCTGTTGACCAATGCACCTTTGATTGAGCCAAGCATGTCGCCCATGCTGGCAACAACAACATGCTTGACCGGTGTCCTTGGCAGCGCCTGTTCAAGCACCGACGCAAAGTTCTCGAGGACTACGATGGCTTCAGCGCCAGAGTCAGTGAGCTGAAATTCCAGTTCGCGCGGTTTGTAGAGTGGGTTCACGTTCACCACCGTATAACCGGCGCGCAGAATGGCGATGATCGCAACCGGGTACTGGAGAACGTTCGGCATCATGATGGCGATACGTACTCCGCGTTTCAGCCCGCGGCTTTGTAACCACGCGGCAAAGGCGAGCGAGGCTTTGTCGAGTTCTTCGTAGGTCAGGGATCTGCCCATGCAGACGCAGGACTGACGATCCGCAAATGCGCCGAAGCTCTCCTCGAACATGGCGATGAGCGACGGATATCGCGACAGATCAATAGTGGCGGGAACGCCCGGCGGATAGGACCGCAACCAAAGCCGTTCCATAACGCTTCCCCCGCGTTTTTCATTCATGGCGCCGACGCTCGATTCGCCGTCAGAATGAGTTCAACCGGTCCTCCATGCAAGTACCGGTATGGCAGCCAGCGGAAACTATCGACCGCCAAAAGGGGTCAGGGGATTTTCGGTCAGCGCAGCGCGGTCGGGGCGGTCGGGGGCGGCAACGCCGAGAAAAGCTTCGAACAGTTCGCGCACGACGCTCTCCGGCAGATCGCGGGTGATGAATACCAGTCTCGTCCGGTGGTCGTCGTCTGGCCAGCGATCGAGGCGCGCGGGCGGGTGGAATACGTGCTGAACACCGTGGATGACAATCGGTGAGTCGGGCATTTCGGCAAGCTTCACGATGCCCTTCAAGCGCAGGAGCTTGGTACCATGCGTCGCCCTTAGCAGTTCCAGGAACATCTCGAGGGTAGCGGCGGGTATTGCCTCACTCGAAACGAGAACAAAAGAGCCTATGTGTTCGTCATGGCGATTGACGTCGTGATGGTGGTGATGGTCAACGCCGGAGTAAGCCTCCGCCGCGAGCCACTTTCTAACGTCCGGAATCTTTTTACCCGGATCGAAAAGGCCGCTGCCGAGAAGTTTGTCGGGCGACGCCTCCCCCTTGGCTGAATCGAGGACCGGTGCCGCCGGATTGAGCACACGAAGGCGGCCCAGCGTCCGTTCGCATTGCGCCGGATCCGCAAGGTCGGTCTTCGTCAGCACGATCCGGTCAGCGACGGCAACTTGTTTGATCGACTCGGCATACGCAGCGAGGGTCGCGTCTCCATTGACGGCGTCGACTACGGTCACGACGCCATCGAGCCGGTAGCGCAGCAAAAGATAGGGGTGAGACATGGCCGTATGCAGCACGGGTGCGGGGTCGGCCAGACCAGTCGTTTCCAGAAGGACGCGGTTGAATGTGCAGCGGTGATTGTCGAGATCACGCAACAGCGTTTCGAGGGCGTCGACGAGGTCGCCGCGCATCGTGCAACAAAGGCAGCCGGACTGCAGCAACACCATATTGTCGCCAATGTATTCGACGAGCAAATGATCGAGCGCGACATCACCGAACTCGTTGATGATGACAGCAGTGTTGGCGAGGGTGGAGTCTTTCAGAAGCCGATTGAGAAGTGTGGTCTTTCCGGCGCCGAGAAAGCCGGTCAGCACTGTTAGTGGGATAGGCGTGGGTGGGGTCTGGCGATTGCTAGGCGTCGCAGATTGGCTCATTGCGTCGTTGCGCTAACTTTCGGCTTTGCCGTCTTCGCCGGCTTGGCACTCTTGGTCGTCTTTGCCGCCTTGCTATCGTCCGACTTGGCGGCCTTTGCGCCCCCCTCCGCCTTGCCGGCAACCTTCTTTTTCTTCTTCGGGGTTGCACTTGCCGTTTGCTCGACCGTGTCGGGACGGTCAGCCGGGCCAGTGAAAACGACAACGGGTGGGGTGGTCTCGACCGGCGGTCCGAGCACAAATTTGGCCGGCTTCGTGTTGGAAAGCATGAAGGCCTGGCCATTGCCCGATTCGTTGCCGGCGCTGGCGTTGGTTGACTCTTCCGGCTCCTCCTCGTTCTCTTCCGAGGGTGGCTTGCGGCGATGGCCCCCGCACATTTCTTCCCGAAGATTGGGTGGCTGTGCGTCGACCGGGGCCAAAGCATCAACAGTGCCGAGCGAAGGCGTGAGCCAGGACAGGCCACCGTTGTTAAATCCGCGCTCGAGGAGTTGTGCCGCCTTTTGCGCGCGCACTGCACCGGACCATGAACCGAGCACAACCGCAATCAGCCTCCGGCCGTTTCGCGTGGCAGACGCGACAACGTTATACCCGGAAGCGCAAATGAATCCGGTCTTCATGCCGTCAGCGCCGGGGTAGCGATAGACGAGCGAGTTGTAGTTGCGCATCACGCGATTGCCGTAGCGAATCGACGTGATATGCCAGTAGCTGTCGTATTCGGGAAATTCCCGAATAAGTGCGCGCGCCAGAATCGCAAGATCGCGCGCGGAGGTGACGTGATTTTCCGCCGGCAGTCCGTTCGGATTGACGAAATTGCTTTGCGTCATTCCGAGGCGCCGTGCGTTGGCGTTCATCAGATCTGCAAAGCCTTCGAGCGAACCGCCAACGCCTTCGGCGATCGTCACCGCGATGTCATTGGCGGACTTGACCATCAGCATCTTCAGCGCATTGTCGACCGTTACCGTCGTTCCGATCTTGAAGCCCATCTTTGTTGGCTGCTGGGCGGCGGCGTTGCGCGACACTGTGAATAAGGTATTGAGCGCGATCCTGCCTTCCTTGATTGCCCGCAGAGTTGTGTACGCGGTCATTAATTTGGTGACGGAAGCCGGATACCAGGGATACGTGGCATTCTCGGCGTGCAGCACCTTCCCCGTCGAGGCTTCGATCAGTAGTTGCGCTTCCGCCTGAGCGCGGCCCGCGCAGGCAAGCGACAGCAGGCCAGCAGCGAGGCCGAGGGTGACGACATGAGAGCGGCGGCGTACAAAAACAATCATCGTTCGCGCTTCAGGTCCCAAGGCCTCAGAAACGGTGAAGTTCCATATATGGCGGCGCTAGGCTATCTAAGCTTTGGATAGTAAGCAAAGCCGGTCAACCACCACTGAATATCATGGTGACTCACAACCCTTTACTGGGGAAAACGACCAAAGTTCGGCAAAAGGAGGCATAGATGACCGCCTGTATTGTCGGTTGGGCCCATACTCCGTTCGGTAGACTTAGTAATGAGACCGTCGAGAGTCTCATCGTGCGGGTGGCTGTGGAATCCCTTGCGGATGCCGGACTTGGTCCAAAGGATGTAGACGAGATCGTGCTGGGCCACTTCAACGCGGGTTTTTCGGAGCAGGATTTTACCGCCGCGCTGGTCTTGCAGGCGTCGCCCGATCTTCGCTTCAAGCGAGCGACGCGAGTTGAGAACGCCTGTGCCACCGGGTCGGCCGCCGTACACCAGGGCATAAAGACAATCGAGGCTCGCGCCGCGCGCGTTGTTCTTGTGGTAGGTGTTGAGCAGATGACGACAACGCCGGCGCCGGACATCGGACGTAATTTGTTGAAGGCCTCGTATGTCAGCGAAGAGGCCGATATCGATGGAGGTTTCGCGGGAATTTTCGGCAAGATCGCCGGACTCTATTTCCAGAAATGGGGTGACCAGTCCGACGCGCTGGCCATGATCGCGGCCAAGAATCACAAGAACGGCGTCGGAAATCCGTATGCGCAGATGCGCAAGGATCTGGGCTACGATTTCTGCCGGACCGAAAGCGAAAAAAATCCCTTTGTAGCCGGCCCGCTCAAGCGCACCGACTGTTCGCTTGTATCGGATGGCGCCGCAGCCGTGGTGCTCGCAGATGTCGAGACCGCACTGAGACTAAAAAAGGCCGTCGCATTCCGCGCCGCCGAACACGTGCAGGATTTTCTTCCGATGTCGAAACGGGACATTCTAAAGTTCGATGGTTGTGCCCAGGCCTGGAAAATGGCTCTTGCGAAATCAGGACTCAAACTTGGCGATCTGTCGTTCGTGGAGACACACGACTGCTTCACCATTGCGGAACTCATCGAATACGAAGCCATGGGCTTGACCGCCGAGGGGCAGGGCGCCCACGCGGTTCTTGAAGGTTGGACTCAAAAGGACGGAAAGTTGCCTGTGAATCCTTCGGGTGGACTGAAGGCCAAGGGCCATCCAATAGGGGCAACCGGGGTGTCCATGCACGCACTTTGCGCGATGCAGCTCACCGATAGTGCAGGGGATCTTCAGGTGAAAGACGCGCGTCTCGGCGGCATCTTCAACATGGGCGGAACATCGGTTGCGAACTACGTGAGCATCCTCGAGCGCATCAAGTAATGCCGCAAGCCAACCGCGTGTATTAGTTGTATTTGCGCGCTGCGGCGGGCGGCAGGAACGAAGGATCGAAAACATCTTCGAGCTTCGGTCTCGCGGCCTTGAATTTATAAGCCACCGAGATTTGCTCGATCGCGCGGGCGAAGCGCTCCTCATCGATCACGCCATATCCGTTTTCCTTTACTTCCGGCGTGATGATATTTTCACGGATCGCCATCGTGAGCCGCTCAAGCTCGACGTTTTTCTTCGCTTCCGAATTTCGCTTGAGCACCGAGCCGATTGCGATCGAGGGCTGCTTCACGGTTTCCTTCAAACCTTTCATGAAGGCGGTCAGGAAACCTTTCACGGCATCGGGATTCTGATCGGCAAATTTGGAGTTCACGATAATAGCATTGCCGTAAAGCTCGACGCCGTAGTCTGCCATCAGCAGCACCGCAATATCGTCGACGGGCACGCCTTTATCCTTCAGATCGATAAAGGAGTAGTACGATAGACCGGTAATGGCGTCGACTTGGCCGGCTGCTAGCATCGGTTCGCGCACCGGGAAGCTGACAATCTCGATCTTTATTGTAGACACATCGATATTATTCACCCGTGCGAAAATCGGCCACTGCGCATAGGCGCCGTCGGCTGCCGGCGCGCCAAGTATTTTGCCCTCAAGATCTTTCGGCTGACTAACCCCTCGGCTCTTCCGACCGATCACTGCGAAGGGCGGGCGGTTGTACAACATGAATACCGCCTTGATCGGCACATCCCGCTTGCTGTCACGAAATTTGATGAAAGAGTTTATGTCAGCGAGGCCCATTTCGTAATTGCCCGAAGCCACGCGCTCGATGGTTTCCAGCGAGCCGCTTGCCGGGTCAATTGAAACGTTAACGCCTTCAGCCTTGTAGTAACCCTTGTCGAAAGGCAGCAAGAACGCCGCCGCGCGTCCGTCAATTTCGTAATCGAGCGAAAGTCTAACGCCCGTTTCCGCCGCGGTGACGTCGGTCGTCAGCAGGGCAGGCAACAGCGCAATCCCGGCCCACCAGCGGGTGCGGTGAGCTATCATCACATAAATCCTCTCTTGCAGCCCGCGCCACGGCGCTTTGGCCGTGGTCAGCAAAGGACACGGCGCCGCAAAGAGCAATATATTGGCTATACATTTTGCGGAGTTATGACTAACGCCGGCCTGCCACGCCCCGACCCGAAACACAAAAAGGGGCATATGCAGCAGGCTTGCGTGGCCAGGAGTTTCAAACGATGCCGCTGGCGACGGCCAATAGGCTTGCGCGCGACATTCCGCCGCTACGGTCTCCCTATGCTCCGCCGGACGAGAGCATCGCGAAGATACTCCTGGCGGGCGCCAGTCGGTCGAAGGATGCCGAGGCGCGCATTGATGCGCGCGCGCGCCGTCTGGTCGAGGCGATTCGCGCCCGTGCCGGTGGGCTCGGCGGCATAGAGGACTTTCTGCACGCCTATTCGCTGTCCACCAAAGAAGGTCTGGCGTTGATGGTTTTGGCGGAGGCGCTGTTGCGCGTGCCCGACGCCGAGACAGCCGATCGACTGATCGAGGACAAACTCAAGGCGGGCGATTGGGCGCACCACGAAGCGCGGTCGACGTCACTTTTGGTGTCGGCTTCGGCATGGACGCTTGGTGTAGCGACCCGAGTTATTCACCCGGGCGAGACACCGGAAGGCATTGTCGAGGCGCTGGTCAAACGGCTTGGACTGCCGGCAGTGCGAGCAGCCACACGTCAGGCCATGCGGGTGCTCGGATCGCATTTTGTCCTCGGGCAGACGATTAAAGAAGCGCTAGCGCGGGCAGGTTCTCACCGCGAGTTCCTCTATTCATTCGACATGTTGGGTGAGGGCGCCCGTACCAGAGCAGATGCTCAAAGATATTTCGAGTCCTATGCGGATGCCATTGATGAGATCGGCAAGACCGCGGGCAACGAGGCGCTGCCGAAGCGTCCCGGCATTTCCGTCAAGCTGTCGGCGCTGCATCCGCGATACGAAGCATTGTCGCGTGACCGTGTACTCGAAGAATTGCCGCCGAAATTGCTCGAGCTGGCGCAGCTCGCGAAGCGTCATGAACTCAATTTCACGGTTGATGCCGAGGAAGCCGACCGGCTTGAGCTGTCACTCGACGTGATCGCGGCGGTACTGCGCGATACTTCTCTGGCCAGATGGGACGGCTTCGGACTGGCGATACAGGCCTATCAAAAACGCGCCGGTGCAGTGATCGACTGGGTTGCAGAGGTGGCAAGAACGCTCGATCGCCGTCTAATGGTTCGCCTTGTTAAGGGCGCTTACTGGGACACAGAGGTTAAGCGCGCACAGGAGCGGGGTCTCGCCGACTATCCGGTATTCACTCGCAAGGCGATGACAGATCTCTGTTATCTCGATTGCCTACGCAAATTGTTGGCGGCGCGGCCGCGACTCTATTCGCAATTCGCGACCCACAATGCGCTGACCGTGGCTTGCGTGATCGAAGACGCCGGGGGGACTCGCGGTTACGAATTTCAGAGGCTGCACGGCATGGGCGATGCGCTTTATGAAGCTTTGCTCGAAGATCTGCCGGATCTGACGTGCCGAGTTTATGCGCCGGTCGGCGGCTATTCCGACCTGCTCGCCTATCTGGTGCGTCGGCTCTTGGAAAACGGCGCTAATTCCTCATTCGTATCGGTGGCCGCGGACTCTGCGATCCCTGTCGAATCCATTTTGCGCCGGCCGCAGAACTGGCTCGCTGACGAATCCCACGTGCGGCATTCGCATATCCCCCTGCCGCGCGACTTGTTTAGCCCCATCCGCCGTAACTCCGTGGGCGTTGAATTCGGCGACCGTGCATCGCTGGAAGCCCTGTTGGCCGAAGTGCGCGCAGCGCCTCAAGGTTCCAGCGCAAGTGCGCTTATCGATGGCATTGCCGTTGCCGGCCGGAAGCGACTGGTCAATTCGCCAATCGACGGAAAGGCCGTGGGTTCCGTGCAGGAAGGTGATGAGGCTATCGTCGCCGCGGCATTTTCTGCCGCTGAGGCGACTTTTCGCCCGTGGACCGCAACGTCGATTGCGAATCGAGCGGATGTGCTTGAACGTGCCGGCGGTCTGATCGAGAAAAATCGCGGTCCGCTGGTCGCACTTCTGCAAATTGAGAGCGGCAAAACTATCGATGATTGCGTTTCAGAGGTGCGAGAGGCGGCTGACTATTGCCGATACTATGCCGGTGAGGCGCGCCGCACGCTTGCATCAAGACCGTTGCCGGGTCCGACCAGCGAAAGCAACGAGTTGCATATGCGCGGCCGTGGCGTTTTTGTTTGCATCAGTCCGTGGAATTTTCCGCTGGCGATCTTTACAGGGCAGGTTGTGGGTGCACTCGCGGCAGGCAATTGCGTCGTCGCCAAGCCTGCCGAGCAGACACCCCTCATTGCTTTCGAGACAGTAAAGCTTCTGCATGCGGCCGGCATACCACCCGGTGCGCTGAATCTGGTGCCAGGCGACGGAAAAGTCGGTTCAATACTCACTGGGGATCACCGGGTCGCCGGCGTTGCATTCACGGGGTCGACCGAAGTCGCACGCCTGATCAATCGCGCCCTCGCGGCTAAAGATGGACCGATCCCCCCGCTCATCGCGGAAACCGGAGGCGTCAATGCCATGATCGTCGATGGCACGGCGCTGCCCGAGCAGGTGACCGATGACGTCATAGTGTCGGCGTTTCGTTCCGCAGGCCAACGGTGTTCCGCGCTCCGACTATTGTGCGTGCAGGATAATGTGGCCGACCGTGTTTTCGAAATGATCTCCGGCGCCGCGCGCGAACTGAGACTTGGCGATCCGCGCGATCCTCAAACTCACATCGGTCCGGTGATCGACAGGGAAGCAAAAGAAAAACTCGACCGTTGGATCACGACGATGGAATCGCGCGGTGCCATACTATTCCGTCTCGATGCCGCTTTTCCCGAAGGCGGTACATACGTTGGTCCCGCTATTGTCGAACTGGGCAGCGCGCGCGAGCTAAAGGAAGAAGTATTCGGTCCGATATTACATGTGGTCCGATGGCGGGCGGACGAGCTCGATCAGTTGCTCGACGACATTGCAGCGAACGGTACAGCGCTCACGCTCGGCATCCACTCGCGCATTGACACCACTGTCGCACGCATCACGCAGCGCCTGCCTCACGGGAATGTCTATGTTAACCGCAACATGATCGGCGCCGTGGTCGGATCTCAGCCGTTCGGCGGGAGCGGCTTGTCGGGAACAGGGCCGAAGGCTGGCGGTCCGCATTATCTGAGTCGTTTCGCCTTAGAGCAGGTCGTGACGGTGAACACAGCGGCCTCTGGAGGCGACGCGACACTGCTTGCCGAGGACGATCGCTGAGATGGCCGTTTCGAAGCGGCCCGGGCGCCGTTCGCAACCAAAATGCCGCTTTTTGGACCCATTTTCTCTATTAAACGAGCGATAACCGTAACGGCAGTCCAGTACCGCGTATAGCGACCGCCGTCACAAGCGTTAACCGGTTCAGCGCGGAGATCGGATATTCTTGGTTCTATGACTGATTCGGTTGCTCGGCTTTACGACGCTGTAATTGCTGTTCGCGGCTCCGATCCGGCGAAATCGCGAACCGCCCGGCTTTTGCGTGCCGGCCCTGCGAAGATGGCCAAGAAACTCGCTGAAGAAGCGGTCGAGGTTGTCATCGACGCGATGCACGGCCAGCCGGAGGCAGTAGTCAAGGAAAGCGCGGATCTGCTGTATAACCTCGTGGTCCTATGGGTTCACGCCGGGGTGCGTCCCGATGAGGTTTGGGCCGAGATGCGCCGACGGGAATTGATGTTCGGCATTGCCGAAAAAGTGCCAAAAGATTTGGTCGGCGGCACGGCGCGACGTAAAGTGGTCGCTCTGGAGCCGCGGCGCATTCGCAAGCGCCGCTGATCCGTCACAATTCTCCTCACGAGTACTTCGATGACCGCTGAGGCCGCCGAGCCGCGCTCATTGCTGCGCCGTCTGTATGACTGGTGCCTGGCCGCCGCCTATAAGCCACACGCATTGTGGACTATGGGCGCGGTGTCGTTTGCCGAAAGTTCTTTTTTTCCGGTACCCCCGGACGTGTTGTTGATCCCGATGGCGCTGGCGCGCCCCGAGCGGGCCTACGTGATGGCAGCCTGGTGCACGGTGACATCCGTAGCCGGTGGCTTGCTTGGCTACAGCATCGGCGCGCTTCTTTATGACTCCGTAGGTGCTTGGCTCATCAATCTCTACGGTTACGGTGACAAGGTTGAGGCATTTCGCGAAGCCTACGCCCAATGGGGGGCCTGGATCATCCTCCTCAAAGGGCTTACGCCGATCCCGTACAAGATCGTGACAATTACATCGGGATTTGCAGGCTACAATCTTGGGCTGTTTTTGCTCTTCTCAACTATCACGCGTGGTGCCCGGTTTTTCGTGCTGGCGTTTCTGCTGCACCGCTACGGCGACCGGGCGCGTCATATTATTGAAAAAAGATTGGGCCTATGGGTCCTGCTCGGGGCCGCGGTGATCATCGTTGGCGTCGTGGTTGCGCTATACTTGATCTGAGGAGAGGCGCTCCCCAATCTCGTCACCTGCTGGCCCTAAGGCCGAGGGTGAAAAAGGGGCAAACGGCCATTCGGCGGTCGACCGGGCGCTGCTGTCGCCAGTCATGGGCACCAAACGGGCTTTGATCTTTTGTCGAAATCATTGCGCGGCTCCGCTCGCGCTCGGCTTCGTATTTGCGGCCGGGCTGCTGCTAGTATCGGCATTGGCCAACGCGCAGGAATCGACCGCTCCCACTCAAAAAACGCCACAGAGCGAAGGATTTTTCGCTTCCGTTAGTCGTTGGTTTGAGGAGCAAACTGCAAATGTGAGCGCCTCGTTCAAGGATGCCCGCAAGAAGGTCGAAGGTTTCAGCAGCGCTGCCGGCGATGCGGCGAAGACAACGGTCGAAGGCGCCAGGGATGCTGCCGATGCTGTCGCACGCATCCCGACCGCTCGCACCATTAGCGGTCATGAGAAATGTCAGCTAGCGCCGAATGGCGCACCGGACTGCGTCGCCGCGGCTAACACGATATGCAAGGCGAAAGGGTTCGGGTCGGGTAAGAGTCTCGACATGACGACTGCAGAGGTTTGTCCTGCGAAAGTCTATATGTCAGGGCGATCGAGCGGGCCCGAGTGCACAACGGATACATTCGTTTCCCGGGCTTTGTGCCAATAGTTTCTCTTCTGTTACCCGCGTGCTTGTGTCGCCGTCGGGCTTGTGTTTCCGTTTCGACATGAACCTTCATACCAAACTGCTGGAGCGTGAGGCCGCTGGGCGACCGGTAACCGTTGCTCTGATAGGCGCCGGCAAGTTCGGCACAATGTTCATGGCGCAGGCCCGGCTTACGCAGGGCATGCACCTTGTCGCCGTCGCTGACCTTAACGTCGAGCGCGCACGCAGCCAGCTCAAGACCGCCGGCTGGCCGGATGGCATGTACTCCGCCGGGTCGCTTGCCGATGCGCATAAGAAGCGAAGCGCGCTGGTTACCGACAATGCTGACGCGCTAATCGCCGATCCGAATATTGAAGTGATCGTTGAAGCGACCGGCGTGCCGGGCGCGGGCATTCATCATGCGATCAGTGCAATGGGCAATGGAAAACATATTGTCATGGTGAACGTCGAGGCCGACGCAGTTGCTGGACCATTGCTCGCGCGCCGCGCAAAAGCGGCCGGCGTGGTGTATTCATTGGCCTGGGGAGATCAGCCCGCGCTGATTTGCGAACATGTCGACTGGGCTCGTGCCGCGGGGTTCAGAGTCATTTGTGCCGGCAAAGGTACGCGTTACGAGCCGCACTATCACAAATCAAATCCCGACAATGTCTGGGACATTCTCGACAAATATCTGACGATTTCCGACCGCAAATCGATCAATCCCAAAATGTTCAACTCCTTTGTTGATGGCACAAAATCTGGCATCGAAATGACGGCGGTCTGTAACGCAACCGGTTTACTGCCGCAGTCGAATGGTCTCAGTTTTCCGCCGGCCACACGTTTCGAACTTGCCGAGATCTGCAAGCCGAAGAGCGACGGCGGAACGCTGGAAAAGGCCGGGGTTACGGAGGTGACGTCGTCGGTCTACCGTGACGGCCGCGATGTTCCGCACCACCTTGCGTTAGGCACTTACGTTGTGTTCGAAGGCGATACCGACTACGCGCGCCGCTGCTTCAAGGAATACGCCATGTTGCCGGACAGAACCGGCAAATACGCAGCGCTTTACCGGCCGGTTCACATGATCGGGCTGGAACTCGGGATCTCGGTTGCCAGCGCAGCGCTGCGCAACGAGCCGACCGGTGCACCAAATGGCTTTCGTTCCGATGTTGTTGCAACCGCGAAGCGCGATTTAAAGGCCCGTGAAATGCTGGACGGCGAGGGAGGATTCTGTGTTTGGGGCAAGCAGACAGCGGCAGATCTCTCGCTCAAAGATGAATTGCTTCCTGTTGGACTGGCTCACAACGTCAAACTCAAACGGGATATCGCCGAGGGGCAGTCTCTTCGATGGTCCGACGTGGACTACGATCCGAATGATTCCGCGGTGAAGGTGCGACGCGAGATGGAAGCCGCATTTGGCCGGCGGAATGTCGGCGCGGAGCCGGTGTTATGAATTCATAACGCAAATAAAACGGGCCTCAGGGAGGACGACATGATGAGGCTTCTGTCCGCCGCGACGGCGGTGTTCGTTCTGGTTGCCTCGCAGCAATGCGTGCGGGCCGACGAAAAGCTCACAGTCATCGTATTTCCAGGAGTGCAGAACCTGGCGATGTTTGTGGCACAAGCGAAGGGCTTGTACGCCAAGCGTGGCCTTGATGTCGAAATCAAGTTCACTCCGAATTCAGACGAGCTGCGCAACGGGCTGGCAGAAGGTCGCTACCACATCGCGCATTCGGCAGTCGACAACGCGTTCGCGCTCAAGGATAAGGCCAATGTCGACATCGCAGTCGTGTCAGGCGGCGACAACAGCTTCAATCATCTCGTTGTTCAGCCTGACATCCAGTCGCCCGCCGATATCAAAGGCAAGACCGTTGCCGTCGATGCGGTCAACACAGCTTACGCCTTCCAGCTCTACGAGATGCTGCGCCAGAAAGGGCTCAACAAAGGTGACTACGAGGTCAAGCCGATCGGCGGGACGGGTTCGCGTCTTGAGGCCCTGACAAAGGATAAAACGATGGTCGCGGCCATGTTAAATCCGCCCTTTTCCATTCGCGCAGAAAAGGCGGGCCTGAAGGATATGGGCACTGCGGCTGCGGCCCTGGGCGCTTATCAGGGAACGAGTGCCTTTGTGTTGCGATCGTGGGGCGCCGCGAACGCCGACACGCTGGTCAAATATCTCGAAGCCTATATCGAAGGCTTGCGCTGGAGTCTCGACCCGCAGAATAGGACCGAGGTCGTCAATCTACTTGTCGAGCGACTCAAGCTACCGGAAGACATCGCGGCGCTGTCCTACGACAGCACAAAAAATGACTTCAATCGTGATGGCGCGATTGACATGGACGGACTGAAGAACGTGCTCAAGCTGCGGGCGCAATTCGAGGGCGGAACACCGGCGTCGCCGGAAAAGTACCTTGACCTGTCCTATTACCAAAAGGCGCGGGCCGGATTCTAGAAGGTTGGCGCCGGCCGGCGCCTCGCTAGCCAAGCATGATTTCGCCGTCGATTTTATGGGTGAGGCCGACCTTGCCGATGGTGAGGACCATCTGAGCACTGACGGTCTCGTTGCCCTTGAGGCGGCCGTCTGCAACTGCCGCACGGATCGCCTTCTCTATCTCCTGCTGCGATGTGACACCGACGATCTTGAGAAATTTGCGCAACGACATATTCAGGGCTTCTTCGTTCATTGGACACTCCACATTGGTTACTCGGCATCTTACGGCGTGGCTCATATTCGCACCAAACGCCGGGGTGCGAAAACGTAACGGCTGTAATTTTGTTTGGCTGTCCAGCGACTTGACGCTATAGCTAGGCGCCCAGCCGGTGTGGCGGAATTGGCAGACGCGCACGACTCAAAATCGTGTTCCCAAAAGGAGTGTCGGTTCGACCCCGACCACCGGCACCACTAACTCACCGGCAGGCACATCAGACGATGAACGACTATGTGGCTCTGCTTCGCCGCGACCCACTTTCCGCCGCCTCGGCGACCGTGGCGGTCATTGGTGCGCTGACGATCTGTGGCTTCCTTTTCTTCCAGTACGTGCTCGGGTATCCGCCGTGCCCGCTTTGCCTCGATCAACGCAATGCTTTCTACGTCAGTGTTCCGCTTGCGGCGCTGCTTTGGCTTGGCGCGAATTATAGCGCTTCCAGCAAAGTCATGATCGCCGGCTTTGCAGTTATCACTGCAATCATGCTCTGGAACGCGGGGCTGTCGGCCTATCACGCCGGAGTTGAATGGAAATTCTGGGCGGGCCCAGCGGATTGTTCAGGGCCGATCAACAGTCTTGGTTCTGCCAGCGATATGCTCAGGCAGCTTCAGAACATCAGGATCGTGCGGTGCGACGAGGCGGCCTGGCGCTTCCTGGGTATTTCGCTGGCCGGTTATGACGTTCTGGTGTCGCTGTTTCTTGCTGGGATTGCCGCGTGGGGTTTCAAGGAGTCGGTGGCGCGACAAAGGCGCTCCGGCTAGAAAGCCACAAAGGTTGTCATCATGGAAGTTCTGATCATCGGCGCAGGCATCGGTGGGTTGACGCTGGGGCTGATGCTCCATCGCGCCGGAATCGCCTGCCGGATCTTCGAGGCGGCTCCCGAACTCAAGGCGGTCGGCGTGGGCATCAATATCCTGCCGCACGCATCGCGCGAATTATGCGCGCTCGGTCTCGAACAGGCGCTTGCGAAGGTCGCCGTAACCACTCGCGAGTATTGCTTCTATAACCGCTTCGGCCAGTTCATTTACAGCGAGCCGGCCGGCCGTTTTGCCGGCTATGACGTGCCGCAGTTTTCCATTCATCGCAGCGACTTGCAAATGGTCCTGCTTAACGCGTTCATTGAGCGGGCCGGCGCGGACAAGGTGATCACCGGTTGGCGCTGCACGCGCGTCGAGCACGATGAGTTCGAGGCGATCGCACATTTCGAGGACGTTACGGGCAAACTACTGTCGCCCCAGCGGGGCAGCGTCGTTGTGAGTGCCGAAGGCATCCATTCGGTGCTGCGCAAGCAGCTTTATCCGAACGAAGGCCCGCCGAAATACTCCGGTATCAACATGTGGCGCGGGATCACGCGCTGGAAGCCGTTCCTTTCGGGCGCCAGCATGATTCGGATTGGCTGGCATCATCCGGCGAAACTTTTGATCTATCCGATCCGAAGCAATGTCGACGCCGAGGGACGCCAGCTTGTGAACTGGGTATGCGACATTGAGACGCCGCAATACTACGCGCGCGACTGGAACCGACGCGGGAAGTTGGAAGATTTTCTGCCAGCGATGGCGGACTGGCACTTCGACTGGCTTGATGTGCCGAAATTCATCAGCAGTGCGGACGCGATTCTGGAGTATCCGATGGTCGATCAGGATCCGCTGCCGCGATGGAGTTTCGGTCGTCTGACGCTTCTGGGTGACGCCGCACATCCGATGTATCCGCGCGGCGCTAACGGTGCAGCACAAGCCATTCTGGACTGTCGCGCGCTTTCTGATGCGCTTGTCGCCGATGTCGATGCGATCGCAGCGCTCAAGGCCTACCAGGTCAAACGCCTGCCGGCGACGAGCGAAGTGGTGCTCGCAAATCGGAAAGCACCCCCCGACGCCATTTTGCACGAAGTCTATCGCCGTACTGGCGACAAGCCGTTCAAGAGCATCGACGACGTCATAAGCCGAGAAGAACTGATGGCTCTCTCGGAGAGCTACAAACGTATAGCGGGATACGACAAGGAACGGCTTAAAACAGGGATTTGAGCCGCCACGAAAAACTAACGACCACGAATTGCGAGGCGCGCGTACATCCGGCGTCGCCCACAGCAGATTCGTGGCCGCTCGATGATGGAGCACTATAGCTCCACATCACCGCTTAAATGTATATAGGCAGTCCTTGTTCCAAAACAAGGCTATCAACGCCGGCAACCTCATGGCTTTGCCATTGCTTTGCGTTTCCATGCCTCCCAGGCTCGGCCAAGGCCATAGCCTTCCCGTTCTTCGATTTTCTTTGCTTCTTCAGGGTCGAGATAGGTCACCGGGCCGCCGAGTGCTGCCGCCTGCATCTGGAGTGTCGCATTGAGAGGAAGGAAGATGCTGCGCCCCACCACGCGCTGGATGGATGGGCCAACGATCACCGCGCCGTGGCCGCGCATCAAAGCTGCTGGATGATTTCCAAGTGCGTCGGCGAGCGCGCGTCCAAGTGCCTGGTCGCGAATCAGCATGTCGGTCATGCCCGCGCGCTCGCGGATTTCAAATACCGGCACGCCGGCCGCGACGAACGCCGACCGGTGATAGACGGGCTTCAAAGAGACTTTGCTGATCCCGAACGGAATCAATGCCGGCGCATGTGTGTGGACGATGGCCATCACATCCGGGCGTGTTTTGTAAATTTCGCCATGGATGAACCGCTCTGTGTAGAGTGAGCGGCCTTTGGCATCGACGGGATTGCTGTCCAGGTCGAATTCCATAATGTCGTCCACGCTGATCAATTCTGGCGCGCGCGAACGCGACAGCAGGTATCGATTGGGGTCGCGCGGATGACGCACGCTCACATGGCCCCAGCCATCGAGCACGCCTTGGTCAGCGAGAATACGGTTCGCCGCGACCAGATCTTCTATTAACTGCGGATCGACAGGTCCGGCGGATGCAGGACCAGACTGGGCCGCGACAGAGCCGCTGGCGCAGAGGACAGCCACGACCGGCACTGCAAACAAAATTGCTCGCCTGCTGCGATAGCGGTGCAGCTTGCTCATGATGAATGACTCCGGCGCGGACGGGCCGTACCTTAAGGCTCTAGCTCGGTGTCCCAATAGAGATAATCGAGCCAGCTCTCGTGCAGATAATTCGGTGGGAACAATCGACCGTTCCTGTGCAGATGATGCACCGTCGGCTGGAACGGCATCTGTGCCGGCCACATCTTGGCTTCGTTTGAGGTAAGATTGCCCTTGCGCAGGTTGCAGGGAGAGCAGGCGGCCACCACGTTGTCCCAGGTCGTGTGTCCGCCGCGCGAGCGCGGCAACAAATGATCGAAAGTGAGATCGTCACGGTCGCCGCAGTACTGGCAGGCGAAACGGTCCCGCAGGAACACGTTAAAGCGGGTGAATGCCGGATGGGTCGAAGGTTTTACAAAGGTCTTGAGGGAGACCACGCTCGGCAACTTCATCTCGAACGAAGGGCTGTGCACCGCGCGGTCGTAATTGGCGACGATATTCACGCGTTCGAGGAAAACCGCCTTAATCGCGTCCTGCCAGGACCACAGCGAGAGCGGGTAATAGCTCAACGGCCGAAAATCCGCGTTGAGCACCAGGGCCGGAAAACCGCTGGGCGAAACGTGCACGTTCAAGCGACGCTCCTCGACCTCTTGGAACGCTGCCGCCACGCAGCTGAGTGCGCTAGTAATAGGGCAGCGTGACAGGATTGTGAAGCCGGAACGGGGAGTTACCCGCAAACCGCTATTTGCCCCCGGCAAACCGCCTGGCAAGGAATTCGCCTCCTTGGCGAAGGCCTTCCTGGTCAATGCCGTGCCCGATTCCCTCCGATATGTGCCATTCCACTGGGACATCAAGCGCAGCCAGACCTTGCGCGGCGTGGAACAGCGCTTGGACCGGGATGAGCTGATCCTGGTCGCCGTGGACGAGCAGTACCGGCGGTCGGCTGCGAATTTCAACGGCGAAGGCAGCAGGGTCGCCTTTTTCCGGCGTCACCAACATCCCGGAGTAGCCGACGATCGCCGCCGGAGCGACCGGCCGACGCAAGCCGACATGCAGGGACATCATGGTGCCTTGGCTGAACCCGACCAGAGCGAGCGCGGCCGCCGGAAGATCATGCCGTTTCAGTTCAGCGTCGAGAAAGCTATTGAGAATCGGGGCAGCGGCATTGACGCCGACCCAACGTTCGTCCGGGTCACGAAATGTGAGTGGGAACCATTCACGGCCAACAGGCGCCTGGCCACAAGGGCGTGTCGCGTGTGGTGATACGAATGCCGCGCTGGGTAACAAACCCTGCCAAGCACGCCCAATCTCGATCAGGTCATTTCCATCGGCACCATAGCCGTGCAAGAAGACCACGAGTTGACGCGCGGGTCCCGAGCGCGGGGCCAGCCGCGGGCCATCGAGTTCAGCCATTCTTCTTTTTCCCTTTCCTGGAATCCTTGCTGGCCGCCTTTTTCGGCTGGCCATTCGGCTGAACCGGCACCACGTCACGCTTCTTTACCACATGATAGTAGGCCCATAGGAGGTGTGCAGCCACGCCTCGCCAAGGGCGCCATGCCTCGGCCATTTTCGCGAGCGCCTTTGCATCCGGACGCTTGCGCAAGCCAAGGGCAAGGCGGGCCGACTCCTGGACTGCGAGGTCGCCGGCAGGAAATGCGTCGGCATGGCCGAGACAGAACAGAAGATAAATGTCGGCGGTCCACGGGCCGACGCCGTGAAGCGCAATAAGGGCGGAATGTGCTTCGTCGGCGAACATGTTGCCGACTGCCGTGAGGTCGATACGTCCGTTGGCGACGGCCCTTCCGATTTCCCGGATGGATTTGATCTTCGGTGCCGAAAGGCCGAGGCGCTTGAGTTTGTCGGTTCGTGCTCGCCGCACCGTATCGTGGTGAAACGGATCAAATGCCGCAAACAGTCGTGCGCGAATTGCGGCTGCGCTTGCGGTTGACAGTTGTTGCCCGCATACGATCGCACACAATCCCGAGAAGCCGGGGTCACGCCGGCGAAGAGCAAAAGCCCCTGCTTTGTCCGCGACAGGCTTGAGCCGCGGGTCGGCAAGGAGTAACTGCGCGAGCCCTGCCTGAAGATCGCTGTCGGTGCGAAGGAAATAGGTCATGCTTTCCTTGCTCGCTGGCACGTGGGTCTGATGAGCCAACCGGTCTAGACTTCCGCTTGAGTTGCGAGTCGGTAAGAATTTCAAACAGCTACATAGCACCGATGTCACCTGTTTTCCGCTTCGCGCCGTCGCCTAATGGCTATCTGCATCTCGGTCATGCGCTGTCGGCAATACTTAATGCTGACATGGCCAAGGCGAGGGGTGGACGAGTGCTGTTGCGCATCGAGGACATCGATGTGGCCCGCTGTCGGCCTGAATTCGAAGCGGCGATCTACGAAGATGTGGCGTGGTTGGGACTCAAGTGGGAAATGCCGGTGAGGCGCCAGTCCGAACACTGGGACGACTACCGTGCCGCGCTCAACCGACTCGACGCGATGGGCCTGGTCTATCCAAGTTTCGAAAGTCGCGCCGAAATCGCGCGTTTGGTCGCGGATCGGGAAGCTCAGGCGTCCTGGCCGCGTGATCCGGACGGCGTGCCACTCTATCCCGGTCATGCGAAAACTATTCCGCCTGCTGAACGAACACGTCGCATAACGTCCGGCGACCCCTACGCTTTTCGCCTGGATATGCAGGCCGCGCTCAGACGCGTGGGCACGCTCGACTGGATGGAAACCGGTGGAAGCCCCCAGGGCCAAATCGGTACAATTGCGGCCAATCCGGCGATCTGGGGCGACGTCATTTTGGCACGCAAGGAGGTGCCGACCAGCTATCACCTTGCGGTAGTTGTCGACGACGCCGCACAGAACGTGACCGATGTGGTGCGCGGACGTGACCTGTTTTACGCCACCGCGGTCCATCGGCTTCTGCAGGCGCTGTTGGAGTTGCCGCAGCCCCGTTACCACCATCACCGGCTCATTCTCGATAGCGATGGCGGAAAGCTTTCGAAATCGACTGAGGCTACCGGTCTACGTGAGCTTCGTGCGAAAGGCGCAATGCAGGTCGAGATCCGTCGGTTGGCTGGCCTCGATTGAACCGCGCATCCGTGGCATTGTCGGCCCGGGTAGGGGAGAAATGGCCAAACCGAAAAGCAAGGTCAGGCGTGCCAAGCGGACGCTCGTGCCACCATCGCGCGCGCGCCGGGCGCGGGGTGCGCAGGGACGTGCAGTTGAAGCCGCGCTCGCGGGCATTGCGCACGACATTCGCACGCCACTGACCGGGATCGTCGCTTTGGCCGAATTGCTGGCCTCTTCCGACCTAGGCACGCGCGAACGCGAATGGGCGGAGGCGATCAAGAGCGGTGCCGACCATCTTGCCGCCCTCTCAACGTTAATCGTCGATGCGGCCAAAGCCGATGCCCGCGGACTTGTGCTTCGCAACGAGCCATTCTCGCCGCGCGCGTTTGCGGAAGCCGTTGGCGCGGCGCTTGTCGCGCGCGCGAGCAACAAGGCGCTTGTGGCGGACATAAAGATCGCGGGCGATTTGCCCGTTACGGTTTTGGGAGATGTCTTGCGTCTGCGGGCCGCGCTGGAAAATCTCGCCGACAACGCGGTGAAGTTCACCGACGTTGGGAGTGTGCTGTTTACAGCTGACGTTGAAAGAGCGACGCAAAAGCGCGTGCGGCTGGTGTTCACGTTCAGCGATAGTGGAATTGGCATGAGCGGCGGGGAGTTGAAGCAACTGTTCCGTCCTTTCGCGCAAGGAAGTGCAGAAATTGCTAGACGATACGGCGGGGCCGGGCTTGGTCTTTCCTTTGTCAAGCGCTTTGCCAAAGCGATGGGAGGAGATCTCAAGGTCACGAGCAAGAGAGGCGCCGGCTCGACATTTCGGCTGACGGTGCTGGTCGAAAGTGCGGATTTGCATTCAACCTCAGAGCGCACGCAGGCGCGTCCGTTACCGGCTCGTCCACTGTCCATTCTTTGTGCTGAGGACAACCCCTATGGACGCGTCGTGATGAATACAATTCTGCGCGAACTGGGTCATCGCGTCGATTTCGTGGAGACGGGTGAGGCGGCGGTCGAGGCGGTGACGCGCGGTACTTATGACGCCGTACTAATGGACGTTACGCTCTCCGGGCTGGGTGGACTTGAAGCCACGCGACAGATCCGCGCGTTGTCGGGCAAGGTCGGGCAGACACCGGTGGTCGCGATTTCCGGGCATGACGGGAGCGGCGATGCGCAAGCTGCGCGCGCTGCCGGCGTGAATCACTATTTCGTCAAGCCAGTTAGTCCGGCCAAATTGGCGCAGGTGTTGGCAAGTCTCGCTCTCTGAACTTACGCATTTGTCATGCCCTTGGACCGCTCAACAATTCGCACGACATCGGACATGATGCGATTCAGTTCGAAATCCTTTGGAGTGTAAACCGCAGCAACACCAGCCTTTTCCAATTCGGCCGCGTCCTCAGGCGGGATAATGCCCCCGACGATCACCGGCACGTCGAGGCCTGCTTGCTTCATGCGATCGACAACATCCTCCACCAATGGCAGGTGGCTGCCCGAAAGGACCGATAAGCCGATAACATGGGCCTTTTCCTTTCGCGCCGCATTGACGATCTCTTCTGGCGTGAGGCGGATGCCCTCGTACACCACTTGCATCCCGGCATCACGGGCACGCACGGCGATCTGCTCGGCTCCGTTTGAATGGCCATCGAGGCCAGGTTTACCGACCAGAAAAGTGAGGCGACGGCCGAGCTTGCGTGAGACGCGGTCCACATCGGCCCGCACGTCATCAAGGCCGGTGACATCATTGCGCATCGCTCGGCCCACACCGGTCGGCGCGCGATATTCGCCGAAGGCCTCTCGGAGGGCCCAGCCCCATTCACCGGTCGTGACTCCGGCTTTGGCGCAGGCAATCGAAGCCGGCATAATGTTGGCGCCGCCGCGCGCGGCGTTCTTCAACTCTTTCAAGGCCTCGGCTACCGCCGCCTTGTCGCGCGATGCGCGCCAAGTCTTAAGCCGATCAAGCTGGTTTCGCTCGGCGTCATCCGACACAGTAAGGATAGAGTTCGCGGCGCCTGCCAGCGGCGAGGGCTCACTCTCGAGATATTTGTTGACCCCGACCACAATCTGTTCACCGCGCTCGATCGCTTCGAGCCGCACCGTGTTCGACTCGACCAGCTGCTGTTTCAGGTAGCCGGTGTCGACGGCGGCGACCGCTCCCCCCATCTCTTCGATCCGTTTGAGCTCTTCACGGGCCTGATGTTTCAGGTCGTCAACCTTGCGCGCAATCTCTCCCGATCCGTCGAAAATGTCGCCGTAATCAAGCAAGTCGGTCTCGTAAGCAAGGATCTGTTGCATGCGCAATGACCATTGTTGGTCCCACGCTCTTGGCAATCCGAGTGCCTCGTTCCATGCCGGCAACTGTACGGCCCGTGCGCGCGCGTTCTTGGACAAAGTGACTGCCAGCATCTCAATGAGAATACGCGCGACATTGTTTTCGGGTTGCGGCTCGGTCAGTCCAAGCGAATTCACCTGTACGCCGTAGCGAAACAGACGTTGCTTTGCGTCGGTGATCCCATAGCGTTCGTGTGTAATCTCGTCCCATAACTCGGTGAAGGCGCGCATCTTGCACAATTCGGTAATGAAACGCAGACCCGCATTCACGAAGAACGAGATGCGTCCGACAACATCACCAAATTTGTCTGGCGATACTTCGTCCGATGCCTTCACCGTGTCGAGCACAGCGATCGCGGTAGCGAGCGCGAAGGCAAGCTCCTGCACCGGCGTGGCACCCGCTTCCTGCAGATGATAGGAACAGACGTTGATCGGATTCCATTTTGGAATTTCTTTGGTCGTAAACAGGATCACGTCCTTGATCAGCCGCATCGAGGGCGCCGGCGGAAAGACGTAAGTGCCGCGCGAAAGATACTCTTTGATGATGTCGTTCTGGATAGTGCCCTGGAGGGCGCTCCAAGGTGCGCCCTGTTCGTCAGCAACCGCAATATAAAGCGCCATCAGCCACGCCGCGGTGGCATTGATGGTCATTGACGTGTTCATCGTGCTGAGCGGAATGCCTTCGAACAGCGCGCGCATATCGCCGAGGTGGCAAATCGGCACTCCGACCTTGCCGACTTCACCTCGTGCGAGAACGTGGTCGGAGTCGTATCCGGTTTGAGTCGGTAGATCGAAGGCAACCGAGAGACCGGTTTGCCCCTTGGCCAAATTCTTGCGGTAAAGCGCGTTTGAATCCGCAGCCGTTGAGTGGCCGGCGTAAGTGCGGAAAATCCAAGGTTTGTCTTTCTGAGCTTTGTCGCGCATCGCTGGCCTGACAAAATACATTCTGGCCTAGCGTTTGTTGCAATGCAACATTAACCGATCTAGCCGGGCAGACGCCCGACTGCGGCTCTCTCAGGCTGTGAGCAGAAACGACCGATTAAGCGCGTTTCACGAGGCTAATTATGAACAACAGAATTACGGCGCCGATCGTGGCGTTAATGATGGAAGCAATAATTCCCCCACCGATCATGACGCCCAGCGCACCGAGCACCCAACTGCCGATGAATGCGCCAACAATGCCTACGATGATGTTGCCAATGAGCCCAAATCCGACCCCTTTGACGATGATGCCAGCGAGCCAGCCGGCGATCGCGCCGACGATGATGAGGATGATCAATGCTTGCAGTGACATGGCATTCTCCCCCGAATAGCGGCACGTCCCCGATGGCGGCCGCGTATCGATACAATTGAATACCAAAGCTAGGGCCACGTCGACGGCTGTGTGCCGTATTAATTCCTATCGGTGGGCGGCTCAGCGACGCAGGTGGACGACAGCCACGTCGTCGGCATAGGCGCGTTTCCAGTTGGGAAGCCGATCGAGCAGGGCAACGGCCGGCGTCGAAGGTGCGAGCACGTTGCCTGAATGCGGTAGCCGTCGAGCAGCCGCAGGAAATCTGGAATGTTTTGCAGACTCAGCGCACGGTCGTGACGCAGCATGTATGCTTCGCCATAAAGTTCGGCGCGACCGTCGATGAAAGATGCGATGCCGACAAAGTCAAGATAGCTGCCGAAATCGTAGTCATTCAGAACCGGGCCACTTTGGCCAACTCAACGGATTGAATTGCATTCGTTGGGGTAATTCTGGCGGATGGAGCGATACTGCGCAGCGACAGCAAGCCTGTCACTCCTACCAACATCGCTATCGTCGCTATCGGCAT
>JANWKN010000094.1 GCA_025451355.1 Pseudolabrys sp. | reverse complement strand
TTTCTGCTGGCCTATGAGCCGGCAAAAAGGCTGGCGCGCCTGAATATCGAGCTCAACAGTGCACTGGTTGGCGTGCGCATCCTGTTCGAAGTCCTGGACAGCCCGCCCAGCGAACCGCCCGACAGCAACAAACCCGGCCTGAACGTGAGAACGGCTCGTCTGGCTTTCGACGATGTGCACTTCGCATACCGCGGCGACGAACCGGTGTTGCGCGGAATGTCCTTTGTAGCGGAGCCGGGCAAGTTCACCGCACTGGTGGGTCCATCAGGCGGCGGAAAATCGACGGTGTTCAATCTGATCCTGCGTTTCTACGACGCAAAACGCGGCAAGGTCGTCATCGACGAGCAGGATATCACTCTGTGTTCGCGTCAATCCTTGCGCCAGCACGTCGCATATGTCGGACAGGACGTATTCCTGTTTCGCGGCACCGTTCGGGAAAACATCGCATTCGGCAAACCGGGTGCTAGCCAAGACGAGATCATCGCCGCCGCTAAAGCTGCCTATGCGCATGATTTCATCATGTCGTTTCCGCGGGGCTACGAGACGCCCGTGGGGGAACACGGCTTGCAGCTCTCCGGCGGCCAGCGCCAGCGCGTTGCTATCGCTCGCGCTCTCATCAAGAACGCACCGATCATCTTGCTGGATGAAGCGACGGCCGCGCTTGACTCCGAGTCGGAGTTACAAGTGCGCGAGGCGATGGAGCACCTCTCTCAAGGCCGAACGACGCTTGTAATCGCGCACCGCCTGCATACGGTGTCGCATGCCGACTGCATTCACGTGGTTGAGGATGGCCGCGTCGTGGAATCCGGCCGGCACGAAGAGTTGCTGCGGACGGGCGGTCGTTACGCTTCGTTCTATCGCCTCCAGCTCAAGGAGCAGGAGACTCGCACGCCCCTTACCGCAGTCGCGTCATGAGCCCTGTGCGGTTGACGGCGGCGCGTCGCACCTGATACGCACAGCCATCTTCCCGGCCGCCTTCCGTAACCGGGCTACCCTTCAACGCCAAACAATATCCAATGGCCAATTCATCATGAGTGACAGTCGCTACGTCATCCCGCCCCCGCCACAAGCCACAATCGCAGTTGCAGAGACCGACAAGGTATTTCCGGTGCGCCGGATTTGGTGTGTCGGCCGTAACTACATCGAACACATCCGGGAAATGGGACAGGACGAGCGCGCGCCGCCTTTCTTTTTCGCCAAGCCCGCGGATGCCATCGTCCCGGATGGCGGCACGGTGCCCTACCCGTCGTTGACCAAAGATATGCACCACGAGGTCGAATTGGTTGTCGCGCTGAAAAGCGGAGGCCGCAAAATACCCGTCGACAAGGCCAATGACTGCATCTTCGGATATGCGGTCGGCATCGACCTGACCCGGCGTGACCTGCAGATCGCGTCCCGCGATGTGAAGCGTCCGTGGGAGGTCGGCAAAGCATTCGACGCGTCCGCGCCTTGCGGCCCGTTGATGCCGGCGACCAAGATCGGACATCCTACCAAAGGCAAGATAATCCTTAAAGTGAACGGCCAGGTCCGCCAGGATGGCGATCTCAATCAGATGATCTGGAACATTCGGGAGACGATTTCGAAGCTGTCGGAAATGGTGGCGCTCGAAGCCGGGGACATCATCATGACAGGCACCCCGTCGGGAGTGGCTGCTACAGTGGCGGGCGATAAGATCGAGTGCGAGGTCGAAGGCATCGGCAAGTTGAGCGTAACCATCGGCCCTTCGCTGAAATAACGCTAAAGCCCAAGATAAGCCTTCCGCACGCGGTCATCCGCGAGCAGCGTCTCGCCTGAGCCTGCAATAGTGATGCGGCCGTTCTCCAGGACATAGGCGTGGCTGGCGAGCTTCAGCGACACCGCGACGTTCTGTTCGACCAGGACGCAGGTGAGTCCGTCGCGGTTGAGATCCCGTACGCATCGCAGCACGCTCTGCACGATGGCCGGCGCCAGACCGAGCGATGGTTCATCGAAAAGGATCATGTCGGGAGCGCCCATCAGACACCGCCCGATGGCGAGCATTTGTTGTTCGCCGCCGGATAACGTGCCAGCGGCCTGATGCCGGCGCTCCATCAGCACCGGAAACATCGCATAGACTTTCTCGAAGTTCTGTTCGCGCGAATGGCGTGCGCGCGGAAGCATCGCGCCCATCGCTAGGTTCTCGGCCACGGACAATGTCGGAAAAACCTGGCGACCTTCGGCCACCTGGCCAATGCCGAGGTCACAGACCCTATGGCTCGGCCACCTGGTAATATCAGTGCCGCGGTAGAGGATGCGCCCGCGTGCCGCACTGAGCATTCCCGCAATCGTGCGGATCAGCGACGTTTTGCCGGCACCATTTGCACCGACAATGGCGACGATCGCGCCCTCTTCGATCTGTAGCGAAACGCCATCGAGAGCCTGGGCATCGCCGTAAAAGACTTCGATGTTTTCAACAATGAGCATCAGACGACCGTCTCCGCGCCCAGGTAGCTATCGATGACGGCGCGGTCTCGCACCACTTCATCGGGTGCGCCCTCCGCAATCGCGGCACCGTGGTGCATCACCAGAACGCGCCCAGCGAGCGCCATGACTGCCCGCATCACATGCTCTATCAGCAGAATGGTAAGGCCCCGGCTGCGGTTGAGCTGTTTGAGAATTGCGACCATTCGGTCGGTCTCGGTGGGGCGCAACCCGGCCATGACCTCATCGAGCAGCAGCAACTTCGGATCGGTGGCAAGGGCGCGCGCAAGTTCCAGGCGCTTGCGGTCGGGGAGCGTAAGGCCCGAGGCACGTTGTGCGCGCTTGTCATAGAGATCCAGCTGACGCAAAACTTCGCCAGCATGTGCCCGCGCATCCGCTACGAGATGACGATGTAGCAGCGCGGCAACAATCACGTTGCCCTCGACACTCAGCGCCGGAAACGGCCGCACAATCTGAAAGGTACGCCCGACGCCGCGGCGGCATATCTGATCGGGCGACAGGCCGTTGATGCGTTGGTCTGCTAGAGCGATCGTGCCCCCGTCGGGCGAAAAAACTCCGGCTATCATGTTGAACAGCGTGGTTTTGCCAGCGCCGTTGGGACCAATGACCGCGAAAACATCACCCTGGTTGACCTGAAAATTAAGACGATCGACCGCGACAAGGCCACGGAAACGCTTGCTGACATTGTTGACCGACAGCAGCGCGCTCATTCGGGCCTCCCTGCCAACCCCAAGCGTCGGTAGAGCCAGGGCCACACACCATCCGGTAGAACCGTGATCACGAGCAACAGGCAGATTCCGTAGAAGACCTGCTTGGCACCCGGCACATCCACGCCCAAAGCGGCCCAAGCCGCAGTGAGCGTTTCAGCAAGCCCTGTCAGCAGGAAAGCGCCGAGAATTGGCCCAAACAGTGTGCCGAGGCCGCCGAAGATCGGCGCCAAGATCAACTCGATCGATCGATTGATACTGAACACTTCTTCTGGAAACAGATTGTTATAATAAAAAGCGAAAAATACGCCGGCGAGTGACGTCATCGCGGCTGAAATAACGACGGCAAGCAATTTGTAACGGAACGTATCGATGCCGACTGCGCGCGCAGCTTCTTCGTCCTCGCGAATCGCTTGCCAGAAATAGCCGATACGGCTGCCGATCATGAGATGGCAGAGGATAACTGCAGCGACCGTCATCCCGAGCGAAAGGTAGTAAAACATGATTGGCTTGCCGCGGAGAGTCCACAGATCGCTCTGCGAGTAGTTGGAAACCGGCAAGAAAAATCCGGCTGAACCGCCGACGTAAGTGAAATGATCGAAGCCAATACGCGCAAATTCAGCGAACGCGATCGTAAGAATGGCGAAATAAACTCCCGCGACACGGAAGCGAAACGCGAGAAACCCGATAATTGCGCCACACAACACTGCCAATAGCATCGCCGCGAATGACCCAAGCCACGGCGAGATTCCGAAATAGCTGAAGAGCACCGCCGCCGTATAGCCGCCAAGCCCGATATAGATCGCGTGGCCAAGCGAAAGCTGGCCCACAAAACCCATCATGATGTTCCAGGCCTGACCCGTGTAAGCGAAGTAGAAAATAAGAATCAGAACGGTGAGCAAATAGTCGTTGGCAAACCAGGGCACGACGAGAAGCACCAGGAAGAATACAGAGAGCGCCAATGCGGCACGGCGCGGCACATCCGCTACCAGGCGTCCGATCATGCGCGTCGACCAAATATGCCCTGCGGCCGGAACAGCAGAACAAGCACCAGAATGGCGAAGACAAACATCCCTTTGGCAGAAGGCGTATAGAACAACCCGGCCATCGCGGCGACCACGCCTATAAGTATGCCGCCAGCCAAAGCACCGGGCATCGAGCCCAGTCCGCCAACGATGACAATGACGAAGGCAAGCAACGTGAACGATGGCCCGAGCGGTGGCGTGACATCCGTAATCAACGCAAGCATTGCGCCGGCGGCGCCGACGCAGGCCGCGCCGAGACCGAAGGTCAACGCATATAGACGCGGGACATTGAGGCCGACAACCTGCGCGCCGGTGTAGTTATCGGCGCAGGCTCGGATCGCCGTGCCAAGCCGGGTAAAACGAAAGAATGCAAACAGTGCTGCCGCAACAGCAATGGCCGCAGCGCCGGCAAAGGTCTTGGTTGCGTCCACAATAAGCGGGCCAATCATGAAGCTGTCGAAGGCGTAGGATGTCTGTACGCTGCGGGCATCCGGGCCGAACACGATCAGCAGACCGTTGGCGAGAATGATCGCGACCGCGACAAGCAATATGAACTGACTGTGTTCCGGCCGGCTGATGAACGGATTGATCAGCCATCGTTGCATGGCATAACCAAACACAAACAGAACGCCCGCGATCGGCAACATCATTAGCAGGGGGTCGAGGCCGAGCGTGGCGAACAGAACCACCGCCAGATACATCGCGACGGTCGTCATCTCGCCATGGGCAAAATTGACCACGCGGACCACGCCGAAAATCACAGACAGGCCGAGCGCCATTAACCCATAGACGAGGCCGGTCAGGACGCCGCTGACGGCAACGTTGAGATAGATATCTGTCGGCACGACGCCCCCGCGGCGCAAGGCTCCGACCGCGGGAGCCGCGGCCAGAGAGACAATGAACCTGCGTCAGCCGCGCCTGTCGTATGGCTGCAGCGGCCACTCAACTTTGGCATTCGCCGCGACTTTCGGCGCCACCGTGACGAGTTTGCCGGCGCGATTCTGAATTGCCGAGTCCTTCAACTTATCGTTCTGACCTTTTTCGTTGAACTGGATGCCGGGACCGGGGCTGACGTTATCCGTGATATTGGTCTGGCGAATGGCATCGGCCAAAGCCTTCGGATCGGTTGAGCGAGCGCGCTTGAACGCGTCCGCCGCAACAAGCAGCGCTTCGAACGTGTAGACGTGATTGGTGTTGAGATTGACGCCCGGATGCGCCTTGGCCAGCGCCTCATCAAGCTTCTTGCTCATTGGTTTGTTCGGATCATACCAGGGTACGAAGCTCAGCGGTCCATCCGCAATCTTGCCAAGCGTCTTCAGATACTGGTCTTCATACCAACCTGGGCCCATGCTCAAGATGGCCATCGGCGACCAGCGTTGTTTGACCAGTTCGCGCGTAATCAAGATCGCGTCGTTGAGCCGGCTCACCATCAGCAATGCGTCGGCACCAGTCGCCTTGGCTTTGGCGACCTCGACCGACAGGTCCCGTGCCGTCGGGTCATAGGCGATCGTATCGACAATCTTGTAGGGCATATCGAATTTCGGCATCACCGCGCCGATACCGCCCTTCATCGCCGTACCGAAGGTATCGTTCACATGCATGAAGACGACCGTTTTCGGCGCCGCGCCCGTGGCCTCGAATAATTCCTTCTGGTTGGCGAAGGCGTCAGCCAAAATCATGCCCGCGGTGGGAAAATTCCGGAACACGAATTTGTAGCCCTGCTCGGTGATCTGCGGGGCGGCTGCTATATTGATGACGTAGGGGATGCCTTTTTGCTCGGCGACCTGAGCGATTGCGGTGCTCTGACCGGAGTCGAAGGCGCCGACGAGGACCTGCGCTCCATCGCTGATCATCTTCTCGGCGCGCGAGCGCGCGACCTCGACGCTCGTCTCAGTGTCCCCGTTCATGATCTGGAGCGGCGGCATACCGAGGTCTTTCAAAAGCCCGGGTGTGATATCAACACCGCGCTGGCAGTCCTGCCCAATTCCCGCTTGCGCGCCCGAGCGGGGCAGCAGCACGCCCACCTTCAATGTCGCGTCCTGCGCGCGCACAATATTCATTGGCGCGATCCCGGCGACAACGCTGGCGCCGAGGCCGGCGGTCATAGTGCGGCGCGTAATACGCTTATCGCCCATATGCGGTTTGCGGTTCATTGTCATTGTTCCTCCCTGACGGCTTAGGCCTATTGACTGCATGATGCCGGATATTCGATCCAGTCAACAAACGGAACAGCAATCCCGCCTATGCCGCAAATAGCCGCTCGACTGCGGCAGCAATGCGAAACAGACGCTGATCCTGTCCGTTGCGCGCAACCAGCATGAGACCCGTCGGCAGCCCGCTTCCGCGCGGAACCGGCAGCGAAATGGCGCAAAGGTCGAAAAAGTTCACAATGACTGTGTTTCGCAACAGCATCGCGTTCTTTCGCGCAAATTCGTCTGCTGTTGCAACCTCTTGTATGGTCGGTGCGATCATTGGCGTCGTTGGCCAAACCAGGACATCGACGTCCGCAATTCGGTCATCCATCAAACGGATGAGGCGCGCCCGCGCCCGCACCATATCAATATAATCAGCGGCACTGATGTTGCGCGCACGCTCAAGGCGGACTCGCACATTCGGATCAATTGCGTCCGCGCGCCGAGTCAGAAGATCCCGATGAATGGTGAAAGCCTCGGCCGGCTGGACGCCGCCCTTGCTGTTGACCTGCACCATGTCTTCCAGGAGGGGGAGCTTTTCTTCCGATATGCGCGCGCCAGCCTTGTTCAACCTGGCAATCGCGTCAGAGAATCGCTCGTGCACCGTCTCGTCCAGATTCTCCAGCGGGTAACCTTGCACGACCCCAATTCGAATTCCGGCAAGTGTCACCGGTTCGAGCGCCGCATAGGTTTCGTTGGCTATAACTGCATCGGCGCGGGCGCAAGCCTCGACAGAGCGCGCGATCGGGCCGATGGAGTCGATGCTGTATGAAAGCGGGAACGCACCATCCGTTGGAATGCGCTGGCGACTCGGCTTGTAGCCGACAATGCCGCACAGCGCACCGGGAATGCGGCATGAGCCGCCGGTGTCGGTACCAATCGCAATCTCGCACATACCATCGGCGGCAGCGACGGCCGCGCCTGACGAAGATCCGCCGGGAACTCGCTTTCGATCCGCAGGATTGCCCGGCGTTCCGAAATGCGGATTTGCGCCGATGCCTGTATACGCAAATTCGCTCATATTGGTCTTGGCCACGATCACCGCTCCGCCCGCGCGAAGGCGCCTGACCACGGGCGCATCAACCGCCGCCGGCTTGCCTTCATCGGCCAGCACCCTGGAGCCGGCGCGCGTGACTTCGCCGGCAACGTCAAAAAGGTCCTTGATGCTGACGATCGTTCCATCGACCGGGCCGAGCGAAATGCCAGCCTTGGCTCGGGCATCTGCGGCGTCGGCCGCGGCCTTCGCCTGCTCCCGATAGACCGTGAGACAAGTCCGCGCGCCCTCGCCTTTCGGATCATCGATACGACCGAGCGCGGTCTCGAGCCGCTCGCGAGCCGATGTTGACTTCATGAGAGTTTCCTCGATCGGATGGCATTTACTACATCACATTTTTCAAATGGCACGATCCTCGGCTAACCGGCTGCAGACACACGCCATATTTAATCCTCAGAGTTATCAACAGCGATTCTCAGGACTTGCCTTGGCGAGCGGCAGTTCTACGCTTTCGGACAGGTCACTCATCTTCGGCTCTGCCGGACACGGATGGCCGCCATGACCGGACTGGGCATGGGACGTGGATGCTGTTAGCAGTATTCGTGGCTCGTGACGACCGGCCCTGGCTCTCAGTAACTGGTACCTGTGCTGCAGGTTTCGGCCTGATGGTGTCAGGAATGGATCCGAGAGCTTGTGACGGGCGGACGACGGTCTGCCCGTTATGGCTTTTGAGAGACCGCTTCGATCCGCCTGGTTATCGACAGCTAGCTACATGCTGGCGACCGTCAAACTTCTTCACCTTGAACTGTTCCGCATCGACGCCGTCGAGACAGCGAACATTGAGCATCACCATGTCTTTGCCGCCGGGGCCCTTCCCGTCCCGCAGGTCTTGCAGAACGGATGATGGATCGTGCCGCTGTTGAACTGATAGTCGGTTATATCGGTTTCGCCCGTTAGAAGCTTGAAGTCCGACATTGGAACGGCAGAAAGCAACGATCCGAGCTTGCGGCAGCGCGAGCAATTGCAGGTGATGACTTCGCCGATATCTGTCCGCGCTTCGTATCGGACTTTCCCGCACTGGCAACCACCGGTGAAAGTTTTCTTGTTCGCTCCGTTTGTTCGCTGTTCACCAGAGGTCTTCAAATTTGAGCCGCGACGAAATCAGTTTTTGCTGCGCGCAGTACGACAAAAGCAAGTCGAGACAACGCCGGTTATTCTCTTTACCGAAGGGCGCGGTGTCGATAGGCCCCGCCGGCGGCGCAGCTTTCCTGGCCTCCTCCAGCAGACGGTAGAGCTCTGCGACGGCCGGCGGATTGGACCGGGCGAATTCATCGGTAACGACAACCATGTGGTTGACAGGGACAAGGGCGTGCTTGCTGTACCAGTTGCGGGCTGCGCCATCGGGATCCGGAATTACACTTTGCAGCCGAGGGTCCTTGGGCAGGGCCGCGCCGTAAATCGCCGCGTCGAGTTCGCCGGCAATCAGCATGGTCGTAATGTCCCGATCGGCGCGTGCCCGGATAACGCCAGGCGGGTCGCCAGCTTCCGCCACGTGACCGTCCTCGAAGGTCACCCACTGCACGCCGCTGAGATCGACGCCGTAATCATTCTGCAGAATACCTCGGAGCCACACGCCGGTGGTCTGACTATACGAACGGACGCCTATGCGCCGACCGGGAAGATCGTTCGGCGTGAGCTTGTGACGTTCGGTATTGAAAAGGATGGTGCCATGCTGAAATCGCGCAAGCATCGCCGCAGCCAACAAGACCAGTCCTTTGTTGTGATCCTTAGACTGGAAATACGTGACGAGTGCCATCTCGCTCGCGTCATAGGCGTGCTCACGCACCATTGGCTTGAAGGCCTGATACAGCGGCGTAACCTCGATAAAATCCAGCTTCAGCCAGGGCGATGTTATTTCCCCGCGTTTGAGCGGCCTGGTGTGCGGATAGTCGCCAAGCACAATGCGCAGAGTCGTGGCGGCGGGATTTGCCATTGTGAAACGTCTCCGTAGACATTCAATTCGACGGCTTGACCGCCCGGCACTCAACCTAGTTTAACAACGCGGTACGGAAAAGGAGCTTCGCATGGCGGACAACAAGACCGGGCTCGTCATTACCGCCCATCCCGGAGATTTCGTTTGGCGCGCGGGTGGCGCCATCGCTCTGCACGCCAAGCGCGGCTATCGGGTCAAGATCGCATGCCTGTCATACGGCGAGCGCGGCGAAAGTCAGTTTGCCTGGAAGGAAACAGGGGCCACTCTGGAAAAGGTCAAGGCAGGCCGTAAGGACGAAGCCGAGCGAGCTGCCAAACTGCTTGGCGCGGAAATTGAGTTTTTCGATTGCGGCGACTACCCGCTCAAACTCAACGATACGCATTTCGACCGCATGGTCGACATCTATCGCGAGCTCAATCCATCGTTCGTGCTCACACATGCACTTGAAGATCCTTACAACTTCGACCATCCGAACGCTGCCCATTTCGCGCAGGAGACGCGCGTCGTGGCACAGGCCATGGGTCACAAGCCTGATGCAAAATACAAATATTCGGCGCCTCCGGTGTTCTTGTTCGAGCCGCACCAGCCGGAAATGTGTAACTACAAGCCCAACCTCATTCTCAAAATCGACGAGGTGTGGGAGCTGAAATACAAGGCCTTTCAGATTCTCGCTGCACAAAAGCACCTGTGGGCCTACTACGAGCGCGTTGCGCTCAATCGAGGTATCCAAGGCAACCGCAACACGGGCGTGCCAATGACCTATGGTGAGGCATATCAACGGCTGTTCCCGACCGTGGAGGAGATTCTCAAATGAAACCCGTCGTCGTTCGCAATATCAAACGCGCCGACAACAACGCCATAGGCACGCTTGCCGCTGTCGGTGTGTCCACCGCGCATGAGGCTCTCGGCCGTTCCGGTCTGATGAAGCCCTATATGCGCCCGGTCTGGGCCAGAGCTCAGATCGCGGGGCCCGCGGTCACAGTGCTCGCGCAACCCGGCGACAACTGGATGATCCATGTTGCCGTCGAGCAGTGCCAAAAGGGCGATGTGCTCGTCGTCGGGTGCACCGCCGACAATTCGGATGGCATGTTCGGCGAGCTGCTGGCGACAGCGCTTCGCGCACGGGGTGTGATTGGCCTGGTGATCGATGCCGGTTGTCGCGACGTGCGTCCAATATCGGAAATGCGCTTTCCGGTGTGGTCGAAGGCGATCTCAGCCAAGGGCACAGTTAAGGCCACGCTCGGCGCGGTCAACATTCCTGTCGTGTGTGCCGGGGTGAATGTCGAGCCAGGCGATGTCGTCGTTGCGGACGACGACGGCGTCGTCGTGATCCCGAAAAAGCTTGCCATTGAGACCGCGCAAAAAGCGCAAAAGCGCAAGGATGATGAGGACGGAAAGCGAAAGCAGCTTGAGGCCGGCACGCTTAGCCTCGACATGTACAAAATGCGTGAACCGCTCGCGAAGGCCGGCCTTGTTTACATCGACAG
>JANWKN010000093.1 GCA_025451355.1 Pseudolabrys sp. | reverse complement strand
GTACCCGCTAACGGGGCGCTGGACTTGATATTATCACGTGTCCTCAAAAACGAATCAGGGCGACAGCGTGGATAAAACACTCACTTGGTTCATGAGAACGTGGGTCGCGTTCGCGGACATCTGGCGAGAACGTCGGCGGTTGCGGCTTCTGTTGGATCACGACAAGGCCGTGACGACGGCTCTGCGGAAATTGAATGAAGCGACGAACCAACTGAGGGATGCAGGGGCGCGTGTTAAATGGCAATAGATTACGGGGCACTGGCATCAGCTCTCGGTGGCACGCTGATAATCGCAATCATGATCTGGATCTGGATTGTTGTGCAGGATCGCCGGGATAGCCGCAGCCGGTAGGTACGATGGTTAGACCAAGACTATTGGCAGGCGGAAACTTGAGTCAGATCAACGCCAGCCAAAGAACGACTGTCGTTTGTGTCGATAGCTGCGCAGCTTCGCTTGGCGTTAGGACCTCACCGTTAATAACAGTCTCAGTTAATAACAGTCTCAGTGCCAGATTAGTGCCAGTGTTACCCCAGCCGTTACCCCGCAATGGCAGCACTCTGAAACCCCTGCCATGCCTGCTGTCGGCAGCCTGTGCCGTTAACTAGAGATCACCGCACCACCTCAGGCCAACGCACCAACGGCCACGGCTGAGTCAGCAGCAGGCCATCGCAGCGGAGATCGACGGCGAGCACAATGCCGGTATCGCCCAACCAAAATTAAACGCTTCATCGACACACTGACTGCGCTTCCGACGGAATGCGGTGGACAGGCCAAAGCTCGTCGGCGAAGGCGTTTCTTATGGACGACCTGCTGCGGGAATTTGTCACCGAGACCAACGAAAGTCTCGACGTGGTCGACGTCGAGCTTGTGCGTTTCGAGCAGGATCCCAACAACGCCCAGATCCTCGATAATATTTTCCGTCTCGTTCACACCATCAAAGGCACTTGCGGCTTTCTTGGTCTGCCGCGGCTGGAGGCCCTCGCTCACGCCGCCGAGACTTTGATGGGCAAGTTCCGCGACGGCGCGCCTGCCTCGAGTGAAGCTGTAGTCGGCCGTGGACGCGATCAATTTCTTGATAGTGCCCCCCTTCGAGATGCTAGGATTTCCCCGACAGGGTCGCGTCGGGGAGTTGAGCATGCAAAGGGGCAGTTTTGTCGCGCCTCGGCGAGAGGCGCCCGCGGCGCCGTTGCGGCAATCGAACAAGCGCGGCGGCCCTGCTTTTACAGTCCCCATTGCGGCCTTGATCGGCATCCTGACCGTCTCCACGGTAGCGTCTGCGCTCGAGCTACCGAAGCCGGAGCCTGTAGAAAAATATCTCGGCAAGGCGGCCATCGGACCGAACTACACGGTCAAACCGCTTGTGCGCAGCGATGGCGTGATGCGCATCTTCGATGTCGATACGTCTTATGGAAATTTTGCATTCGATGGTGTCGAATTCACCAAGCTGCGTATCCACGAACTGAATGCCATTGCCGCGCTCGAGAAGATGTCGCAGTCGGAAGCGTTCGGCAAAGCGTTCGGACGAGCCGCTTTGGGACCGATCAAATTCGGAGCCGACCTCATCAGCAATCCTGCAGAGACTGTCGAGCGTTCGCTGAGCGGCATCGGCAATATGTTCGATCGCGTCGGTGCCGGGCTTTCGAATAATCGTGCAGACCGGGACGGGTTTGTCGATAGTCTGCTCGGTGTCAGCGATACGCAGCGCGAACTTGCGGTTGATCTCGACGTCGACCCCTACACCGATTTTCCTCCGCTGGCGCAAAGGTTGAAGGAAATGGCCGGCGTAATGGCGGGCGGAGGATTGCCGATCAAAGCAGGGTTGTCATTTGTCCCGGGCGGTATCGGGATCGCGGTGTCATCGGTTGCGACTTTCAGCGATGCGAAGGACACCTTGCGCAGCAAAACGGCAGCGCAGGTCATCGCCGAGACGCGTGCTACTCTACTCTCTCTCGGTATTTCCGACGAAAGCGTGAGCCGGCTCGTCGAAAACCGGAACTACACGCCGGCCGACCTTCTGATCATGGCGCGTGCGCTCAAAAGGCTGAATGCGGAGAACACCACTGCATTCATCGAGCACGCGGCAGGGGCGGGATCGCGCAACGTAGCATTCTACCATCGTCGACGCGCGCAGATCCTTGCCGCGCGCAGCGACGAACTGGGCGGCCTTGTTTCATTCGTCACGTTTGGCGGGCAACCGATCAACGTCGCGCGTAACGGTAATGTTGTCGCCGCTTCTACCGTCGATGACATCGCATGGACGGAGGTGCAGCAGCGCACCTTCATTGCGGCGACCTCGGAAATCCATCGGACGAGTCCAGGTGCTGTTCCCGTGCTTGCTACGACCGGTGCGGTGACGCCTATGGCTGCCGCCGAGGTCGGCAAGCGAGGCTGGAAAATCGTTCGTATCAAGCCGTAGTTCCCGGGCAATAAAAAAACCCCGCCATTTGCGGCGGGATTAAAGTGGAGAGAGACCGAAGGCTCGCGTCACGCAGACGCAACGCGGGGGGAAAATCTGGCGCTAGGCCGGAATGCGCTCGTCCGCCTCGGTTGGCTCGCGCAGAACGTAGCCACGGCCCCACACCGTTTCGATGTAGTTCTTGCCGGACGACGCGTTTGCGAGTTTCTTGCGCAGCTTGCAGATGAACACGTCGATGATCTTGAGTTCCGGCTCGTCCATGCCCCCGTAGAGGTGGTTGAGGAACATCTCTTTGGTGAGCGTCGTCCCTTTGCGCAGGGAGAGAAGCTCCAGCATCTGATATTCCTTGCCGGTGAGGTGCACGCGTTGGCCACCGACTTCGACAGTCTTGGTGTCGAGATTGACCACGAGATCGCCGGTATTGATGACCGACTGAGCGTGGCCCTTTGAGCGGCGGACAATCGCGTGAATGCGCGCGATCAGTTCGTCCTTGTGGAAGGGCTTGGTCATGTAGTCGTCGGCGCCGAAGCCGAGGCCTTTGACCTTATCCTCGATGCCGGCCAAGCCGGACAGGATCAGGATCGGGGTCTTGACCTTCGAGACTCGGAGCGAACGTAGAACTTCGAAACCCGACATGTCCGGTAGGTTCAGGTCGAGCAAGATGATGTCGTAGTCATAGAGTTTGCCGAGGTCGACGCCCTCTTCGCCGAGATCCGTCGTGTAGACGTTGAAACTCTCGGACTTGAGCATCAGCTCGATGGATTGTGCGGTCGCGCTGTCGTCTTCAATGAGTAAAACGCGCATCTAAGTCCCCTTCTCGCCGCAGCCGGGCTTCAGGTCAGCGCCGCAAAGGCGGCGAGTGTTAAAAAACGCGGTGGGACAAACCGATTCGACACTATCTGGCCATGGTTAACAAAACCTGATTCTCTGATGCAAGCGTGCCGTAGGCAACTGCACCCGAATCGGCGTAAGATCTTGCTTACGAGTGGTTTTTTGGCCACGTCCAGTCTCATGTCCCAGTTTAAGAGTCTGATCTAACCGACTCTCGCGACTCGCCCCTTCCGTCCTGGCTGGGCGAATCTCAAGCCGTGTCCCGTGGACGAATGACCCAATGATTAACGACGCGGGTAAACACCGAGTTAATGAGACGATTAAGCCAGTAAGCCTAAGGGCAGGTTTATGGCTGGCGCTTCGCCAACACTGAAAGCGGGTCGATGAAGGCGCTGGCCAAACAGATCGTCGATATGGATGGAGTCGAGGCCTACGGCCGCGTTGCCTCGGTGCGCGGGCTGATGGTGGAAGTTGCAGGACCGATCCATGCCATGTCAGTCGGCGTGCGCCTGACCATCGAGACCGGAGCGGCAAAGATTCCCTGCGAGGTAGTCGGCTTTTCCGGAGGTCACGCGCTTGCCATGCCGTTCGCCGCGCTCGATGGCGTGCGCCGCGGCTGCCGGGCTGTCGTTACCACCGCTGCCGGGACCATTCGCCCGTGAGCGGTGGCTGGGACGTGTTGTCAACGCCCGCGCCGAGCCGATCGACGGGCAGGGGCCGTTGCCTCCTGGCCCCGCGGTCTATCCGTACCGAGCGTCGCCGCCACCGGCTCACTCAGGCGTCGGGTTGGCGACCCGCTGGATCTCGGGGTGCGTGCGCTCAACACCTTCATCACCGTCTGCCGCGGCCAGCGGATGGGCATCTTCTCGGGGTCCTCGGCGCTGCCGGCCTTGCGCGCTCGGTCGTCGTTGTCTCCACCTCTGACGAACCGGCGCTCATGCGCCGTCAGGCAGCCTACCTGACGCTCGCCATTGCCGAGTATTTCCGCGATCTCGGCAAGGACGTGCTGGTGCTGATGGATTCTGTCACCCGCTTCGCGATGGCGCAGCGCGAGATTGGGCTTTCCGCCGGCGAACCGCCGACTGCCAAGGGCTATACGCCGACTGTTTTTGTGGAATTGCCGCGCCTGCTCGAGCGGGCCGGGCCGGGCACCTAGCAGGTACGATCACGGGCATTTTCAGCGTGCTGGTGGATGGTGATGACCACAACGAGCCCGGTCGCTGACGCCGTCAGAGGCATTCTGGATGGTCACATCGTCATGGAACGGGCAATCGCCGAGCGCGGGCGGTACCCGGCGATCAACGTCCTGAAGTCGATCTCGCAGACGATGCCGCGCGCAGCCGATCCCGCACACCTGCCATCGCCTCAACCGGGCACGTCAGGTGATGGCAACCTATTCCGATATGGAGGAACTGATCCGTCTCGGCGCCTACCGTGCTGGATCCAGTGCCGAGGTCGACGAGGCCATCACTCTGCACAAGCCCCTCGAGGCCTTCCTGGCGCAAAGTAAGGAAGAAGCAACGACTATGGCGGACGGCTATGAGCGGCTGGAACGGATCCTGCGGGGCGAAGAAACACAAAACTAACGTTATTGCGGCACAGTCGGCCTGAATGGTCCAGAGCGCGGGTTCGCACCGGGCAGTGGCGCCAGGTCGGGCCTGCGTGTTCGGGGGCTTCGGGGAGTATTTAGTCGATGAAGTCACGTGAAACCCTCATCCGTCTCAAGAAATTTCAGGTCGACGAGAAGCGGCGGAAGGTCGCCCAGATCGAGGCGATGATCGCCGAGTTTGATCGGATCGCCGGAGAGCTCGAGCGCGAGATCAAGGTCGAGCAGGATCGGGCCGGCATTCACGATCCGGCGCATTTCGCTTATCCGACCTATGCCAAGGCCGCGACGGCACGTCGGGAAAATCTCAGGCACTCGACCGACGAGCTGCGTGTTCAACTCGAAGACGCCAAGTCAGCACTGGGCGAGGCATTCGAGGAACTTAAAAAGGTCGAGATGCTGGACGAGCGGGATCAGGCGCGCGAGAAGGCGGAAGAAAACGCGCGCGAACAAACCGAACTCGATCGCATTGCGGCGTTGCGGTTCAACACCGGCGGCGCGCCCGCCTAGGACTTAGCTGCCAACGCGTTTCCAGCGGCGCCCACGGTGGCGCCGCTTTGCTTTGTAAAGTCGGTATCCCGTTCCACCCGCACTGACCACGCGCGCAGCAGGTTGTTCGCGCAACGCACCGGGCATTATTAGATACAGTCTAATAAAACCGCCCATTCGCTTTAATGACATATATCCCCAGCTCTACGATGTACTTTATTGCGGCGCAACTTGTCCTTGTTTCGCCGATTGTGATGCGAACTCCAGATCTCCAACCCCACGTTGCGGGCCAAATCCAGATGATGGCAAAGAAATCGCCGAACC
>JANWKN010000092.1 GCA_025451355.1 Pseudolabrys sp. | reverse complement strand
TTGAACAGCACCGTCGCGGGCTTACACATTAGGTTCGGCGCCACCAACGCAAGCAGCGATGTGAAACCGTCCTTGTTGTTTGTCAGACAATTTGCAAACGCGATTTCGGCGGCGCTTCCGCGCGGCCCCAGAATGAGATCAATGTGGGCGACCTCGTTGCCTTCGCCGACAAGTGATTCACCAACGCAAAGTCCATTAACTTTTGCCATCGCCATCTCCTCCCAAGGAAACATTGCACCTTCACCGACGCCACGACGAAGCGGTCGGCGGAACAGCTATCCTTGTTGTCAGCATCCGAAACCCGGACCGGTTAGCCAGATAGCGGCAGAGTTTTTCTGCAAGCTGGAGTCAATCACCGTTGCGTGCGCTCGGCAAGATGTTCCGTAGCCGATGCGCGAAAAGCGTCGCTACCGTCAGGTCAGCGCTGGTGCCAGGATTGAGATTCGCCTTTTTCAGTTCTGCATCCCAGGCAAGAACGTTTGCCAGAACATCCTCCAGTCGGCTCGCCTTCCGCGCTAGTGCAGCCAGCGGCCCCGCTTGGTCGCGGGTCTGGACGGCGACACTCAGACCGTACTTCCGTATGATGTGGCTATCCGGAAATGCTGCAAGGAAACCGAGATAGGTGACGAGTGTTGCCAGCCGGCTATCTGCCGATCTTGCAAGCGTGGCGACGAGTAAAGGCTCGCCCAACTCAAAAACATCCGCAAAGTCCGTCACATACTGTTGGGCCACTCGATCGCGGTCCGCTGCCTCGGCCATGGCCTCGATGAGGCTTCCGGTAGCAGGCGCAAATACATCGTGGCGCACTGCCCTTCCCAAGCCAGCTGGAGATGCACGTACAATGGCCTGGAAGGCGAGTTCGGCATCATCCCTATCAAGGGCTCTCAGCGCTTGAGAAAGCGAGCTCCGCAGGTCGTTTGAAAAAGTCTCGGCCGCTGCCGCGAGAGGTGCGCACAGTAAGATAATACCGAGGTTTGTGTTTGTCTTGACCGCTGCCGCAGTCGCCTCGACGGCGCCGAGAATTCGTGCCCCCACCCTTTGTCCGGAATCGGAGAGCGGGCCCGCAGCGGCAGCGGCGCTGCGTTCAAAATCCTTGACGTCCAAACGATGGCCGTTGGCGAACACGTGAACGTTACCGGGTTTTGGCGCATCGAGCTCATCTCGGCATGCATATTCAAAGGCACTGGCGATCTGGTGTGGCCACTCGCGAGCCAGCTCAGACATTGCGCAGGACCTGCAATCGCAAGCTCGCGACCAAATCGCCCGCAAGCGTGGCAGCAATGTCGACCGACGTGGTTCGCTGCAATCCCGACCACGCTGGCATGCTGTTTACTTCGAGCACGGACAGGCGACCGTCCTGATCGTAGACCATATCGACGCCGGCAAAATTGGCGCCAACGACGGCTGTCGCGGCAACGGCAAGATCTCTCATCGTGGCGTCGGCAACTGCGGCAACGGGCTTGCCGCCGCGCCTCACATTTGTCACCCAATGCGAGGAATGTCGCATCATGGCAGCGACAACGCGGCCACACGAGACAAGAACCCGAAAGTCGCGGAAGCCGTCGCGTTCGACGCCAACAAAACGTTGAAGATAATAGACGCCGGCAACTTCAGCAGGAGCCGGAAGGTCCAGTTCGCTGTGTAGTAGCCTCAAGCCGCGCCCTTGTGAACCGAACAGCGGCTTGAGCACGAATGGGCCGGCTTCGCGCCGCACGACCTCGGCAGCCGCTTCACGCGATTCGGTCACCCAGGTCATCGGCGTCGGTAAGCCGGCACGTGCAAGCAGGAAGCTTGTCGCGGACTTATCCACGCAGCGTTCGATTGAACGCGCGCCGTTCCAGACAGGGATACCGATTTCCTGAAGTGCATGCAGGAACCCGAGCCGTAGTGTCACCGCCTGAAAGGTTCCTCCCGCCATGTCGCGCACTAGCACCGCGTCTGGCAGCCCAAGCTCAAAGTCCGGCAAGCACAGACCATGCGTTGTCGCCGTATCAAAACCACAGGCCGGAAGCTTCAACAGAAGTATCTGCGCGCCCAGGGCGGCGAATGCCTTGCCAAGGGTGCGCGCGTGCCAGTCGTTTTTGTCCGTCACGAGGGCAATCGTCCGGCTGGACGCGGACACACGTGGCGCGATCAATTCAGGCAAATGAGGCATCGAGCAGCTTCAGATTGATTTGGCCGGTGTGAAAACTCTCGCCGGTTTCGAGTGCCGTGACCGTAACCTGTCCCGGACTAAATAACATCGGATCTATTGCGTAAAAGTCGCCCTTGAATTGCTTGAAAATCTCCGCGAATGGCCGGCCGTAATCGCGCGATCCGGCGCTTGGCAATTGCTCCGCAAGCGCGCGAGCGTCCGCCGCCGCCCCAAGCACCATAAGATGCACACGACCTGCATAAATGATGGCATCGTTGGTGCGTCCCATCGCCGTAATCGGATCTGGATGCGGTGGCGCCAGAGGTGCAGCCGCCACGCCTTCCACAATGCGGCCCAGCGGAAATTTCAATTCGTGGGCCTTGTGCAAAGCAACTTCAAGCACGCGCGCCACGATCTGCGTGCTGCCGGCAAGGCTTTGCGTCGGTGCATAGAGAATGGTCAATCGTTCCGGCGCAATAACACAGGCCTTCAGCACCTGGTCGACGATTTCCGGGGGCGGCGCACGTAAGCTCTCCAGGACCAGGGCTGCACTTTTCGCTGAATCGCGATAGTCGAGCGTCTCGAACAGCGGTTCAACCCGTGCGAGTGCCCTCGCCGGCCCGGAGCCGAGAGCAAAAAACGCATCTCTTCCCTCTCCGTAACTGAGCCGCCATCCGGCGTATTGGCTCGCAAGACAGGCGACCACCGGATTGCTCGAATAAACGATCAGCGTCCAAGGCCACCGCGGCGTCGCGCTGCTCGACGTGAGCTGCACCTTGCCCAAGCCCCCCATGCAGATGTCGGCGAGCGCGAGGCCCGCCGAGATGCTGCCTTGTGCATGGCTTCCGGCATCGATCAAAGTTTCTCCCCGGGCGCCGCGTGACACTTCAATCTTGTGCTCGGCCTTTGCGGCGACGAACATCTCGATCAGCGCGTGAGCGCGTCCATTCACACTGAGTGCCAGTTCCATGGTCATTGCATGCCTGAGTCAAAGAGTGCGTGCACGTTAGCGCTTCGTTGTTCCACGAGTTGCCTCGCTTCCGCCGCCGTTTCACCACGCGCGAAGACTGAGCACACGGGTTGCTCGATCTCGATGCGAGTGCCGGCGGGAGGCCTGTCGGCGGTCCATTCAGGCCAATCGAGCGCAGGCGCTGCAGCTACGTTGCGCTTGGCGTAGACGATGGCGCCTGCCATTGCCCCTCGATAGCTGGGCGACGACGTGGGCAGGGTGCCGCGGCAGGCGTCAACGTGCAGAGCGAAGAGCGAGCTCCCTTCCGGCTCGAATAAGTCAAAGGTCGCCCCGGGCCGCGGATTAACCTCGAGCAACTGAATTGCATCACCATCCACGACAAAATCGGCGCTGTTCAAACCAACAAGCGGCATGATCGCAACAAGCCTCCCCACCGCATCGATCATAGCCTGCCTGACATCGGTGGGGAGCGGCGCGGGCCGAACGGCTCCGCCATACCGGAAAGGATAGCGCGGTGTTGGCGCCGTCCACTGTGCGCTGAATCCAAGCACCAATGCGCTGCGGCCATCGCCCAATAGCAGCGCGGAAACCGGCTGGCCTTTCACTTGGCGCTGAAAATAGATGTCCTTGCGCGCTCCCGACTTGTCGGCGGATGCGACGTGCCAGCCACCGGCACCGCCGATGCGCTTGATCAGCCAACCGGTCAGATCAACTGCGGGCACCAACGAAGTTTCCGGATGCGGAATCTTAGCCACTTGGCAAGTCGCGGCAAAATCCAAAGGATTCTTCACTCGCGCGATCGTATCTGGTGGGTTTCCGAGGAGCGGCCAGCGCTTGCCTATATTCCCCAACAGATCGACGCGGTCTTCGAAACCGCTGCCGTAGACAATGCCGGCGCAATCGCAGCCATCAGCCAAGGTTTGCAGAGCCGACATCAACCTGTCGCCATCAATCGGGCGTGCGAAATCGACCCGGACATGGCGGCCGGCGTCGGCAAGCGTATCCTGGTCACCAAAACCGTCGACGACCAGCGGAACGTACCCCGCGCGCCGCGCGCCTGCGGCAAGTGCCCGGCCGGAGGCAGCGGCTATCAGCACCGGCTTGTCCCTACCCATTGAGTTCGCGCGCAAGGGCGAACGCGTCGCGAAAGTCCAGGCACACCGGCTTGGCCGCCTCGATCATCTTCTTGAACAATCCGAACTCGGTCTTGTATTTGATATTGCCGATCGCGAGCGGGCCCACTCCCAGTGTGTGATGCGAACTAACCTCGCTTCCGTTAGCCATCATATCGAGACCTTCGACACCGGACGGTGGGACGGCGTTCACGTCGGCAACTAGCAATAAATTCGTTGCCACTTCAAGCTGAGCTCGCGACAGTACGCACACACCCGCTCGGCCGCAGCACAGCACGACATCGCTGGCCGAAAGGATATTGCTTTTCTTATTCTCGTCGCTGCCGTCGGCAGCACGAACTTCGGTATTGAAGCGCGTGTTGATTTCGACGGCACTTTCGTTCACGCGCTTGATTCCGTCATAGCCGACGAGAGTGACGTCGGCGCCTTGAAGTGCGGCGATGACCGCAGCGGAAAACCCGACGACGCCAGTTGCGCCAAATACCGCGACGCGAGCGCCCTTAAACTGCCTGCTTTTCTTGTCGTGCAGTAGTTTCTCGACACAAGCGACCATTGCCGCGGCCGTGGTGAATGAACCAGCGGGATCGGCAAAGAACGAGATACCGAATGGCGGCACCAGCGCCCGCTTGGCGGCTGACAACATGTCCAGCGCCTCCAGCGCCTTCTTGCCGCCGATGAAAACGCCGGTCCTGACCCCTGTCTTCGGAGGACGCGAGAACATCGCATCCTGTACGAGACCAGACACGTCGCCGAGCGTTACCTCGGTGTAGGGGATCGCAGCGTCATAGCCCGCATCGAGAGCCATATTTACGTCGAACGGACTTATATGCCTGAGCGGGGTGAGCATATGAAGGATATGCTTGTCGACCACATCCATCTCCCCGTCTAGTTCACGGATTCGGCACCGTCACGACCGCGTCAGCCTCTATTTCTGCGCCGCGATTGATTCCCTTGCAAGCGTGGATATCCACGGCCCGGCAACGCGGGTCGTTACGCGCGACGTCGATGAGCCGCCTCGCTTCATTGCCCGAGCGTGCGAAGGCAAAAGCGGTAGGTCCCCATGAGCTTTGACCGATGCCCACCGCGCCTTCACTTTCGAGTACTTCCATGGCCGCGGCCACCTCGCGGCTGGCGAAGAAGCCACCTTGCAGCCGTGCAAAATACGCTCCGAGGATGGTTTGCATATCTTTGATTGCCGCCGCGAAAGACGTGAGATCGGCTTCCACGAGGGCCGGAAGCGCCTGCATTAGGACAAGGCGGCAAATGTGCGCCGCATCGGCGGCGGCAAAGGGCGGCAAACGCGCGAACACCGAGCGCTCCTCCTCGCCGTGGACGCCGGTACGTTTTCGATCGAGAACCAGCACGATCCGCCACTTGTCCGGGAACGGAATTCTGCTGACGATCGGCGCTGCGCGCGACGGATCCTTGCATCCACCGTCGACGACGACCCCGCCTGAATTGAAAAGCCCGATCCCGACCCCGGAACGGCGGCCGCGGCCAAGACGAAAAGCGTCGCCACCAACGTCGAGCGGCATATGGTGGAGTTTACGGATTGCGGCGGCAAGCGCGAGTGCAAGCTGCGTACCGGAACCGAGACCCGCGTGATCAGGGATGGCTTCCGCAATCTCGACACGATGAGCCCCGTCCAGCGAAAGCAACACTTCCAGGCGCTCAATATAACGACGCGCGCGCTCGCTGTCGGGCCCGCTGACGTGTGGCGTCGTCGCCTTGGAGACCCTAATGCGCGTGCAAAATTCGCTGATGGCAAGGCCCATGCTGCCGAAATTTCGCCCGAGCTCGCCATTGAGATCGAGGAACCCTAAATGCAGCCGGGCCGGTGCTCTGACGACCACGCTGTTCAGCCCTGTGTTCAAAGACTGACCCCCGATGATTGATGCCGGACCGGGTTTTTCATTTACGCAATCCGGGACTAGACTGCGATAGTTGGCCTTGCCTGGCAATTGCGAACAGATCGGGTTCATCGAATAAGAGAAAGGCTTCGCATCATGACGGCAGAAGCGGTCAAAGAACGCACTTACAGCGAAGACGAGATCAAGGCGCGGCTCGCCCGCGACTTGCCGCATTGGTGGCTGGAAGGTGGCTGGATCAGGCGCAAGTATCGGACCAACAGCTGGAAAGGAACACTGATGGTGATCAATACCGTCGGTCACTTGGCTGAGGCAGCTTGGCATCATCCCGACATCACTGCTTCATACGCTTGGGTCGAGGTGCGCCTGCAGAACCACGCCGCCAAAGGAATAACCGACAAGGATTTCGAGTTGGCCAAAAAGATCGAAGAGGTCGTTCATTGGCAGCCGGCCAAAAACGGCGGAGCGCTTGAAGGTACACCACAACAAGATGCACGCTTCGCCTACATCAAATACGACAAGTAAGGACCTAGACTGAAGACCGAACGAAGCACGCCGAAGGAGTGCGCATGGGTGAGGCATGGATTCGCGGCAAATCCGCCCCGCTCGACGACGCGATTGCCGAAGCGGCCAACATTGTTGCGGGTAGCCGCCAGCCGGTCATTGCTGGACTTGGTACCGATGTTGCCGGAGCGCGCGCTGCCATCAGGTTGGCGCGACTCGTTGGCGGCGTTGTCGATCACATGCATTCAGACGCGTTGCTGCGCGACCTCGACGTCATGCGCGAAGCCGGCATGATGGTGACTATGCCGACGGAGGCGCACGTGCGTGCTGATTTTCTCCTGCTGGTCGGCCCTGGGTTGATCGAAGCATGGCCGGCCTTACCCGAAAGGCTCTTTGCCAAACGCCGGATCGTGTGGCTTTGTCCGGATGCTGCGGCGATTTCTGCAAGCACATACAAGAACGTTGCCGTTGTAGGAGACAATCCCGCCGAACTGCCTGCGATCGTCGCATTAGTGCGGGCGCGTTGTGCTGGTCGCCCCGTGGCGAACGCTCCTATTGCACTGGCGACAATCGATGCGTTTGTCGCCGAATTGAAGAGAGTTCGTTTCGGAGTCGCTGTATGGTCAGCTGCCCGGCACGACGGCCTCACCATCGAGATGCTGTGCGGGCTGGTGAACGACCTGAACGCGGCCACGCGCTTCTCAGGTCTGCCTCTGGCGAGTGCTGACAATGCCGCTGCGGTGCAGCAGGTCGCTGGCTGGATGACTGGCTATCCGTTGCGCACCGGATTTGGGCGTGGGGTCCCCGAGCACGACCCTTGGCGCTTCGAAGCGTCCCGGCTTGTCGATAGTGGCGAAGCCGATTGTGCAGTCTGGATTTCCGCCTATGGCGCGCGGCCGCCGGCCTGGAAGCGCGACCTTCCACTTGTCGCACTGACAGGCGATCCCAACACCATTAGGTCCCACGTCACCATCACCGTCGGTCGCCCAGGCCTCGACCACGACGCAGTGGAGCATCTTGCTACGACGGGGACACTTGCCACAGTGAGTGCTCGTCAGCCCGAAGCCGCGGCATCGGTGGCAAGCGTTCTCGACAAGATCATCACGAAGCTATCGGCAGCGCACCCATGCTGACCCGTCTTGCCGGCGGTCACGTGATCGATCCGGCCAATAGGCGCGACACGATTGGCGACATTTTCATCCGCGATGGCCGCATCGTGGACGCGCCGGCTGGCGGCACAGTCGATGAAAGTTATGACATTTCCCACAAGATCGTCATGGCGGGCGCCATCGACATCCACTCTCACATCGCTGGAAGCAACGAAACGATGGGTCGCTTGGTATTGCCAGAGCATCGATCACATCGATCTCTTTTAGATGGCTCCCACCCTGGTCATTTTCCGCGGCCGGCGGGCACCTGGAATACTTTCGAGACCGGATGCACTTATGCTGCCATGGGTTTTACGACAGTGGTTGAGCCTGCCGTGTTGCCGCACCAGGCGTTGCAGGCACACCTCGAATTGGCCGACATTCCGATCATTGACAAAGCGACGCTGACGGTCCTCGGCAACGATGACTTTCTGTTGAATCTGCTGCGCCGGCGCGAGAGCAGCAGCGCGATCCGGGACTATGCAGCCTGGACCCTCTCCACATCTCGTGGGCTGGGTATCAAGGTGATCAATGCCGGAGGCGCCGCAGCCTTCAAGGACAATTTGCGTGTTTTCTCGCTCGACGACGAAGTACCCCAGTACGGCGTTTCTTCACGCGCAATCGTCAAGGCGCTCCAACACGCAGTACACGAACTTCGGCTAACCCACCCACTGCACGTCCATTGCAACAATCTTGGCCTCGCCGGCAATGTCGAGACAGCACTGGCGACAATCGAGGCAGCGGAAAGCCTTCCGCTCCACCTCGCACACCTGCAGTTCTATGGTTACGGCAAAGAAGGACCTCGCGGCTTCTCTTCGGCCGGTGCGCGCCTGGCCGAAGCAGTGAACACCGCCAAGTCCGTTACTATTGACGTTGGTCAGGTGATGTTTGGACAGACCGTAACGATTTCATGTGATGTGCTGCGGCAGTTCAACGCTCGAAATAGCGCGCACCCAAAGAAATGGGTGATCTGCGATGGCGACTCTAACGGCGCCGGCATCGTGCCCTACCACTATAAGGCGACCGATTTCTTCAACGTGGTGCAGTGGGCGGTGGGTCTCGAGTTATTTCTTCTCATCAATGATCCTTGGCGCATATTCTTCACCACCGATCATCCCAATGGCGCCCCGTTCACTGCCTATCCCGATATTCTCGCGCTGCTGATGGACCGTGATCTGCGAGCGGAATGGATGTCGCGCCTTCCGAAGGATGCGCTCGAAGTGACAACGCTATCGTCTATCGCACGCGAGTACAGCCTTGTCGACATTGCGACCATGACGCGCGCTGCGCCGGCCAAGCTCCTTGGACTCAAGGACCGCGGCCATCTCGGCGTTGGCGCCCTCGCCGATATCGCGGTTTACAGTCCGGGCAACGACAAAGCCACGATGTTCCGTGAGGCCGCGCTGGTTTTCAAAAACGGACAGCTTGTCGTGCGCGATGGGACCGTGTGTCATGCCCCGTTTGGGCGAACGCTTCGAGCAGACCCTGATTGCGAGAACGGAATCAAGGTGCGAATGCGGGATTACTACGAGGAGCGGTACGCACTGTCCCCGGAATTCATGATGGTAGCCGACGCGGTAATCGGCAGGCCGGATCCATTCGAAATCGTTCCATGTCTCAATTGACCGTCAATGGCATCCGTGTCGACGACACCTTCGCCGAAGCTTTCGGAATGCGGGCGACCGCGCTGACCATCACGGCCCATAGCGTGGCCTGGGCAAATCAGGCTGCTGTAACAATGACGGGATTTGCCACCTCGGTGATCGGGTGCGGCTGTGAATCTGGAATCGATCGCTCTCTCAATCCTGATGAAACACCAGACGGCAGACCTGGCGTACGCGTGCTGCTGTTCGCCGTTTCCACCAGCGAACTGCAAAAGCAACTGCAAAACCGCGTGGGTCAATGCGTGCTGACAAGTCCGGGGTCGGCCTGCTACGCGGGATTGGAAGCAGACGAAGAACTAAAGCTCGGAAACGCGCTGCGTTTCTTCGGCGATGGCTGGCAAGTCGCCAAGCGTCTCGGAGACAAACGGTACTGGCGCATACCGGTGATGGACGGCGAATTTATTTGCAGCGCGACGACCGGCCTCAGCAAGACCGCAGTCGGCGGCGGCAATATCATTGTCATGGGCGCCAGCGCCGTGACGACACTCGCCGCAACAGAACGCGCCGTGGAAGCCATCGCCGCAGTGCCGGATGTCATCCTACCGTTTCCAGGGGGCATCGCGCGCTCTGGCTCCAAGGTCGGCTCCAAATATAAAGGGGTCGTCGCTTCGACCAATGATGCGTACTGCCCGACGTTGAAGGGCTCGGGCCGCAGCGCACTCGACAGCGACATCGCGTCGGTTTTAGAGATCGTCATCGACGGTCTCTCCTCCACTGCAGTTTCCGAAGCCATGCGAGCCGGCGTGCGTGCAATCCTGACGCTAGGTCCCGAGCGAGGCGCCCTACGCATTGGCGCTGGAAACTACGGCGGCAAACTTGGTCCGCATCATTACCACCTCAAGGATCTGCTGCCGTGAGCGCGCTGATCTTCATCTTGCGCGAGGCACCCTTGCAGCGCGTCGATCTGGCGGCTCTTACACCAGACCGCCTGCTCGGCCTCAGTGAAAGCAAGATCGCCGCCCTCGAGTTGCAGACGACTCGCGTGCGTCTGTGTGCGGGAGAGCTTTTCAAGATCCGCATGGGCGACGCAATGCAAATCCAGTTTGAGGGGGGCCACGAACGCTTCGACCGCGTTGGCGCCAGCATGACCAAAGGCGAAATCAATGTCGCAGGCGATGTTGGTATCCAGGTTGGACGCTTGATGCAGGGCGGAAGGCTCACGATAAGAGGGAATGCCGGGCCGTGGGCTGCATCGGGCATGAAAGCTGGCACAGTCGCAATCTCCGGAGATGCCGGTGAACGGATCGGCGGGCCTCTCGCCGGCGAGACGGTCGGGATGCGCGGCGGCGTGGTCGTCGTGCGCGGCGATGCCGGCGCACGCGCAGGTGATCGAATGCGGCGCGGGCTCATCATCGTCGAAGGCAAGACAGGCATTCATCCCGGCAGCCGCATGATTGCTGGCACGCTGGTCGTGCGTGGGCGGGCTGGCTCGCTGCCCGGCTATCTTATGAGCCGGGGCAGCATATTCGCCATGAACGGCAGTGATGCGGTGTCGCCGACATTTGCCGACTCCGGCGTGCACGAGTTGGTTGCCAACACCCTTCTAGCTTCCTACATCCAACGTTATAGCGCCGACGTTGCTGCAGCACTGAGGCGGCCCTGGCGACGACTTATCGGCGACATGGCCGTGATCGGGAAAGGGGAAATATTCTCTCCCTCCGTCCCGAGCTAAGCTCGCCAGACTCAACCGTTTGCAGTAAAAGGGTGCGCCGCGCGGAGAATGACATAATGGGCTTGCTCGAGCTGGTGATCACGGTGTGCATCGTCGCTCACCCTACTCTTTGCGAAGATCAGCGCCTCGGGTACGCGAGCAGCGCAACGCTTCAGCAGTGCGCTATGGCTGCGCCTCCTTATGTCGCGCAATGGATCGGCGAGCACCCGAAATGGATGGCTGTGCGCTGGCACTGCGAATACCCGGGTCAGAAAAAGGTCTGACACTGCACTCGGACGGTCGATGATGCGTCGCCAAGCGCGAATGAAGCGCGATGCTTTTCTTGCCGATGTCGGCACCCGTCCGCTGATTATGGGAATCCTCAACGTCACGCCGGACTCATTTTTCGACAGCGGCCGTTACCTCGCCGGCGGCGCGGCCCTCACCCGCGTCCGGCAGATGGTCGTCGACGGTTGCGATATCGTTGACATCGGTGCGGAGTCGACCCGACCTGAGGCTGAGGCTATCGACGAGGCAGAGGAACTGGCCCGTCTTGACCGAGTGATCGCGGAGTTCGCCGCCCTCGACGTACCGGTGTCGATCGATACGACTAAGTCTGCAGTAGCAGCACGCGCCCTGTCCCGCGGGGCTGTTCTCGTAAATGACGTATGGGGGCTGCAGAAGGATCCTCGCATGGCGGATACCGTGGCAGAGGCGGAGGCGGCCGTCGTGATCATGCACAACCGTGCGGAAAAAGACAAAAATCTGGACATCATTGCCGATATTCGCCGCTTCTTTGAGCGTTCGCTTTCTATAGCCGCTCGCGCCGGAATTCCGAAGCAACGCACGATTCTGGATGTCGGTATCGGCTTTGCCAAGACGAGCCGGCAGAATCGCGATGCCATCGTCCGGCTCAGTGAGCTCAACGACTATGGATTGCCGATTATGGTCGGAGCATCCCGTAAGCGGTTTCTTGGCTCGCTGACCGGTGATGGAGTTGAGGGGACCCTGGTTGGCTCCCTGGCGGCAAGTCTATCCGCGATTGCCGCAGGCGCCGCAATCCTGCGTGTTCACGACGTCAAGGAGCATGCCGTCGCGCTGCGGGTTCTTCGGGCGATGCGCGGCACGTAGTGTGCATCTCGGCAAAACGCTGTAAACCAAAAACAGTTTCACTTGCGGCAATCAGTGAGCTGCTTCTCCTCGATGATGAATATTGCGCCCTCCTTAACGTCGATATCGCGCACGATGCATGTGCGTCCGGCTTTATCGACGAGCCTCACGTCGTAGCGGCCGGCACTCACGTCAGTAATTCGCAGGCGTTCATCGTGATCGACGGTCCCGTCACGGTCGTTCTTGCACTGATTGATTCCCCATTCCTGCTTCCCTGCCGGCGACATCTGCAGAGCCGTGATTGTGTTGACCGTCAAGTTCCAGAAACGTGTCGGCTTGTTTTGGGCGTGTGCGCCGGAGGCGATGATCGCGAGGATGAAACTGATCGCACCTTTTTTCACGCCGTTTCCCTCCCAGAACACCACCGGCTACGCGCCAGCCGCCCATCCTATTTCTGCAGGAGGCGATCGCGATTTATCGCCTTGTCGAAGTTTCGAGCTGTTTCAAGTCCAACAGGCGCCACAAGTCGAGCGGACGCAAGATCGGCGCCGAAAAAATCGACCCCCGAGACGGTGGCCTCGGTGAGATCCGCGCCGCTGAGATCAGCCCCGCGCAGCAAGGCACCCGAGAGATCGGACTTCTTAAGAGAAGCGAATTGCAGTTCGGCTCGCGAAAGATCGGCATCGCGCAGATCGGCGTTGTCGAGCCGTGCTGACTTAAGGACCGTATGAATCAGCCCCATGGACTGATTTTTCATGTCGGCAGCCAGGTTGGCACCTGAGAGTTTCGCTCCGACCAGGCTTGCGCCGGTGAGATTGGCCACCACGCGGGCTCTCGAAAGGTTTGCGCCATCGAGCCGGGCACGCATCATTTGCGCAGCAAAAAGACTGGCGCGTTGCAGGCTTGCGCCCGTGAGATCTGCCTCCAGCAGCCAAGCCTGGTCGAGGACGGCACCGTCAAGATTGGTGTCGACAAGCTTTGTCTTGTTGAGCCGGCCGGCACGGAAAACGGCAGAGGAAAGATTAAGTCCGGACAGATCGAGGCCTGATAACTTTTTGCCCGTAAAATCGGCAGGATGACCAGGCGTGGCGGCCTTCACCATGGCGGCAACCTCGTCGCGGGTCATCTCTGCAGTGGTCATGTCCGGCGAATTGAGGTCGACATGACGCATCATGTCCTGCGCCATGCCCGGCTGCACAAAGGCGCAGGCGCAAAGCGCGAGCATTGCGGCTACTCTATTTGTCATTCGCTTCGCCACCCTGACCGAAATTTGCTTCTCGTTTGCGGAAAGAGCAAGGCTCGCTCTTTCCCACGCATCAGATGCACGCTTCAACAACATCCTTTATGGCGCCCGCCAAATCGGACATCGACGAGACCACCGTTCGTGCGCCCGCCATCCTAAGCTGATGGGCGAGCTCGGGGGCCGCGTGGCTAGCGCCCACGAATCCAACTGTGCCCATGCCCGCTGCAACCGCGGCGCGTATACCGAGCGTCGAATCCTCGATGACGATGCAGTCGGTGGTTCTTGCACCGACCGAGCGAGCCGCAAAGAGGTAGAGATCGGGGGCGGGCTTGCCATGTTTCACCTGTTCGGCACTGAAAACACGGTCGCCGAACAGTTCCGCGAGGCCCGTCACTTCGAGGGACAATTGAACCCTTTCTCGCGTGGACGACGACGCGACGCAGCGCGGATACGGTAATGCGCCAACAACCTCGCGAACGCCTTTGACCGGCTTAAGTTCACGTCGAAATCGTTCCAGGAGCTGTTGCCCCGCAGCGGCGCCCAAGTCAGCCGGTATCGGAAACGAAAGCAATGCCTCGGCCAACGCCAGAACATCGTTGAGCCGGAGCCCAGTGAAAACCTTGACCGCCTCGTCGGTCGTCATCGGATGCCCGAGATCGCTGATCAGTTTGGCGAGTGCCGCATTGGCGAGGAGTTCTGAATCAACCAAAACACCATCGCAGTCAAAGATTAGCAATGTCATGTCCGGTGATTTACGCATGACCGGGTCGAAGCGCGCCACCGGTCATTCGGCATGCGACCTCGCTGACAATCCTAGCAACCTCTCGTTCCGAGCGGGCCGACCGCGGCGCCGTGAGGGGAATTTCGGCAATGACCTGCGCGGGACGCGGCGACAACAGGAAGATTCGATCGGCAAGACGAATGGCCTCCTCAAGATCATGGGTTACCAGCAACGTGGTGATCGGTCGGCTTGCAATCAGTGCAGCGAGTTGGTCGCGTAGCCGAACTGCAAGGGCTTCGTCGAGTGACACCAGAGGTTCGTCAAGCAAGAGCAAGCTCGGCTCGACCGCAAGTGCTCGTGCGAGGGCAACACGGCGGGCAAGACCGAGAGAAAGCTCGCCCGGATAGTGCAAGCGATGCACCTCGAGGTCCAAATCCCTAAACAGAGACGCAAGCGCCTCACGGGTAAGCCCGGGCGCGACCAAGCGGACATTGTCTTCGACAGTTCGCCAGGGAAGCAATCGCGGCTCCTGAAAGACCACACCAAGCTTGCCCGATAACGGCCGCGTTATGGTGCCTTCAAAGTCTGTCTCGAGCCCTGCAATGATGCGAAGTATGGTGGTCTTGCCGCATCCTGAAGGCCCGACGAGAGCGGCGACTTGGTGATGTCCGAGGCTGAGTTTGAAATCGCGCAAAACTTCGAAGCGCTCGCCGGAAGCTGACGTAAAAGACTTTTGCGCAATACGGACCTCAACTTGTCCGAATTCGCCAGCGAGAGGCACGTCGTTCAATGGGCTGCACCACTGCGGTTTCTATAACGAGAATAACGGCGACGAATGCGAGCGCATAAGCAAGGATAAGCGTAACGTCAAACAACTGGAACGCCACACCGATCTGAAATCCTATGCCATTCGGCCGCCCAAGCAATTCCACGATGAGAACTATCTTCCAGACCAGTGAAAGGCCGGAACGTCCTGCTGCAGCGAGAAAGGGTCCTAGTTGCGGAAGGACCACGTGCCACATGTATTTTCTCCGCGACAGGGCGAAGACTGTTGCCATTTCGTTAAGGCCCGAGTCGAGCGCGCGTGCGCCTTCGCGGACCGTGACTACGGTGTTCGGCAATTTATTGATAGCCACCGCCAAGACGCCGGCAATCTCAGTGAGCCCGCCCCAGATAAACGCAAGGACGATAATCACCAGCGCCGGAAGGTTCAGCAACACAATGAGCCAGGGATCGCCGAGCCGGTCGGCGAGCTTTACGCGCCCCATCAGCAAGCCGATCGCGGTGCCGGCTGCCATTGCAATCGTGAACGCGGCGAGTACGCGGGCAAGCGTCACCCCAAGTTGAAAGAACATGTCGCCGCTACGCATTTGCGCGGCGATGGCTCCCAGCACTCTGTCCGGCCCGGGAAGCGTCTGCGGCTCAACGAATTGCGATATGAGCCACCAGGTCGCCAGAAGCAGTATGAGCGATATGAGCCTCACCATCGTCAGTTCGCAAAGTTAGGTCTGTAGAAGGTTCCGGGCGCAAGTTCTGTTCCCTGCCCGACCAATGCAGGACCGCCAAGAGTACGCAGCAGACGATAGAGGACCCGAGCGTCATTCTCTTCGGCATCAACCGAACGGCGCGGAATACCCTGGCGATAGCGGTCGCGGTAGATCTTTAGAGCTAAGGCGTCGTGCACCCCCACCAGCGGAGCGATCCGTTCCCATTCAGCATCCGAGGTCAGTAAAATCTGCTTGGCCTTTTGAGAGGCGTCGAGAAACCGGTCGATCGTCCGTGGATGCGTGGCCGCCCATGCTTCATCAAAAACATATCCGATCATGGAGAGTGGACCAGCAATACCAAAATCCGGCAGCAAGTCGTCAATCCCGACGACTTGACGGAAACCGCGCGTTTCAAGTTGCGTGGAGAAATTCCAGTAGGTGAGCGTGGCATCGAATTCGCCCTGAATCATCTTGCCGGCTAACAACGGCGGTGACCCATACACCACATTTGCCTGCGTGCTGAGATCGACACCTTTCTGTTTTGCGGCGGCTCGCAAGAGAAGCCAACTCTTGTCGATCGGGCCGCCCGCGACTGCCACCGTCTTATTCTGCAGGTCAGTAAGGGTTCTGATCGGAGAATTTTCAGGCACCATCACAGCGCCGAGTGTCGAAGAGTACGGATAGAAAACAAGCTTGGTGCCAAGTTCGCGCTCGCGGGTAACCCAGAGCCAGTCCGCTGCGACGACGTCGACCGAGCCGCCGCGCAGAGCGATCTTTCCGGCCTCCGGGCTTGCCAATTCCAGGATTTTGATGGTGATGCCGGCCTGCTTGTCCAACTGGTGCGCGCGCATCACATCGAGTTCCCAGGATAAGGTTCCGGTTTTCTGCACCGCCAAACGAATCGAGTCAGCTGATGCGCAATCTCCTGACGTACAGAACGCCACGCCGGTGCAGAGCCAGGCGATGACGATCGGCACGCTCAACTTGATTTGGGCCGGCATAAGTCGAAATCTCACAATTACAGGTGAGACACTGCTTTGGCCGATCTATTGGAGCGCATTTGCCCCAACGCTAACAAGCCACCAGCGGCCTTGAGTCACATGCGCCAAGCACTATCCTGCGGGGGCACGGGCGCGTTTTGACTCTCAAGGACCGTATAAAGATGAGATCGGTTGCAAGCGTTGCGCGCATCAGTCTTTTGCTGACACTCGCCTTGATTGCCTGCGGCACAAGCGCGCTGGCGGCTGAGCTCAACGACTACCCGACCGAAACGCGCGCCGACTACGTTTTCGCTTGCATGAAGACACACGGCGATACGCAGCTCGCGCTGCGCCAATGCTCCTGTTCGATTGACGTAATCGCCACACTGCTGTCTTACGATCAGTATGTGGCGGCCCAGACGGTGCTAAGCCTCTCGCAAGTCCAGGGGCGCTTTGGCGCCATGTTCCGATCGCCGGAGCCAGCTAAAGAAGCGATAAAGAATTTGCGGCAAGCGCAAGCCGAAGCAGAGGTGCGGTGCTTCTGAACCGTCTGCCCACCATTCTCGCGATATCGATGTTTTGGCGGCTTAGGTTTTTGTTGCGGCCGGGAAAAGGCGAGCATAGACTTCTCGTTGGTTCCGGCTTCAAAGGGCGCCAGTCGAACGGGAATGCTGGCGCTTTTCGTAAGCTAGGCGGGGCATCTTTCAAAATGCCCCTGATGCCACGCTCCGCTGTGACACGCTGCCGGAAGCGCTTCCCAAATGCACGGGTGCCGACACGCGGCATGAAAAGTGCTGTTGCGCCGGACAACCCGCGACAATTTCGCAGGGAGGACACGGATGCGTTATTTGCTCTTAACCACCTGTATCGGCGCCGCCTTAGCCGCTTCTTCGGCGAGCGGCAATGAGCAATTGCAAAAAATGTCGCAGAACCCAAAAGAATGGGTGATGCCCACCGGGAATTACGCAAACACACGCTACTCGGAACTCAAGCAGATCACCGCGGGTAACGTCGGCAAGCTTCAAGCGGCGTGGACCTTTTCGACCGGCGTGTTGCGAGGCCACGAAGGCGGACCATTGATCATCGGCGACGTGATGTACGTGCACGGGCCGTTCCCAAATCCCGTCTTTGCGCTCGATCTCAACAACGATGGAAAAATTCTCTGGAAATACGAACCGAGGCAAGATCCGAACGTCATTCCCGTGATGTGCTGCGACACGGTCAACCGTGGCCTTTCGTATGCGGATGGAAAACTCTTCCTCAACCAGGCTGACGCGACGCTGGTTGCGCTGGACGCCAAGACCGGCAAGGTCGTGTGGCAGGCGACGA
>JANWKN010000091.1 GCA_025451355.1 Pseudolabrys sp. | reverse complement strand
TTTGAATTCTTCCTTCAACTCGCGGACGGACATCTTCTGCCGTTCGTGCCACTGCCGGTATTGGAAAAGGTAATCGGCAGCGGCGACGACCGCGAGCATGGCAACCACGGAACCCAGGAGCTTGAGGATCAAGGATAGAGACAGGGATAGGATGCTCGACAGATCGCTTCGCGTGAGTGCTTCGAGTCGTCTGCGCTCCGGCCACATCAGCGCCGCCAGCACACTGCCGATCAGGATCAATTTGATGAGTCCTTTGCCAAGATTGGCAAGGGACTTGTTTGGAGAATATGCGCTTGAGACCCGCCGCCGGGGAAATCCTCGAAAGCTTCGGAGTCAGCACCTCGTACATCCAAATCAGACGATGCTGAATAATGTTTCCCCGAGCGCAGCCAACATCAGTACCAAAAACGGAATCGCCACTGCTGATCATCTCGCTGCCGATCTTCTGAAACAATCTCGGCAACGCCGAGCCATCGATGCTGATATCGTGAGCATTGGCGATGAGACCGCGCTTTGTCGCGCTCAGGTCTTTACCCATCGTGCCGGAAAAGGCCATCAACACCAGCGCGCCGCCCGCGACTACAAACCAGGTATCGACCTCCTGGCTTTTGACCACATCCCCGCGCTTGAGAGCTTCCTTGAGACGCTTTTGTGTCGGTTCTTCTGTTTTATTTTCGTTTTCGCTGAATTCCTCTGCCATGCGCGCTCTCGCTCAGCTACCACGCGCAAGATCGGAAAGAACACCTTCGAGATATCCGACAAACCTCCCCATCATTGCGCCGATCACCAATAGCAGGAGCAACAAGCCGAGCATGCTCGACAGTGGCAACCCGATGAAGAAGACCTGCATTTGCGGTATCAGTTGTGACAATACGCCGAGCCCGATATTGAACAGCAGGCCAAATACAAGAAAAAGGGCTGAAAGCTGAATGCCGATCCAAAACGATGTGGCGATAATCCGCGTCACGTGCTGAGCAGCGTCGCCCATCAAAGACAATTCAGCCGGAAAGATCGTGTAGCTGTCATTCATGGCTGCAATGACGAGATGATGCAGGTCAGTGGCAAAGATCAGCGCAACGCCTATCAGCGTCAGAAAATTTCCGACGAGAAGTCCTTGCTGATTTTGCGTCGGATCGACAGCCGTGACGAAGCCGAGACCCAACTGTTGGGCAACTACGGAACCGGTTATTTGTAGCGCTGAAATAGCCAATCGCCCGGTAAGACCCGGTACCGCGCCGACAATCAACTCCTGAAACAGGAGAACCAATACCGGGCCAAACGTCTTGAGATCGACAGCGTAGGCCTTCTGGTGCGCAGGCAACAGTATTGCAGTCAATACAAGCGCGATTGTCAAACGCACCCGCGGCGGCACGCTTAACTCCCCCACTCCGGGAAGCAGCATAACTATGGCGCCCGTACGCGCGAACGTCAGAAGGAATGCGGTCGCCACCGCGGGCAGGAACGAGATGTCAATCCGCATGGCTCGACGCCTAGCCGCTCACGATGCTTGCAGCGATCCGCAACATCTCGGCGTGCATTTTCTCAGCCATAAACGGAAGCGCGACGATCAGTGAAAATGAAGATCGCGAGTATTTTTGGTACGAAAATCGAGAGTCATTTCCTGGATTTGCGTGAGGGCCTGCAATAACGAAATGGCTGGGCCGACTGCAAGCCCGACCAACATCACGGGTGCTAGACATGACGACGAGTGTAAAGATCGCATCGCGGGAGACATCGAGAACTTCGGGGCCTGTCATGTTGTTGATACCTAGATCGGCATCTTCATTATATCTTCGTACGCTTGGATAACCCGATCGCGGACCGCAACCACGGCATCGATGGCAACCTCGGTTTCGGAAACCGCCGTCACAACATCAACGATATTGGCTTTACCGGTCGCGGCGGCGCGGGTCTGTGCATCGGACTTGCGGCCCATCTCGGCAACCGAGCTGATTGCATTCTTGAACACTGAGGCAAAGCTCGAATCGGCGACGGCCTGGCCCCCCGGTGGACGTGCAAGCGCGAGAGAATTCGAGTCGGATGCGACGCGCGCGACGGCTGGCATAAGCGCTGGCAGCTGCGAGAGGTGTGGCCATGTTGATCTACGCTTTTCAGGCTTTGAGGATATCGATGGTCCGTTGGATCATGCGGCGCGTGGCGCTGATCACGTTGATATTGGCTTCGTAGGAACGCTGGGCCTCGCACATATCGTCGTATTTCATTCGGAATGACGAACTGTCTGTCTGCACCTTTCCAAGTTCGACGAGTTGGGTATCGAGCGAGCGGTCGAGTTCACTGCGAAAGGTAGGGATTTTACGCCGGTAGGGGTCGGCATCGGCGCGCTGAGGTGTTGAGTCCGCATTGGCAATGTTTTCGGAAATGATGCGCATGCGGCCCGCCTGAGCGCGCAGGCCCGAAGCTGCGATGGTCAACGTTTTCAAAAGATCCAACGTTACCCTCCACCCGATCAGTATTCAGCGTTTGCCAAGCGCGGTCTTGATGAGATTCAGGCTTCGCGTGTAGAGCGCGGTCGCCGTCTGAAAATCCATCTGGTTGGCGGCCACCTTCATCATCTCTTCTTCCAGGTTCACGGCGTTGCCGGCCGGCCGCACTTCGAACGTGCGCGAATTTCCGTTTTGGAACGGCGATTGGCTCAAGCCGACTCCCTCGATGTGTCCTCCATCGGTGCGCGCCAGCGAAACGGTCGTGACCCCGCCGGGAGCGGCGAGCGGAGTTGGCCACGTTCTCGGCCAGAACGCGCTGCCGTGCTTGCGATCAGTTAAGGCGTGTACGCAGTATCGACAGAATTGGAATATCGGCAAAGGCCATCGCCAGCCTTCAGAAAGCATCCACAGCAGTAAGAGCGTCGCACTAGGCAGACTTTGCCGGCCGTATGGTTAACGGGGGGGGTAAAAGAGTTGTGCCCGGAACAGGTTGCGGCACCCGGGCGTTAGCGATTACATGCTTGAAATTGGCCGTGGACTGCAAAATGCCACTTTATTTGTTAATCATCTGTTAGTATTCAGGGCGGCAAACCTATTCGCATTAACCATTCGGGCGATTCTCGCCCGGTGACCTGCGGCACGAAGAACGGAGCGCGTTGATGTTCGAGAGCTTGTTCGGCTCGGAGATGCCGCTAGCCGCCCGATTCTTCATTGCCTTCCTGGTCGTGCTGGCGTTGATCGGAGTGACCGCATGGTTGGTGCGGCGCTTCGGCGCAAACCGTCTCGGGAGTACGGCACGTGGACGACAACCGCGGCTGGCCGTAATCGACGCGGCAACGGTTGACGGACGTCGGCGGCTGGTCCTGATCCGCCGCGACAATATCGAGCATCTTCTGATGATCGGCGGACCCACTGACCTCGTTGTCGAGCCGAACATTGTGCGCGCGGTAGCGGCGCGCGAAGTTGCCCGCGAGCCTGTGCGTGCCGGAGCGCCGGCTGAGCAACCCGTGCGCCCCACTCAAGGCGTCGAAAACGGGTGGCCCCTGCAGCCCGTAGGCGAGTCTGCCCCAGCCCATACGTCCCGGCCCTACAGGCCGTCGGCGCCTGAAGAACCCTGGACACCGCCGGAGCCGACCGCACGTCCGCGACCGGCTGATATCTCAGGAATTGCCAATGAGTTGTCGAGCCGTCTTGACGCGGCGGATCATCCGTCCCCGGCCGTGCGCAACGAACCGGCTCCACGTTTACCCCCGCAGGTGAACGAACCGACGGCACACCCCGATCATAATCTTGCGGAGATGGCGCAACAGCTCGAGGCCGCCTTGCGCCGCGCGCCAGCACTCGAAGGCAGGCCACCTGTTACCGATCCATTGGCGGGGCAATTGCCCGGAACGCCAGGTAGAGGTGGCGACACAGGCGCACGTGCGCCGGTGCGCGACCTTAGGGCTCGGGTGGAGTCGAAATTCGAGGCAAAGGCCGAACCGAAATTCGAACCGAGGTCTGAGCCCAAGTTCGACTCGAAACTCGAACCGCGTGAGCCGGCGGCAACGCCCGGCAAGAATCTCTACGAAAATCTCGAAGAGGAGATGGCCAGCTTGCTTGGCCGTCCGCCAGGAAAATCGTGACATTCGATTCCGACCGCCGTGTCCGTCTTGTGACGGCGGCGGTCGGGGTAGCAGGGATCCTCATCGCGACGGGGCCGGCCGCCGCGCAGGACATCAGCGTCAATTTCGGACAAGGCAATGGGCTGACCGAGCGCGTCATCCAGATGATCGCGCTACTGACCGTGCTGTCGCTGGCGCCCTCCATTCTCGTCATGATGACGTCGTTCACACGCATCGTGGTCGTGCTATCGCTGCCACCGAATGCCGTCATCGTCTCATTGGCGCTGTTCTTGACCGCATTCGTGATGGGCCCTGCCCTGCAACGCGCCTATGACACCGGCGTCAGACCGCTGGTCGCTAATGAGATCACGGCCGAACAGGCATTCGAGCGCGGTTCGCAGCCTTTGCGCGCGTTTATGCAGAAGAATGTGCGGGATAAAGATCTCAAGCTATTTGCCGATATGGCGAAAGAGGCTGAGCCGGCAAAACCCGAGGATCTATCGCTGCGCATACTGGTGCCGGCTTTCATGATTTCGGAACTCAAGCGCGCGTTTGAGATCGGTTTCCTTCTGTTCCTGCCGTTTCTGATTATCGACCTCGTCGTTGCCTCGGTGTTGATGTCGATGGGCATGATGATGCTGCCACCGGTCGTGGTGTCACTGCCGTTTAAATTAATCTTTTTTGTCTTGGTGGATGCCTGGAGCCTGGTCGCGGCTCGTCGATCCAAAGCTATGGCGCTTAGCAGACCTCAGATCTTCCGATCGACGTCATATTCATCCGAGCAGAACGGCCCACCCTGAAACCGGTCGCCGATCGCGTCGGCGCTGAGCTTTGTCTGTTCGGCCATCGCCAGGGCGCGGAACTCTTCTGATCGACCGTCGGGACGATAGCCAAAGCGGGCGGCATTGCTGTTATCCCACCACGCTGCCTCGTTATGGGAAGCGCCGTAGAAAACTTCGAAACGGATGTCCGGGTGTTCGAGACCGATACGAACAAGCTTCACCAGATCTTCCGGCTTGATCCAGATGGACAATCGCCTTTTGTCGAGCGGTCTGTCGTTCACATTGCCTATGCGGATGCACGTCACGCGCATTCCGTGCTTGTCGGCATAGAGTGCACCGATTGCTTCCCCGAAGGCTTTGCTGACCCCGTAGCGGCTGTCGGGACGGACGGTCACATCGACGCCGATTTTTTTGTCACGTGGATAGAAGCCAACGGCGTGATTGGAGGATGCGAACACCACGCGCTTGACGCCGGTGCGATATGCGGCTTCGAAAAGATTGTAGCAACCCACGATGTTGGATTTGTGGATCGTGTCCCAGGGCCCTTCGACCGAATATCCGCCAAGGTGCACGATGCCTTCCGTGCCGGCTGTGATCTTCTCAACCTGGCCGTAGTCGGCGAGATCTGCGGCGATGAATTCTTCGTCGGCACGGAGGTCGGCCGGCTTTCGTATGTCGCTGATGCGGATCCGCGGATAGACCCCTTTCAGCAACCTGCGCAGTCGGGTCCCTACGTCTCCGGCAGCGCCGGTAATCAGAATGGTTTGCATGAGTCTCTCGTGCACTCGCCGAAGGAAATGTGGTGCAGGCTATTGAGGACCGTGCTCGCCCGCGAGCTTCTGATAGCGCTGGTGACTGTTGAGGAGATGGTGTTGCATGGCCTGGCGGGCCTGCGAAACCGCGCGACCCTCGATCGCCTGGAGTATCTGCTCGTGTTCCTTCTGGAACGTGTCAAGTTGGACACGACGCGCAGCAGAGGCCGGGCCATTCCAGATTGATCGGCGCGGGATGATGAAACTGCCGAGATATTCCAGGAAGCGGGTAAATTGCGGATTTCCGGTGGCGGTGGTAATCGCACAATGAAAGGCGAAATCCTCATCGACAGCACTCTCATCTCACCGCCGTCGATGGCGGCCTGAATTGCGTTGAACTTGTCGACGATCTTTTTGAGTTGTGCCGGAGAAGTACGCTCGGCGGCAAGGCCGGCGGCTTCGATCTCGACCCCGGTTCGCAACTCCATGACGTTGAGCACCTCGCGCAAGGACGAACGTTCGTCGAAGTCGACGCGAAAAGGGCGTCGCACGTGACTAGCAACAAAAGCGCCGCCCCTTGCCGCATTACCACCAGGCGATCGGCGCGCAGTGCTGCAACCGCTTCGCGAATAACGGTGCGGCTGACGCCGGTCGCGGCGATCATTTCCTGTTCAGTAGGCAACCGTGAGCCCGGCGGCAGTTTGCCGCTGATGATATCCGCGGTCAGGCGCGCGACCAATTCCGCGGTAAGACGGCGCGGCGCATCGAGCGGCTGTAGCAGCGCAAGTCTTTTTGGCAATGGCTTGGTCAAAGGCTTGACATCATCCCGGAACGTCAAGTCATCATATGACCTGATGAATAACACGCACGGCGTCTTCAATCAATCAGCCGCCCCTGCTTCGCCACACGACCTGGGAGGAATGAACTCATGATCAAGGCTCACATCGCGTCCGCGGCCGCCGGCGCTTTCTTCGCCGCTGCGGCTCTTGCATCAGGCCCTGCGCTCGCGCAGCAGAAACTGATTTTGAAAGCATCCGATGTCCATCCGGCCGGCTATCCGACTGTGGTGGCTGTCGAGGATATCGGCAAAAAACTCGAGAAAGCCACCAATGGCCGCTTAAGCGTCCAGATGTATCCGTCAATGCAGCTCGGCGGCGAGAAAGAAGCGATTGAGCAAGCGCAGGTCGGCGCGATCGCATTCGCGCGGGTGTCAGTCGGCGCGCTGGGCCCCGTGGTCGACGAACTCAATGTGTTCAATCTGCCGTACGTGTTCCGTAACACCACGCATATGCAGAATGTGATCGACGGCCCGATCGGCCAGGATCTGCTCGACAAGGTAACCAACAGCGGCAAGGGCTTGGTCGGCCTTGCCTGGATGGATGCCGGCGCCCGCAATTTTTACAACACCAAGAAGCCGATCAAGACCATGGCCGACCTCAAAGGCATGAAGGTCCGAGTCATGGGCAACCCGATGTTCGTCGAAATGGCGAATTCGATGGGCGGCAACGGTGTCGCCATGGGCTACGACCAAGTGTTCAACGCGCTACAGACCGGCGTGGTTGACGGCGCCGAAAACAATCCGCCAAGTTTCGTGTTCGACAACCACTATCAAGTGGCCAAATTCTATACCATCGACGAGCACCTGATCGTGCCGGAGATGGTGGTGTTCTCGAAAAAGATCTGGGACACGCTGTCCAAGGAGGAACAGGCGCTCCTGGTGAAATTCGGCCATGAGGCCCAGCAGGAAGAGCGCAAGCTTTGGGAAGTCTACGAAAAGCAGGCAATGGATAAGGCGAAGGCCGCCGGCATCCAGATCATCGAGGTGTCGGACGCCGACAAGAAAGCGTTTCAAGACGCGGTCAAGCCGGTTTGGGACAAATACGGCCCAAAACACGCCGACATGGTCAAGCGCATTCAGGAAGTAAAGTAGCGATTACAGTTCAAGTATCCGGCCGGGTCCTGGGGGTGGACCCGGCTGGTTTTCGTCAGGGGGACGAAATGAAAGAGAAATACATCCGCGCCATGGATGTCCTGCATCGCGCCTGCGTCATCGCCGCGGGCACTTGCCTCATCGTCATTACGCTGATCATTCCTTACGGCGTGTTCTGTCGCTACGTCCTCAATAGCGCCGCATCTTGGCCCGAGCCGATGGCGGTGCTTCTGATGATCGTGATGTCTTTTCTGTCCGCAGTCGTCTGTTATCGCGAATATCTGCACATTGGGGTCGGAGTGCTGCCGGCTTTCCTTTCAGGAACGGCAAAATCGTATCTCGGATGGTTCCTCGAAATCTGCATGCTCGCTACGAATCTTTTCATGCTCGTGTGGGGTACCAAGCTTGTCGGTGCCACACTCCATCAGAGCATCCCGGATTTTCCAGCTCTCAGCGTCGGCTTGTCTTACTTGCCTATCCCCGTTGGGGGCGCAGTGACCGCGCTGTTCATCATTGAACGGTTCATGACCCAGAAGTTCTTTGCTGAGCCCGAACCGGAGACCGTCAGTGGGCTAACGACGGAATAACGGTCACTGTCATGGACATCATCATTCTCATTGGAAGCTTCACCGTCGTGTGCCTGATGGGCATGCCGGTCGCCTACGCGCTGGGCATAGCATCCATTCTCGGCGCCCTCTACACCGGCATTCCGCTTGAAGCGGTGATGCTCAAAGTTGCCGGTGGCATGAGCGGGTTCTCGCTGCTGGCGATCCCATTCTTCATTTTGACAGGCGCGATCATGGCAGTCGGCGGAATGGCCGAGCGGCTGATCAACCTTGCCAAAGTGTTCGTCGGCGCGATCCGCGGCGGCATGGCACTGGTTAATATCTTGGCCTCCACAATGTTCGGCTGCATCTCGGGCTCGTCAGTCGCCGACACTGCGGCGGTCGGCGGGGTGATGATCCCGCAGATGATCAAGATGGGCTACCCGCGTTTGTTTGCGGTCAACGTCACCATTTCAGGTTCGTTACAGCCGCTGCTCGTGCCGCCCTCGCACAACATGATTATTTATTCGATTGCAGCCGGTGGCACTGTGTCGGTCGCTCATCTGTTCATGGGCGGTATCATCCCCGCGTTGCTGCTCGGCTTGTCGCTGGTCATCCTCGTTTTGTACATTGCGCATCGCGATAATTTTCCGAAAGGCGAGCAAATCAAGTTCAGCCAAATCGGCAAGATTGTGCTCGACGCGGTCTGGGGTATGGTCACTATCGCCATCATCCTTGGCGGTATCCTGTCCGGCGTCTTCACACCGACAGAATCCGGGGCGGTGGCCTGCGTCTATGCGTTCCTCGTGACGATGTTCGTCTATCGCGACGTCAGGTGGAGTGAAATTCCAAAACTGATCGGCCGCGTGATCCGCACCGTGGGCATGGTGATGATCATGATCGGTTTTTCGATCTCGTTCGGTTATATGATGGCGTTGCTGCAGGTGCCGGCGATCGCGACGCAATTCTTCATCAACATTTCCAGCGACAAGTACACCTTCCTGCTCTGGATCAACATCCTGCTTTTGCTGCTTGGCACGTTCATGGATCTGGCGCCAATGCTGCTGATTTGCACGCCGATATTCCTGCCGGTGATCAAGACCTTCGGCATCGATCCGGTGCATTTCGGCATCATCATGATTCTCAATCTTGGAATTGGCCTCCTGACGCCGCCGGTCGGCCCAACCATGGTGGTTGGCTGCGCGATCGGAAAGGTATCCATGGAAGCGGTCTCAAAAAGCATTCTGGTCTTCTATATTCCGATGGTGATCGTCCTCTTCCTTGTCACCTACATTCCTGCGCTGTCGCTCTGGTTACCTCACCTGCTGCTAGACTGAAAATTCGTAGCGATGATCTCGTGGTGCTTGATCTGGGTGATTTCATGCCAGACAGCCGGGCGGCTCCTTTCCCAGTTTCAGAATAAATCGGCTACTGACCACCTCCTCAATGTTTGTGCTCGTTCTCCATTGGACGCGACAGAGACGGCGTCTCTCGCCAATATCCAGATCGCAATAGAGTGGAATACCGCTGGCTGTATGGTTGCACCGGTTTCGGAGGCATCTCTGACCGTGCACCTAAGGTTGAGCTCCTCGTCGCTAACAATAAATCCCCTTTTCAACACATGCCTCGACGAAGAGGACTTGTTAGTCTGGGCGATCCGTCCCGTCATTCTCTTTCCCTTCTTTTCGCCATGTCTAGAGAAATGCCGAAAATTGGGCTTACAACCATTAGTTGCAACAGCGTATTATGCTATTGGTTCATTTGAACTGTTGTATGCAACGTGTAGGTAATTGTTCTGGATCGCGCATCGCTAAGTGCTTGAAAAAGATCGAGCGTTTTGAGCGCAATGGACTAATGCGCTAGCTGAAGCTCACTTTTCGTCTACGTCGTGCACTTTGATCTGGCTGTGCGGAAATTTCTGCCTTTAGGATCTAATTTTTCCGTCGACTTCGCCTTGCATTGGATTAAGCAGGCAAAACACTATTCTCGATAACGCTTTTCATGAGCCACCTCCGCGATAGCGAAGCTTTGAATGGTCAATTTATTGGTTTTACAAATGAAGTCGTTCCGCCTTGTTGTTCCAATCATAGTCATGGCTTTGAGGACAGACGCATAC
>JANWKN010000090.1 GCA_025451355.1 Pseudolabrys sp. | reverse complement strand
TCGCTTTCGCCGTCTGCACCGCGAGCGATTTCACCTCGGAAGCGACCACGGCGAAACCGCGACCCGCTTCGCCGGCCCGCGCCGCCTCGATCGTTGCATTGAGCGCAAGCAGGTTTGTCTGGCCGGCAATGTTACGGATCAGATTGACGACTTCGCCGATGTGCTGAACGGTGTCGACGAGGCGCGCCTGAAACGCCACCAACGCATGACCATCACCGTGACAAAGCCCACGATGACTGCCATGGCATAGATCTGCCAGTTCTGCTGCAAGACGGTGTTCAAGTCGATCCCCCGCCCGAACGCGGCAGACGTTATACGGTCATAAGGTTTTATTAATTCTTAATCCGTGGCGCCATTCGCGGCGGAACGATTACGCTCGAACTGGTCGACGAAGCGCGGAGAAAGTCTCCGTAGCCGGTCGATGTCTATTCGGCCGGAGCGGGTGATGTAACTCATCGCAAAATCGACCGGCGCAAGCCGCATATGTTCGGCAAAATGCTCATACCAGGTCGCGCTGCCATTAGCACCCGACACCAGTTTCTCGAGTATCGGACGACGCGCGGTTTCATACGCAGCGAGCGCAGCGCCGATGTCGTCTGAATGCGTCAATCCTTTGTCGAGCGCAATCGCATCTTCCATGGCGAGGCGCGTGCCCGAGCCGATAGAGAAATGGGCCGTGTGCAAGGCGTCGCCGACAAGAACGCAATTTCCGACCGACCAATGCTCGTTGTGAACGATTGGGAACTGCCGCCAGGTCGACTTGTTCGATATCAGCTGGTTGCCATCCAGTGCTTGCGCAAACACGCGTTCACAGAAGCTGCGTGTTTGTTCCTCGTCCATCTGCCCGAAGCCTGCGCGCGCGAAGGTGGCTCCATCGACCTCGACAATGAACGTGCTGAGATTGGGCGCATACCGGTAATGATGCGCGTTGAAAGAACCGGCGTCAGTTTCGACAAACGTCTGGGTGAGCGTCTCAAAACGCCTTCCGGTGCCAAACCAGGCAAAACGATTTGAGAGAAAACGCACGCTGGCGCCAAAACGCTCTTCGTTACCGCGGCGGACGAGCGAATTGACACCATCGGTACCGACGACAAGGTCGGCATCGCCGAGTTCGTCGAGACTTTTCACCGTGCGACGGTACACAGGCTCGACGCCGACCGACCGCGCCCGCGCCTGCAGCAGTTGCAGCAACTTGAGACGCCCGATAGCGGAAAAGCCGACACCGTCAATCGTCACGCGCTCGCCGCGATGAGCGACGGTGATGTCGTTCCACGATTCCATATGCGGCGTTATCGCCGAATACGTGGCTTCATCATCTTCGCGCAGAAATTCGAGCGCACGGTCGGAGAACACCACACCGAAACCAAATGTGGCGTCGGCCGGGTTTTGTTCGATGACGGTCACCGTCGTGTCCGGACGGCGCCGCTTGATCAAATATGCAAGGTAAAGTCCCGCAGGGCCGGCACCGAGGATGGTGATGCGCATGACGTTTCGGACAATCAAATCGTCTGATTATAGGCCCCGACTTCCGCATGCGTGCGCAATACGCCATCGACCGCCTGAAACATCTCCCGCATGCGCTGCTCGGATACCGGGCTCTCGACCACCACCACCAGCTCCGGCTTGTTCGAGGATGCTCGCACGAGACCCCATGTCCCGTCCTCGACTGTTACGCGTACGCCATTCACAGTGACCAATTCGCGGATCGGCTGGCCGGCGACCTTCTTGCCTTCCGCCTTGGCAGATTCAAAGTGCTTCACCACCGCGTCGACCACCGCATATTTTTTCTCGTCGTCGCAGTGCGGTGCCATCGTCGGCGAACCCCAGGTCTTCGGAAGCGCCTTGCGCAAGTCGGCCATGCTCTTGTCCGGATTGCGATCAAGCATATCGCACACCGCGAGCGCGAAGATCATGCCGTCGTCGTAACCGCGACCAAACGGCTTGTTGAAAAAGAAGTGTCCCGACTTCTCGAAACCGGCAATCGCACCGAGCTCATTGACCCGCCGTTTGATGTAGGAATGACCGGTCTTCCAGTAGTCGACCTTGACGCCGTTGGCCTTCAGCACCGGATCGGTGAGGAACAGGCCGGTGGATTTCACATCCACCACGAATGTCGTGTTCCGGTGCATGGTCGACATATCCCGCGCCAACATGACGCCAACCTTGTCGGCAAAAATTTCCTCGCCCTCGTTGTCCACCACGCCGCAGCGATCGCCATCGCCGTCGAAGCCGAGCGCAACATCGGCCCGATTGACCAGAACCGCGTCGCGCATCGCGTGCAGCATTTTCATGTCTTCGGTGTTGGGGTTGTAACGCGGGAAAGTGTGGTCGAGATTGCAGTCGAGCGGCACGACCTCGCATCCGATCGCCTGCAATATCCGTGGTGCGAACGCGCCGGCGGTGCCATTGCCGCACGCAGCGACAACCTTGAGCTTGCGCTTCAGCTTCGGTCGTTTGGTCAGATCGGCGATATAGCGCTCGGGAAAATCTTGCACGAACCCGTAGCTGCCGCCGGCCCGGAAATCGAACTTCGCCGCCATGACGATTTCCTTGAGCCGCTTCATCTCGACCGGCCCGAACGTCAGCGGTCGGTTGGCTCCCATCTTCACGCCGGTCCAGCCGTTGTCGTTGTGCGATGCCGTCACCATCGCGACGCAAGGCACGTTGAACTCAAACTGGGCGTAATAGGCCATCGGCGTAATCACTAGGCCTATGTCGTGGACCTTACAGCCCGCCGCCATCAGGCCGGAAATGAGCGCCATTTTCACCGACGACGAATAGCTTCGGAAATCGTGCCCGGTCACGATTTCAGGTTTCACGTTGAGCTCATGAATGAGCGTACCGAGACCGATACCGAGGGCCTGGACGCCCATCAGATTGATTTCTTTTTCCAGAAGCCAGCGCGCGTCGTATTCACGGAAGCCGGTCGGCTTCACCAGCGGCGAGGATTCATAGGCATATGTATTCGGCGTGAGCGCAGGTTTTGGCGTCGGAAACATCAGATCCTCGGGTTAAGGGCGCAAATCCCATACCCTAACGGAAGAGGCGCGGAAAGCGCTCCGCATCGATTTCGAGGGGCAACGAACTACTGTTCGAGCAACAAGCGGCCGTTGGCGTATCGTAGCGCCTGAGCCGCGACAGGAATGAGACACCGAGCAGGTTTTTTGGACAAAACCTCGTCGGGCAAGACCATGGCCGGCACGTCGTAGACTGTGATCCCGCCGACTTCGATGCGATCAATCTTGGCGGGCGCGGCCTTTATCCTGCCGTTGGCGGTGACTGCAGTAGTCGTGTAGTCGCGGGGACTCATACGAATGCCCGCCAACGCGGCGGACGACTCGCGCAGGACAACCAGGGACGCGCCAGTGTCGACCACGAAATCGACAAATCGCCCTTCGACCCTCGCCTCGACCTGGAAATGGCCCTGACGATCGCTTTGCAGCATCAGGGTGCGGCCCGAAGTGCTTGGTTCAAGTAACTCAATTGCGGGTTCGACGACCGCGGCCTGAGGCTCGGTACGCGTTTCGACCGCGCGGTCGGCAAACCGGGCCGCATAGCTTCCGGCGACGACCAAGACGACGGCGAAGAGAGTTGACGCATGACAAAGCCCAATGATCGGCGGCTACCGTGCCATGTCAGAATCAAAGCGGGCTTAACGTATGCGAAATCCCGCGCGCGCTTTTGCGCATGGTGAGCGCTCGGTAACTCGATTGACGACAATTGTAACTATTGGCCGGGCCGCTTGGCGCGACGCGTTGCCAGTGCTGTCAATGGATCTTCGGGCCACGGATGCTTCGGATACCGGCCGCGCAGATCTGTTCTTACATCTCTATAGCTCCCGCGCCAGAATCCTGGCAGATCGCGCGTCATCTGCACCGGCCGATGCGCCGGCGAAAGCAATTCAATGAGCAGGGGCACGCGCCCTCCTGCGATCGTTGGATGCACGGCAAGGCCGAACAATTCCTGCACGCGTATCGAAAGTTTCGGCCCTGCTTCCGCTTCGTAGTCAATCGGCACCTGCGAGCCGGACGGAGCAGAAAAATGTGTCGGCGCCTCGGCGTCGAGCCGCTTGCGCAGATTCCACGGCAGCAAGGCTGCGAGTACCGCGGCAAGATCATCGGCGCCGATTTGCGACAGTGAAGACTTTCCCGTGAGGAATGGTGCCAACCATTCGGCTGCCGTGCCTGACAGCGCTCCATCCGACAGGTCGGGCCATTCGTCGCCCTCGGCGCGCCGAAGGAACATCACGCGATTGCGCAATTGAAGCTGCGCCTTACTCCACGGCAGTCTGTGCAGCCCCAAGGCGGCAATTCCCTCGGCCAACAATCTGGCGCTTTCGGAATCCGGCGCGACCGGCCGGGTCTGCTCGGTCAAAATCAATGCACCGAGCTGGCGGACACGTCGCGCGCGCAGCGAAGCGGACGTTGCATCGAAGGTCACAAACTCGCGATCTTCGATGCGGTCGAAGAAACGTTGTTCAATCTCCTCTAGCGTAATCGGCGCCGCCAACACGATACGTCCTGCGGCCGCGGCACCCGCAAGCTCCGCGACGACAAGATATGATTCGCGCGCGAGCGACGATGCGGGGTCGATAATGCCGCCGCGGCCATTGGCAAGCAAAAATGCACCACCGCCGCCCCCACGACTCCTGGCGACGCGATCGGGATAAGCCAGCGCGAGGAACCCGCCGGGAGAATCTCCGTTATCCTTCTTCCTGTTGCCGGCCGTTGCCGCCCAACGTCTCACCATCGCGCGCGCATCTTCGGCACGTCTTGATCGATCGCGCTGGAAGTTTTCAAGCCGGTGGCCGAGGTCGACGTCGTTGCCGCCGAGCCCCCGTTCGGTGAGAACGGCGGCGATTGCAGCGGCCGTTTCGCCCGCGCCTTGCGCCGCTGCGTCCACAACCATGCGCGCCAGTCGCGGCGGCAGTGGTAATGCTCGCAGCTTGCGGCCTTCCTCTGTGATGCGACCCTTCTCGTCGATGGCACCAATTTCACTGAGCAAGGTTTTGGCTTCGTTCAAAGCGGCCTGCGGCGGGACATCGAGAAATGCGAGCTGGCCGGTGTCGGCCGTGCCCCATTGGGCGAGATCGAGTGCGAAGGACGACAGGTCCGCAGACAATATTTCCGGCCGCGTATAAGGCTCGAGCGATCCCGTCTGCGGCTCGTCCCACAACCTGTAAGAGACGCCCGGCTCGGTGCGGCCTGCGCGGCCACGGCGCTGGTCGGCGGCCGCGCGCGAGACCCGCACGGTCTCCAATCGCGTCAGGCCGACATCCGGCTCGTAGCGCGGCACCCGCGCCAGTCCGCTGTCGATGACGACGCGAACACCTTCGATGGTAATCGAGGTTTCGGCAATCGAGGTTGCTAAAACGACTTTGCGCCGCCCCGTCGGCGAGGGTGAAATCGCGCGATCCTGTTCGCGAGCATCGAGGGCGCCGAAGAGTTCGACAATGTCGACATTCGGTTCGCGCAAGCGCTCCTTCAGCAACTCACCGGTACGGCGGATCTCACCGGCGCCCGGCAGAAACACCAGCAGCGAGCCGGTTTCGGCACGCAGAGCGCGTTCCACCGCATCCACCACCTGACGCTCAATCGACCCACGGGGATCGCGGCCCAGATAACGGGTTTCAACCGGAAACGCGCGGCCCTCGCATTCGACCGCCGGCGCATTGCCGAGCAGCGCGGCAACCCGCGCACCGTCGAGCGTCGCCGACATCACCAACAGCTTGAGATCCGGTCGCAGACCCAGCTGTGCATCGCGGGCCAGCGCCAGTCCGAGATCGGCATCCAGCGACCGTTCGTGGAATTCGTCGAACAGCACCGCGGCGACGCCATCGAGAGAGGGGTCTTCGAGAACAAGGCGCGTGAATACGCCCTCGGTTACGATCTCGATACGCGTGCGCTTTGTGACTTTCGAATCGAAGCGCACACGCAGGCCCACGGTATCGCCGACCTGTTCGCGCAAGGTGGACGCCATGCGCGCGGCGGCGGTCCGCGCCGCCAGCCGGCGCGGCTCCAGCACGAGAATTTTTTTATCCTTCGCCCACGGCTCGTCGAGCAGCACAAGCGGCACGCGTGTCGTCTTGCCGGCGCCGGGCGAGGCGACCAGCACAGCCGCATCATTACCGGCGAGCGCCGCGGTAAGTTGCGGCAGCGCAGCATCGATCGACAGGGATGTATCGAAAGTTTGCATGATTCTCGTCGTCATCCGGATAGGCGGATGAACCGGTGGCCACGAAACAAACAGCGATGGAGATGATTAGCGGGTCCCCCGCTCGCGCGGGGGACAACAACTTCTATCAAAGGGGACGCTGGCAGACGTCATTTCCGCGGCCGTCCGATGCTTTCATAAACAAAGCCGTGACGGGTGATATCATCCGGCCGGTAAACGTTGCGCAAGTCGACCAGAACGTGCTGCACCATCACGCCCTTCAACCGATCGAAATCTAGGGCACGGAATTGCTCCCATTCCGTGACGATCACCAGCGCTGAGGCACCCTCCGCACAGGAATAAGAGTCGTTGCAGAAGGTGATGTTGCCGATAAGGCTCTTGGCCTGCTCCATGCCGACCGGATCGTAGACGCGAACCTTCGCGCCCATGTCCTGCAGCGCCGTGATGAGCGGAATCGACGGCGCCTCGCGCATGTCGTCGGTATTCGGCTTGAACGTGAGACCGAGGATCGCGACGGTTTTTCCGCGCAACTCGCCGCCAAGCGCGGCCGATACTTTTCGTGCCATCGCGCGCTTGCGCGCATCGTTCACGGCGGCAACAGCCTCGACGATGCGCAGCGGCGAGGCGTGATCCTGCGCAGTCTTGATGAGCGCGACCGTATCCTTGGGAAAGCAGGAGCCGCCGTAGCCGGGGCCGGCGTGCAGGAACTTCGATCCGATCCGATTGTCCAGCCCGATCCCGCGCGCAACCTCCTGCACATCGGCGCCGACTTTTTCGGCGAGATCGGCAATCTCGTTGATGAAGGTGATCTTGGTGGCGAGGAACGCGTTGGCCGCATATTTGATCAGCTCGGCAGTGCGCCGTTCGCTAAAAAGAATGGGGGAACGGTTCAGATAAAGCGGTCGATACAGTTCGGTCATGACCTCCCGCGCGCGCGCGTCGGTCGTACCGATGACGATCCGGTCGGGATGCTTGAAGTCCTGAATGGCGGCGCCTTCGCGCAGGAACTCCGGATTGGACACAACCGCGAAGTCGGCATCGCGCCGCGTCTCGCGAACAATGCGCTCGACCTCGTCGCCGGTGCCGACCGGCACGGTCGATTTGGTGATCACGACGGTGAAACCATCGAGCGCCCGCGCGATCTCGCGCGCAGCGTCATGAACGAAGCTGAGATCCGCGAACCCGTCGCCCCGGCGCGAGGGCGTACCAACCGCGATGAAAACCGCGTTGGCCGCGGCCACCGCGTCGGTGAGCTCAGTGGTGAATTTGAGACGGCCCGCGCGCCTGTTGTTGGCGACCAGGTCATTGAGGCCGGGCTCGTAAATCGGCATCTCGCCACGGCCGAGAGCCGCGATCTTCGCCTTGTCCTTGTCGACGCAAACGACCTCATGGCCGAAATCGGCAAAACAAGCGCCGGAAACAAGGCCGACATAGCCGGTGCCGATCATGGCAACGCGCATGTGAAATCCATCGTGAAGGTGACAAACCGCCTCCGGTCAATGCCGGACCGCGCCTGCATACCAGAAGCCACCCCCCAGTGGCGAGAGGCGCCTGCTGATGCGCATTTTCTGTGGCCGAATATTCTGGCCGATTGATTAACGCTGCTTCCGGGCCCACATTCCGCCCATGCCAGCGTCCGCAAAGTCCACCCCTAAAACAAAAACAGCCGCGCCAGCCCCTACCTCGACAATGGCCGCGTCCCGACCGGTCAAAAAGGGCGATCACGTGTTCCTGGTGGACGGTTCCGGTTACATCTTCCGCGCCTATCACGCGATCAGGTTCGAGCCGCGCACCGCCGATGGCACGCATGTCAATGCGGTCTACGGCTTCTGCAACATGCTCTGGAAGCTGCTCAAGGAGATGAAGCCGGATGAACGACCGACGCATCTCGCGGTGATCTTTGACAAATCAGAGAAGACCTTCCGTACGGAGATGTACAAGGAATACAAGGCGCACCGCCCGCCGCCCCCCGACGATCTTATTCCACAGTTTCCGCTTATCCGCGACGCGGTGCGCGCCTTCGAGATTCCGTGCCTGGAGCAAGCCGGCTACGAGGCGGACGACCTGATCGCAACTTATGCGCGGATCGCTTGCGAGGCGGGCGCGACCGCCACCATCGTATCGTCCGACAAGGACCTCATGCAGCTCGTGAACGAGTGCGTGGTCATGTACGACACGATGAAGGACGTGCGCATCCGCGTTCCCGAGGTCATCGAAAAATTTGGCGTCCCCCCGGCGAAAGTCATCGAGGTGCAGGCGCTAATCGGCGATTCAACCGACAACGTGCCCGGTGTGCCGGGCATCGGCGTGAAGACCGCTGCCCAACTGATCGGCGAATACGGCGACCTCGAAACACTGCTCAAGCGCGTAAACGAGATCAAGCAGGACAAGCGCCGCCAGGCGCTCGTCGACAATGCCGAGGCCGCGCGTATTTCGAAAAAACTCGTCACCCTCGACGATCGGGTGCCTCTCGATGTGTCGGTCGAAAACCTCGGGGTCCGAGAACCTGACTACAAAGCGCTGATCACGTTTCTCAAGGCGATGGGTTTCAAGACGTTGATGCAACGCGTCGCCGAGAAGGCGGGCGTCGATGCAAGCCAGGTCGAAACTGGGGCAGCCGCATCATCGACGCCGATGCCATCCGTCCAGACCGGTCGCACCAGTGGACAGGGACAGCTTCCCCTTGTTGCCCCCGCCCACACCAGGAGAAAGCCCGCACCGGGCCCGGGCTCCGCACAGCTGACACCAATCTCGCTTTCCGAACGGCGACTGGAAGCCCTGCGCGCAAGCAAGATCGATCCCGGGAAGTACGAAACGATCGAAACGCTTGACCGTCTGAAACATTGGATCGCACGCGCTCACGAGACAGGCGTCCTGGCAATCAAGACGGAAACGAGCAGCCTCGATCCGATGCAGACGGGGCTTTGTGGCATGGCGCTGGCCGTCTCGCCGAACGAGGCAGCCTATCTGCCGCTTGGCCATCGCGACGCCAGCGAAGGAGAAGCATCAGGTCTGTTCGCCGCCAAGCTCTGCAATGGACAGATCGCCGAGCGTGACGCCCATGCGACGCTAAAGTCCGTTTTCGAAGACCAGAGCATCGTCAAAGTCGGTCACGATGTGAAACGAGACTGGCTGGTCCTGGCCGGCCGAGGCATTCGCCTCGGAACCATCGACGATACGATGCTCATGTCATATGTGCTCGACGCGGGCAAAGGCTCACATGACATCGACAGCGTCGTAACGCGATATCTCGGCCGCAGCCCTTCCCGCTTTATCGATGCAAAAAACAAGGAAAAGGCGCTGTTCACGCCCGAGGCGACACCGATCGCCCGCGCCGCAAGCAATGCGGCGGAAGATGCGGACATCATCCTTCGTCTCTGGCAGGCAATGCGAACGCGCATGGTCGCCGAGAAGGTGACCGGTGTTTACGAAACGCTGGAACGGCCAATGCCGCGCGTGCTTGCTTGCATGGAAGAGCGCGGAATCTCGGTCGACCCAAGCGTTCTGTCGCAACTCTCCAATGACTTCGGCAAGAAGCAGGCGGCGCTCGAGCGCGACATCAATAAGATTGCCGGAACGCAGGTGAACCCAGGCAGCCCGAAACAACTGGGCGACATCCTGTTTGGTCAGATGGGATTGCCGGGCGGCACCAAAACGAAAACCGGACAATGGTCGACCGGCGCCCGCGCGCTGGAAGAACTGGCCGAGCAAGGCCACAAGCTTCCGCAAGTTATTCTCGACTGGCGGCAGGTTTCGAAGCTGCGTTCAACCTATACCGAAGCCCTGCCGAACTACGTCAATCCGAAGACGCACCGCGTCCACACGAGTTACGCGCTCGCGGCGACATCGACCGGCCGGCTCTCATCCTCCGAGCCCAACCTGCAGAACATCCCGATCCGCACCGAGGACGGCCGCAAGATCCGTCGCGCCTTTGTGGCAGCGCCGGGAATGAAGCTCGTCTCTGCCGACTACTCGCAGATCGAACTGCGACTGCTTTCGGAAGTCGCCAATGTGCCGACCTTACGCAAAGCGTTTCAGGACGGCGTCGACATCCACTCCATGACCGCGTCGGAAATGTTCGGCGTTCCGGTCAAGGACATGCCGGCTGAAGTGCGCCGGCGCGCGAAAGCAATCAACTTCGGAATCATCTACGGCATTTCGGCTTTCGGACTAGCCGCGCAACTCGGCATCGAGGGCAAGGAAGCCGGCGCCTACATCAAGAAGTATTTCGAGCGTTTCCCGGGCATCCGCGACTACATGGACGAGACGCGCGAATTCTGCCGGGAGCACGGCTACGTGCTCACGCTGTTCGGCCGCAAATGCCACTACCCCGACATCAAGGCCAGCAATCCGTCGATCCGCTCTTTCAATGAGCGGGCCGCGATCAATGCGCGACTGCAGGGCTCAGCCGCCGACATCATTCGCCGCGCGATGATCCGCATCGAGCCCGAGTTTCAAAAAGACAAGCTCAATGCGCGAATGCTTCTGCAGGTGCACGACGAGTTGATCTTCGAGGTCCCGGAAAAAGAAGTCGAGCGCACACTGCCAATCATCAAGAGTGTGATGCAGAGCGCGCCCGATCCTGCCGTGGCGCTGCACGCCCCGCTTCAGGTCGACGCCCGCGCCGCCGACAACTGGGATGAGGCGCACTAGGCCTGGAAAGCGACCAACGGTGCCTACTTGCGCTTCTTGCGCGCCTTGACCTTGCTGCCGGAGCGCCGTGCGGCCGGTTTCGCCCTCGCCGCTTTCGCACCCTTCGCTGGCAGCACCGCGATCGCCTCGATCTCGAACAACGCGCCCGGTCGCGCCAATTGAGAGATCGCGACCGTCGTGCTTGCGGGCGGGGCCGCCATGTTGAAGTGGTGGTCGCGCACCTCGCGGAAGATCGAGATGTGCGACATGTCGACGAGATAGTTGTTGATCTTGACCACGTCCTTGAGGGTCGCGCCGGCATCGGCCAGCGCGAGCTTCAGGTTCTCGATTGCTTTATCCGCCTGAGCACGAAATTCGCCCGGCGACCCCACCAGTGTATTTTCCAGGTCGAGCCCGAGCTGGCCGGCGATGAATATCAGCCTGTTTGGCCCGGTGGCCTCGACGACGTAGCTGTAGCCCGGCGGCTTTGCGAGCGTCTTCGGATT
>JANWKN010000089.1 GCA_025451355.1 Pseudolabrys sp. | reverse complement strand
GTTCCTGATTAGGCTGGCTCGATGACGAATAACGCGCGGCCGTATTCGACGAGTTCGGCGTTCTCTGCGCCGATTTGAATGATGCGGCCGGAGACCTCGGAGTTGATAGTTGTAAAAAGCTTCATCACTTCGATCAGGCAAAGCGGCTGGCCTATACGCACGACACTGCCGACTTCGACGAACGGCGGCGCTTCCGGATTGGGTGCTCGGTAGAAAGTCCCGACCATTGGAGCGGTTATCTCGACCTGGCCCGCAGCCGCTTCGACCTTTGACGCGGCCGCGGGCGTGTCGCGCGCCGAGATCGGGGCCACCTTAACGGGCGCAGAGCCGCGCTCGGTATATTCGGCGGCAGCCGCCGCAGGGGCGCCATTCCGGCGCACCACAAGTTTCATATCGCCTGTTTCAATAACGAGCTCATCGCAGGAACTGCTGTCGATGAGCTTTATGACCTCGGCGATCTCATCGTAAGTCAGGCTCACGGGCGCTCCCGTTCGTTCGGATCGTCGCCCGATGTATCGATGGTCGCTGTCAATCGATCCGCTGTTGCCCGCAGAAGTGGAACATGGCGCAAGCCCTGTTCTAGCGACATCCGTGCAAGTGGCGCGGAGATGGCGAGTGCAGCGACCCGCTGCCCGCCCGGCGAGCACACCGGAACGGCCACGCATACAACCCCAGCCAGAAATTCTTGATTGTCAGTTGAAATCTCGGTTGCCCGGATCGTATCGAGCGCGGCTTCCAGGTTTGCGAGCTCGGTAATGGTGTTTTTGGTATAACGGTAGAGGGGTATCGATCGCAGCAGCAGCGCGCGTTTTTGCGCGGGCAGTTGGCTCAGAAAGAGCTTGCCCATGGATGTGCAATACAACGGCACGCGCGAACCCGGCTCGAAGCGCAACCCAAAGGGCCACGCAGACTCCACGCGGTCGAGATAGACCACATGACTCCCGGTCATCACCCCGAAATTGCAGGTCTCGCCGATTTTCTGCGAGAGCGCCTCTAGGATCGCGTGGCGCGGTGCACGTAGCATTGAAGCGGCGACGATGCCCAATCCGAGTTGCACCATTCGGGCGCCCGGCACGAACCTGCGGCTTCCCGGCTCGCGCTGTAACAGGCCTTCACTCTCCAGCATTCGCACGATGCGGTGCGCTGTCGGCTTGGGAAGACCCAGCAGCGCGCCCAACTCCGACACGCCGAGAGGGCGCCGGGCGGTCGCCATTGTTTCTAGAATTGCGACAGCCTTGACGGTGGGAAATGTCTTCGACGGCTGTTCCGCGAGAGAGGTCCGCCGTTCGCCAAGCCGGTCGTTGTTCGACGGCTGGATGTCGAGTGGAGACTGCATGGGGAAGTATCAAAAACCGAAACAAAACGTCTTGCAATATGAATTTATCCAGTGCGACAGTTGTGCTGTTCACCTGCCAGGTGAACGGCACAACTGAGAGGCGAGCGATGCAGCGAGTGCTGGTCGCCAATCGCGGCGAAATCGCGTTGCGAGCGATCCGCGCCTGCCGTCGGCTGGGCTACGAAAGCCTCGCTGTCTTTTCTTCTGCCGATGCGAATTCGCCTCACCGATGGGCGGCCGATCATGCGATATGTATTGGCCCACCAGCGGCGGCCGCAAGCTATCTCAACGCAGCTGCGTTGCTTGAAACGGCGATCGCGATGGGGTGTGACGCGATCTATCCCGGTTATGGCTTTCTGGCCGAAAACAGTACGTTTGTGGAGCGCTGCAACGAGGCCGGATTGACCTTCATCGGTCCCGACAGTGAGTGCATCTCACGAATGGGCGACAAGGTCACGGCGCGTCAGACCGCTGCCGCTATCGGAATCCCGATTGTGCCGGGCTCGGAACAGGGTTTCACATCGGCAGGGCCTGCGCACGCTGTTGCGAGCGATCTCGGGTTTCCGCTCCTGCTGAAGGCAAGCGGTGGCGGCGGCGGGCGCGGCATGCGGGTTGCGACGGGCGGCGAAGATTTTATTGCGCAATTCGAGCAGGCTTCGGTTGAAGCGAAAGCGGCATTTGGAAACCCAGAGATCTATCTCGAACGTTTTTTCCCGCAGGTTCGCCATATCGAGATTCAGGTTTTTGGCGATCACCACGGCAACCACGTGCATCTTGGCGAGCGCGACTGCAGTGTGCAGCGGCGCCATCAAAAGCTTGTCGAGGAATCCCCATCGCCGGCACTCGATCAACCGACGCGCGAGTGCATGGCAGAGGCCGCTGTCGCCTTGATCAAAGCGCTCAACTACGTCAACGCCGGAACGGTGGAATTTATCTTCGACCCTGCAAGCGGCAAATTCTTCTTCATTGAGATGAACACCCGGATTCAGGTCGAGCATCCTGTTACTGAAATGGTCACGGGCATCGACCTTGTGATTGAGCAGTTTCGGGTTGCCGCCGGCGAAAAGCTCTCGTTTGGCTCGACATTCTCCGAGGGACGGGCGGCGATCGAATTCCGTATCAACGCGGAAGACGCAGCGCACGACTTCCGGCCCGCGCCGGGCATTCTCAAGCGCTGGCGTCCGCCGAGCGGACGTGACATTCGTGTCGACAGCCACGCGTATGAAAACTATGCCGTGCCCCCTTACTATGATTCCATGTTGGCCAAGCTCATTGTCACGGGGCCCGATCGGGTGGCAGCCATGGAAGTTGCCAAAGCGGCACTGGCCCGGTTTCAAGTGTCCGGACTCGAGACCACCGTTCCGTTCCATGCGCGGCTTCTGCAGCGTCCGGAATTTGCGCGCGGTGAGGTCCACACGCGTTGGATCGAGGACAACTGGCGATCGGTGACACTCTGATGGGTGGCAAACGAACCATCAATCTGGTCGACGTGACATTGCGCGATGCGCACCAGTGCCTGTGGGCGACGCGTATGACAACGGCAATGATGGAGGATCTGGCGCTCCGCCTCGACCGCGCCGGGTTTGAGGCAATCGATCTCGTGGGTGGGGCGGTCTTTGATGTGTGTGTGCGCTACCTGCGTGAGGATCCCTGGGAGCGAATGCGTATTCTCAGCGGCTGGGTCAAACAGACGCCGCTAATCGTGATGACGCGCGGACAGAGCCTGTTCACGTTCGAGTTCTTTCCCGACGACATTGTCGAACTAACGGCGGAAAGAATATTCGCCAACGGCATTCGATATCACACGCCTTATGACGCCCTCAACGATATGCGCAACATGCAGGTGCCGGTACGTGCGGCAAAAAAGGCCGGCCTCTATACCGCTGGCGGGGTCGTTTACACGGTCAGTCCCGTCCATACCGACAACTATTATGCGCGCAAAACCCGTGAGCTTGTGTCGCTCGGTGTCGATGCAGTTTACATCAAGGATCCGAGCGGTCTGTTGACGCCCGAACGAGCCCACACACTCGTGCCTGCGCTCAAGGCCGCTTGCGGCACTTTACCCCTTCATCTGCACTCGCATTGCCTTACGGGCCTCGCGCCGTACACCGCGTGCCGCGCTGTAGGACTCGGCGTGGATGTGGTCCACACAGCAACGTCTGCGTTGGCCAATGGCGCATCTCATCCAGCCACCGAATGGTTTGTCGAGAACATACGACGCGATGGCTTCAACGTACCGGTCGATCTTCGACCCGTGGACGAAGTTGCTGAGCGCCTGCGCTACATTGCGAAACGCGAGGGCAAGCCGGTCGGCAACATTGTTGAATACGATGCGTTTCACTACGAGCATCAGATGCCGGGTGGCATGGTGTCCAATTTGAAATCGCAACTCGCGCCACTGGGTATCGCGCACCGTCTGCCGGAGGTTCTCGAGGAAGCTGCACGCGTGCGGTGCGAGCTGGGCTACCCGATCATCGTCAGCCCCTTTGCTCAGTTCGTCATGACCCAAGCTGTCCTCAACCTGATGGGAAAGGAACGGTATGCGACGGTGCCAGATGAAGTTAAAAAATACGTGCTCGGTTATTACGGCGAGATTGCCGGCCCGATCGATCCCAATCTCTATGACCGCATTACCAATGGCGCCATGCCGACATCGGCGCGGCCAGGCGATCTCTTGGAGCCGGGAATTCCGAAGATCCGGCAAGAACGCGGCCCATTCGCGTCCGATGATGATCTTTTGCTCGCTGCCTTCTACGCTCGGCGCGAGTTTGACGCGCTGAAGGCGGCCGCACCCATTAAGACAAACTATCCTCTGGCTTCAACACCGCTGGTGACCCTGCTTAAGGAAATTGCACAGCGGCGCGACATCCGATCGATCCATCTCGTCCAGCAGGCCGGGTGACATGACGACCCCCGCAATCATCACTGTCGCTATCACTGGTGCCATTCCACGCAAGGCTGACACGCCGGCGGTGCCGGTGACGCCGAGCGAACAGATCGAATCGTCGCATGAAGCCTTCGAAGCCGGCGCTTCGGTCGTGCATATTCACGTGCGCAATCCCGACGAAAGCCCCAGCTCCGATCCTGAGCTTTTCGCGCAGGTCCGGGAAGGAATCCTCAAGCATTGCCCCAAGATGATCGTTCAATTCTCAACCGGCGGGCGCGGCCGAAGCCAGAACGAACGCGGGCGAATGCTCTACCTCAAGCCCGATATGGCCTCGCTCGCCACAGGCTCGGTAAATTTTCCGGCACAAATCTATGAAAATCCGCCGCAACTCGTTGAGCAACTGGCACGCTCAATGCTCGAATACAGCGTTAAGCCCGAGATCGAGGTTTTCGACGCGGCGATGCTCTATAATGCAAGGAACATGGTTGATCTTGGCCTACTCAAGCGGCCCTGCCAGGTTCAATTCGTAATGGGCATTCCAAACGCGCTGCCGGCCCGACGCAACCTGCTTGAATTTCTGATCGGGGAACTCAAGGAGCTGATGCCCGATGCAACGTGGTCGGCCGCCGGAATTGGACGCCATCAGCTTGAAGTCAATCAATGGTGTCTTGAGCTTGGGGGGCACGTCCGCACAGGCCTGGAAGACAATATCAAGTTCGACAAGAATCGTTTAGCGCGCAGCAACGGTGAGTTGGTTGCGCGTCTCGCGGCGATGTGCGCCAATTTTGGACGACACGCAGCAAACGCTACGGAGGCACGGAAAATCTTACAACTTCCGACAGGCTAGAGTTTGCACGGTAAAAACGGGGGGAAGGGCAATGCAGGAAAAAACGAAAACCGGTGGCGTCGGGACGTCGATCGGGACCGTCGCCTTCGCAAGCGCGATCGGCACGACGATTGAATGGTATGACTTCTTTTTGTTTGGGGTAGTCACTCCACTCGTATTCAACAAGCTGTTCTTTCCAAACTTCGATCCGTTGGTCGGCACATTGCTGGCATACACAACGTTCTTTGTCGGGTTCATATCGCGCCCAATCGGCGGCATTATCTTCGGTCACTATGGTGATCGCATCGGCCGCAAGACCGTGCTCGTTCTCACCATTCTCATCATGGGCGTCGCGACTTTCCTGATTGGATTATTGCCGACCTACGCGACCGTTGGCATTTGGGCACCGGTCATGCTGCTCTTTCTTCGCATCTTTCAGGGCATAGGCATTGGCGGTGAGTGGGGTGGGGCCGTGCTGATGGCGGTTGAACACTCTCCAGCCGGCAGGCGCGGTTTCTACGGGAGTTGGCCGCAGATCGGTGTTCCAGCTGGCCTGCTGCTGAGCTCGGGGATGGTTTACCTGTTGTCATATCTGCCAGAAGCGGAATTCTTTTCCTGGGGCTGGCGAATAGCTTTCCTCATCAGCGCGGTCCTGGTCGCGGTCGGTCTCTATATCCGCTTGAAAATCATGGAAACGCCGGCCTTCACGCGCATCCAGGAGTCCGACAAGGTCGTCCACGTGCCGTTTTTCGAGCTGTGGCGAACACACGGAAAGAACACCCTGCTCGGCCTGGGCGCCCGCTACATTGAAGGCGTGACCTTCAACATATTCGGCGTCTTCGTCGTTGGCTATCTCGCAGGAACTTTGGGCCTACCCCGACAAACAGCACTGGCCGGCGTGATGATTGCATCGGCGATTATGATCGTCATGCTGCCGATCTACGGCAATTTGTCCGACAGGATCGGACGGCGTCGTATGTTCGGCGTCGCCGGAATACTGATCGGCATACTTTCATTTCCGGCATTCTGGCTGATGCAAACCAAAGAGCCGCTGATGATCTGGATCGCAATCGCAGTCCCGTTTGCGTTCGTCTATCCGGCCGTGTACGGCCCGCAGGCCGCGCTGTTCTCGGAACTGTTCGATACTCGCGTCCGCTATACCGGTATATCGTTCGTCTACCAGTTCTCCGGAATCTACGCGAGCGGGCTGACACCGATCATCGCCACCGCCCTTTTGCCGATGGGCGGCAACAAGCCGTGGCTGATCTGCCTGTACGTGCTCGCGGTCAGTATCGTCAGCGCGCTGTCGGTTTTTGCGATGACCGAAGCGCATAAACGAGACATGGCTGTCGACAGCAAGTAGCGAGGCTCAACCGCGACGCGATCATCATGGACCTAAACCTGAAAGGTCGCGTCGCGGTCATCACCGGCGGAGCTGCCGGCATCGGCGAGGCCATTGCAAGCGCGCTTGCGGCCGAAGGCTGCAAGATATGCATTGTCGACAGGAATGCTGAGACTGGCCGCCAAGCGGCCTCGATAATCGCAACAAGCGGCAACCAGGCTCGATCCGCTGTTGCCGATGTCGGTGATCCTGCTGAGGTGACGCGCGTCTTCGGGGAAATTGCCACAACCGAAAAGCGCATCGATATTCTTGTTAACGCAGCCGGCCTGCTTTCAACGGGTCTCGTCGCCGACCT